>NZ_JBIRPW010000004.1:0-346788 GCF_044332905.1 Streptomyces sp. NPDC021224 | reverse complement strand
GGTCGCCTGCGTGCTGCTTCGCCCCGGCACGGGTGTGCCCGGCGCCCGCCCGCGCCGTGGCAGCGGCACATCACCACCTTCCGGCGCGGGTCGCCTGCGTGCTGCTTCGCCCCGGCACGGGTGTGCCCGGCGCCCGCCCGCGCCGTGGCAGCGGCACATCACCACCTTCCGGCGCGGGTCGCCCACGTGCCGCTCCGCCCCGGCACGGGTGTCCCCGGCGCCCGCCCGCGCCGCGGCAGCGGCACGTCACCCCCGTCCGGCGCGGGTCGCCTGCGTGCTGCTTCGCCCCGGTGCGGGTGTGCCCGGCGGCTGCGGCGGCAGCGGCATGTTCCCTATGCCTGGCGCGGCAGCGCCCGCGTGCTGCTTCGCCCCCGGCGCCCGCGCCGCCCCTCGCCGCGGCAGCGGCATGTTCCCAACTACCGGCGCGGAGCGCCCACGTGCCGCTTCTGCCACAAATTGGTCTCGACCAATTTGTGGATTGCTCTAAAGGTCTGGACCAACTCATTGACGGGTTCGTGTCAGCGCTGGATTCTGCTGGCACGTTCCCCCACAGGAGGTTCCAGACGTGAAGCGTCTCCAAGCACTGGGTTCGGGCGTGGCCGCCGCCGCGCTCGCCGTGGCCGGGCTGGGTGCCGTGGCCACGGTCGGCGCCGGGCAGGCGAACGGCGCCACGGCGGCGTCGTCCGCCCTGGGCAGCCAGTGGTACGCCGCCGCCCCGTATCTGATGCCGACCGACAACAATCCGCCGGACGCGACCGCGATCATGGACGCCACCGGCCTGAAGGCCTTCCAGCTCGCGTTCATCCTGGCCCCCAACGGGGGTGGCTGTACGCCGACATGGAGCGGCACGAGCGCGGTCTCGTCCGACACCGCGGTCGGCAACGTCATCTCCGCGATCCGCGCCAAGGGCGGTGACGTCTCCGTCTCGATCGGCGGCTACGGCGGCACCAAGCTCGGCCAGGCCTGCTCCGACGCGGCCTCGACCGCGGCCGCCTACCAGCAGGTCATCAACAAGTACCAGCTCAAGGCGATGGACTTCGACCTGGAGGAGCCGGAGTACGAGAACACCGCGGCCGTCGCGCACGAGATCGGCGCGGCCAAGATCCTCCAGCAGAACAACCCGGGCCTGTACATCTCGGTGACCACCGCGGGCACCGCGGCCGGCACCGGCTGGTTCGGCCAGCAGATGCTCAACGAGGCCAAGTCGCAGGGCTTCACGCCCAACAACTTCTCCATCATGCCCTTCGACGGCGGCTTCAACGGCGCCGCCGCCCAGACCGCGGCGCTCACCGCCTTCAACGGCCTGCTGAAGACCACCTTCGGCTGGGACACCGCGACGGCGTACGCCCACGAGGGCTTCTCCGGCATGAACGGCCGCAGCGACGCGGGCGAGTACTTCTACCAGGCGGACTTCCAGACCGTGCTGGACTACGCGACCAGCCACGGCATGGCCCGCTTCACCTTCTGGTCCCTCAACCGGGACCGGCAGTGCACCCCGCCGGACAACCAGACCACCTCGGGCACGTGCAGCAGCGTGCCGCAGAGCAACTGGGAGTTCGCGAAGTTCTCGGTGAAGTTCGCGGGCGCCACCCCGCCCACCAACCCGCCGACGACGCCGCCGACCACCCCGCCGACCTCACCCGGCGGTGGCGGCACCTGCACCGCCGCCCAGTGGAGCGCCTCCGCGGTCTACACGGGCGGCAACGAGGTCGCGCACAACGGCCACCTGTGGAAGGCCAAGTGGTGGACGACCAACGAGGAGCCCGGCACCACCGGCGAGTGGGGCGTGTGGCAGGACGAGGGCGCCTGCTGACCGCAGCGTGACGACACCCGGCCCGCGGAGATTGGCCGGAAATCGCTGAAGGGCCCGCGGCGTGAGGTGCCGCGGGCCCATCTTCTTGACGGGGCTTGCCCGCTTCCTCTGCGCGAATTCGCCGTGGCGCGTTTTCGCACCTGCACATGCCGGTGGTTGTTGACCGAAAACGGACGTAGCGTCTCCGGTTGGTTGTTTCGCTCCGAACACACGATCAGTAGCCTCACAGGGACAAGCGGCCTCCCGTCCGCGACAGTTGCTCCGGACGCGTCCACCCCGGCCCCTCGACCTGGAGACTCCCACCGTGACTGAGCGACCCTCCTGGGCACCCCCCGGTATCGACATCAACGTGCCCAGCGTGTCGCGGGTGTACGACTACTTCCTGGGCGGCTCGCACAACTTCGAGGTGGACCGGGACGCGGCCCGCAAGGCCATCGAGGCCATGCCGGGCATCCCCAAGCTGGGGCAGGCCAACCGGGCGATGATGCGCCGCGCGGTGCGTTACGCGGTGGGCCGCGGCATCACCCAGTTCCTCGACATCGGCTCGGGCATACCGACCTTCGGCAACGTCCACGAGGTCGTGCACGCCCTGAACCCCGAGGCGAACGTCGTCTACGTCGACAACGACCCGGTCGCCGTCGAGCACAGCAAGGCGGTGCTCGACGGCAACAAGCACGCCACGATCGCCGCGGCCGACCTGCGCGACCCGCGAGGCGTCCTGGACCACCCCGAGACCCGGCGGCTGCTGGATCTCGGGCAGCCGGTCGCGCTGCTGCTCGTCGCGGTGCTGCACTTCCTGTCCGAGGACGAGGACGACGCGTACGGCGTGGTCGCCACCCTCCGCGACGCCCTCGCGCCCGGCAGCGTGCTGGTCGTCACCCACGGCACGCAGCAGACCGAGATGAACGAGGACCAGGACGAGGCCGTCAAGATCTACCGGCGCACCCGGACCCCGCTGATCCTGCGCTCGCCGCAGGAGGTGGAACGCTTCTTCACCGGATTCGAGCTGCTCGAGCCCGGTGTCGTGACGCTCCCGTACTGGCGCCCCGACTCCCCGCCCGGGGACGACATCGATCCCGCCGTACTGGCCGGGCTGTCCGGCGTGGGGCTGAAGGCGTGACGCTGCGACCGGTCCTCGCCGGGTACGGACCGGGCCCGGCGACGGCGGTGGACGACGACAGCCTGGCCCGGTTCGCGGCGATCTGGAGCCGGGCGGTCTACCCGGTGACGGCCACCTCGATGACCAAGGCGGAGTTCGAGGCGCATCTCCTGCCGCTGGCCGCGGTGCTGCGCGACGCCCTGCACGCCGAGCGCTTCGAGCCGCGCGCGGCCGTCCAGGTCGGCACCGGACTGGTCGCCGCGCACTGCACCGACCCCGAGGCGCTGCCCAGCATCCTCGGCGTCATCGACGCCTACCTCGTCCTCTACTGCGGTCCCGGTCCCGAGCTGGGCCTGCCCGCCGACGAGTGCCGGGCGCGCTGCGCCCGGCTGCAGCACGCGGTCGCCGTCGGCTTCGCCCACGCGCTGCGCGAACGCACCCTGCGTGAGCAGGAGTCCATCTCGCGCGCCGCCCTCAACGCCAAGAGCGAGGCGGAGAGCGCGCTCGCCGCGAGCGAGGCCCGCTTCCGGGCGGTCTTCGAGACCGCCGCCGTCGGCATCGGCATCGCCGATCTCGACGGCACCATCCTGGAGCTCAACGCGGCCCTGGTGCGGATGTTCGGCAGCGAGTCCTTCATCCGGCAGCGCAGGACCGCCGACTGGCTGCACCCGGAGAACTCCACCGACACCGAGGGCGTCAACCGCGAACTGGTCACCGGCGAGCGCGACCACTACCAGATCGAGAAGGCCTACCCGCGCGCCGACGGCTCGGTGCTGTGGGCCGACGTCCAGGTGTCGCTGCTGCGGGACGCCGCCGGCCGGCCGCGCTACCAGCTCGCGCTGCTCGACGACGTGACCGAACGCCGCCGGCTGCTGGAGCGGCTGCGCCACCAGGCCACCCACGACGCGCTCACCGCGCTGCCCAACCGGGCGCTGTTCTTCGAACGCCTCGACCAGGCCCTGGAGGAGCCCGCCGACGGGCCGTCCCGCCAGATCGGCGTGTGCTACCTGGACCTCGACGGCTTCAAGGCCGTCAACGACAGCCTCGGCCACGCCGTCGGCGACCGGCTGCTGCTCGCCGTCGCGGACCGGCTGCGCGAGTGCGTCACCTCGCCGGACCAGCTCGTCGCGCGCATCGGCGGCGACGAGTTCGTGGCGCTGTACGCCGACCCGCCCGACCGGCGGGCCGTCACCGACCTGGCCGCGCGCATCCTGGGCGCGCTGTCCACCCCGGTCCTGCTGGACGACCGCCAGCTCACCGTGCACGGCAGCCTCGGCATCGTGCACGGCCCGGTCGGCGGCCGCGGCCCGGCCGACATCCTGCGCAGCGCCGACATCACGATGTACCGCGCGAAGGAGCGCGGCGGCAACCGCTACGAGGTCGCCGACGCGGACGCCGACGCCCGTGCCATCACCCGGCACGGCCTGACCAACCAGCTGCCCAGCGCGCTGCGCCACCACGAGTTCTTCGTGGAGTACCAGCCGCTCATCGCGCTGGAGGACAACTCCGTGCTCGGCGCCGAGGCGCTGGTGCGGTGGAGCCACCCGGTGCACGGCGTCCTCGGGCCCGACCGGTTCATCCCGCTCGCCGAGAGCACCGGGCAGATCGTGCCGCTCGGGCGCTGGGTGCTGGAGCAGGCCGTCCGGCAGGCCCAGGAGTGGCGGCAGGACCTGCACTGCCCGGGGCCGCCGCCCCGGATCAACGTCAACCTCTCGCCCGTGCAGCTCGGCCACCGCGGCCTGGTCTCCGACGTCGCCGCGGTCCTCGGCGAGAGCGGCCTGGAGCCGAGCGCGCTGTGCCTCGAAGTGACCGAGAGCGCCCTGATCGGCGCCGACAAGGACGCCCTCGAACCGCTGCGGCGGATCGCCGACCTCGGGGTCGCCATAGCGCTGGACGACTTCGGCACCGGCTACTCCAACCTCGCCTCGCTGCGCTGGCTCCCGGTCAGCGTGCTCAAGCTCGACCGCGCCTTCACCCGCGGCATGCGGTGCAAGCCGGCCGACCCGATGGAGTTCAAGATCGTCGAGTGTGTCGTCACCCTCGCGCACGCCCTCGGCCTCACCGTCACCGTCGAGGGCGTCGAGACCCGCGTCCAGGCCGACCACCTGCGCGCGCTGGGCTGCGACACCGCCCAGGGCTGGTACTACGGCAAGGCCGGACCCGCCGACCGGCTGCACAAGCTCACCCTCGCCGACGCCGGCTGACGCGCCTGACGCGGCACCGGCTCGCGGCACGGCGGCGCTGTCCGGGCACCGCCCCCGGCTGTGATGAAATCCCCTGGTACGCCGTCATCCGCACCAGGGAGTTCCGCTGAGCACCGCAGCCGCAGAGACGCTGTCCGTGGCCGCGCTGCTGCTCGTCCTGGGCTTCGCCGTGCTGCGCCCGCACGGCTGGCCGGAAGCCGCCGCCGCGGTGCCCGCCGCGGTGCTGCTGACCGCCGTCGGGGCCGTGCCGCTCTCCGCAGCCTGGCACCAGATCCGCGAACTGGCACCCGTCGTCGGCTTCCTCGCCGCGGTGCTCGTGCTCGCCGAGCTGTGCGCCGACGACGGGCTCTTCACCGCCGCGGGCGACGCCATCTCGCAGGCCTGCCACGGGCGCCCGCAGCGGCTGCTCGCGGGCGTCTTCGCCGTCGCCGCCGTGGTGACCGCGGTGCTCAGCCTGGACGCCACGGTCGTGCTCCTCACCCCCGTCGTCATCGCGACCGCCGCACGGGCCGGGGCGCGCGCCCGCCCGCACGTCTACGCGTGCGCGCACCTGGCCAACTCCGGCTCCCTGCTGCTGCCGGTGTCCAACCTGACCAACCTGCTGGCCTTCACCGCCGCGGGCATCACCTTCACCCGCTTCGCGCTGCTCATGGCGGTGCCCTGGCTGCTGGCCGTCGGCATCGAGTACGCCGTCTTCCGCCGTTTCTTCGCCGCCGACCTCGCGGTCGTCGAGCACCCGCCGGAGCGCGGCGAGCCGCCCGCCGTCCCCGTCGTCACCCTCGTGGTGCTCGGCCTGACGCTGGCAGGCTTCGCCGTCACCTCGCTCGCCGGGATCAACCCGGCCTGGGCCGCGCTGGGCGGCGCGCTGGTGCTGGGGGTGCGCGCCCTGTACCGCGGGCGGGCCACCGTGCCCGGCCTGGTCAAGGCGGCCGGGCCGCTGTTCTGCCTGTTCGTGCTGGCGCTCGGCGTCGTCGTCGAGGCGGTCGTGCGCAATGGGCTGTCCGACGCGGCCGACGCGGTGCTGCCGAACGGCGACAGCCTGCCCGCGCTGCTCGGGGTCGCCGCGTTCTCCGCCGTGCTGGCCAACCTGATCAACAACCTGCCGGCCACCCTCGCGCTGCTGCCGCTCGCCGAGTCCGGCGGCGCGGGGCCGGTGCTCGCCGTGCTCATCGGCGTCAACCTCGGGCCCAACCTCAGCTACGCCGGGTCGCTCGCCACCCTGCTGTGGCGCCGCGTGCTGCACGACCACGGGGCGGACGCGAAGCTCGGCACCTTCACCCGGCTGGGGCTGCTCACCGTGCCGCCCACCCTGGTCGCCGCGACCGCCGCGCTGTGGGCGGGACTGCGGCTCACCGGCACCTGACAGGCGCCCCGCTCAGCTCGTCCTCCGCAGGACGGTCGGCGACCCGGGGGCCGTGGAGCCGGGCGCCAGCTGCAGGTGCGTGGCATCGGTCATGGACAGCGTGTAGACGCGGCCGTCGGCGCAGTGCAGATCGGAATCGCGGTCGGTGGGCACGCTGGTGACCGCCTCGAAGGTCATCATGTCGCCCTGCACACCGGTGAGCCGCAGGTCCTCGGTGCAGCCGTTGTCCACACCGGAGTCGGGTACGGGGATGTTGCTGACCTGCTTGCCGACGGTGCTGCCGCGGCTGCCGCCCCGCAGGGTGAGCGTGACCTTGACCGAGCTGCTGCCCTGCGAGTAGCTCCCCGGACCCTCGCCGTACCAGGTGCCGACCCACGCCGCCGGCAGCCGGTCACCGGAGGTGGCCGCGGACGCCCCGGACGACGTGCTGCCCGTGCCCTTGCCGCCCGTGTCGCCGCCCGAGCCACCGTCGCCGCCCGATCCGGTGCCCAGGTTCTGGCTGAGCACCACGGCCAGCACCGCCACGACCGCCACCGCGCCGCCGGCCGCCGCGAGCAGCGGGCCGTTCGCGCGCAGCCGCCCCGGCGTGGCGGGGGAGGCGGGCGCGCCGCCGTAGGGGTGCCCCGCCGTCGGGGCCGCGACCGTGGGCCGGACCGGCTGCGGGTGCGGGGCAGTGTGCGGGGCGGGCCCGGTCGGGTACGCCGTGGTGCCCGGACCGTACGGCGAGGGGCCGAGGTCCGCGGCGGGCGCCGCGCCCAGCGCCGCCCGGGTCTGCGCCTCCCGGGCCGCCAGGTCCGCCGCCAGCTCCGAAGCGGCCGCGGACCACCCGCCGGTGGCACCGCCGCCGGGCAGCAGCTCGGCGGCGGTCCGGGCGTCGGGGCGCTCCGCCGGGCTCTTGGCCAGGCACGCGCGGAGCATCGGCAGCAGCTCGGCGGGCACACCGTCCAGGTCCGGGTCCTCGTGCACCACCCGGTAGAGCAGCGCCGGCGCGGAGACCTCCTCGCCGGGGTGCTGGAAGGGCCCGTGCCCGGTGGCCGCGTACACCAGCACCGCGGCCAGCGCGAAGAGGTCGCCCGGCTCGGCCGCCGAGCCCGCCGTGGCCTGCTCGGGCGCCATGTAGCCGGGGGAGCCGATCATCCCGCCGGTGCTGGTGTGCCGGGTGTCCTCCGCCGCGCGGGCGATGCCGAAGTCGATGAGCAGCGGGCGCCGCCCGGCCAGCAGCACGTTGGACGGCTTGACGTCGCGGTGCGCGAGCCCCGCCTCGTGGACGGTCCGCAGCGCCCCGCACAGCTCGGCGGCCAGCGCGGTCACCGCCCGCGCGGGCAGCGGGCCGTGGGCGGCGACCCGGTCGGAGAGCGACGGCGCCGGGACGTACTCGGTCGCCAGCCACTGCGGGCCGCTGCCGGGCGGGCTGAAGTCGACCACCGCGACCGTCCACGGCGAGCGCACCCGGTCGGCGTTGCGGATCTCCTGGGCGAACCGGGCGCCGAAGCCGGGGTCGAGCGCGAACTCCGGCCGAACGGTCTTCAGCGCCAGAGCCCGGCCCGCCGGGGTCCGGGCGAGGAACACCTGCCCCATCCCGCCCGCCCCGAGCCGCGCGAACAAGGGATATCCGCCGATCGACCGCGGGTCTCCGGCTTGCAGCCTCTCCATGGGCCGAGCGTACGACGGCGCGCCCCGCCCGGCCCCGCCGTTCCGGAAACCCGCGGATCTTCACCCGGGCCCGCGTCCGGCGTCGGCGCACCGGTGACGTGCGCCGCCGCGTCCGGCATACTCCAACGCGCCGGTCTCGTCGATCAGCCCGTGCCGTGATCCGGTACGGGAGGGCGGCAGCCGGGTATGCCCATCGGACGGAACCGCCCACCCACGGCGGCCCGCCCCGTAGCCCCCGACCGGGAGGAGTGCGCCGCCATGCAGAAGTACGGCCCGCAGCCGGTGTCCCGCCAACTGCCCACCGAGGAGGCGCGCGACCTGCTCGCGCTCACCCGGGAACTGGCCCAGCGCGAGATCGCCCCCGCCGCGGCGGCGCAGGAGGAGGCGGGCCGCTTCCCGCGCGAGGTCTTCACCCTGATCGGCGAGTCCGGACTGCTCGGCCTGCCCTACCCGGAGGAGTACGGCGGCGGGGGCCAGCCCTACGAGGTCTACCTCCAGGTGCTGGAGGAGCTCGCGGCCGCGCGGCTGACCGTCGGCATGGGCGTCAGCGTCCACACCCTGTCCTGCCACGCCCTCGCGCACTACGGCACCAAGGAGCAGCGCGCCGAGCACCTGCCCGCGATGCTCGGCGGCGGCCTGCTGGGCGCCTACTGCCTGTCCGAGCCCACCTCCGGCTCCGACGCCGCGGCCCTGCGCACCCGCGCGGCCCGGGACGGCGACGACTGGGTCCTCGACGGCACCAAGGCCTGGATCACCCACGGCGGGGTCGCCGACTTCTACACCGTGCTGGCCCGCAGCGGCGGCGAGGGCGCGCACGGCATCTCGGCGTACCTCGTACCCGCCGACACCGCGGGGCTGTCCGCGGCCCCGCCCGAGCGGAAGATGGGCCTGAAGGGCTCGCCGACCGCGCAGCTGCACCTCGACGGGGTACGCGTCCCCGACGCCCGCCGGATCGGCGACCTCGGCCAGGGCTTCGCCATCGCCCTCGGCGCCCTGGACTCCGGACGGCTCGGCATCGCCGCGTGCGCGATCGGCGTCGCCCAGGCCGCGCTGGACGCGGCACTCGGCTACGTCCTGGAGCGGCAGCAGTTCGGCAGGCCGGTCGCCGACTTCCAGGGACTGCGCTTCATGCTCGCCGACATGGCGACCGGAGTGGAGGCCGGCCGCGCCCTCTACCTGTCGGCCGCGCGGCTGCGGGACGCCGGGGAGCCCTTCTCCGCGCAGGCCGCGATGGCCAAGCTCTTCTGCACCGACACCGCGATGCGGGTGACCACCGACGCCGTCCAGCTGCTCGGCGGATACGGCTACACCGCCGACTTCCCGCTGGAGCGCTACCTGCGGGAGGCGAAGGTGCTGCAGATCCTGGAGGGCACCAACCAGATCCAGCGGATGGTCGTCGCCCGCCACCTGGCGGGACCGGAATCCCGCCGCTGAGCCGCGGCGCGGCGATGGGAGCGGGGGCCGGCGTCGGAGGCGCCGGCCCGACCGCGGGCCTTAGGCCGCGAGCCCCTGCGGGGGCAGGTGGACGGGGCGCGACTCGGGGCCGCCGACGTGCGAGAAGGGCTGGGTGCGCCAGTCCAGCCCGGCGGGCAGGGTGAGCAGCACGGCCAGGTCCGGCCGGCGGTCCGCGGCGCCGACGGCGACCGGGCCGGCCTCGGCGACCGCGCGGCCGGAACCGTCGCACACCGTCAGGCCGAACGGATTCCACGGCGTCGGGCACAGCGCGTGCTGCGGGAGGCGGTCCTCGTCCGCGAGGACCGCGATGGGCCGCCCGCAGCCGGGGCAGGACAGCCGGACGACGTCCGCGGTGTCCTCGTCGAGGACGTCCTCGACGCCGGCTTCAGCCTCGGCGGCGAAGATGTCCATCAGGTCGTCGGACGCGTCGGCGTCCGTAAGGCCGGCGGCCGGGGTCGGGCCGCGTTCGTGGCCCTCCTCGAACGCGGGAGCGGTCCGCTCGCTGCGACTGCGGCGCACGTGATGACGCATGGTGCGTGTCCCCCTCGGGTGAGTGCCCCTCCAACGGGTCGGCCGGGCGTCACGCCTCAGGCCATAGCGAGCACTTCCCGCCGCGCTACGCGGGTAACCACGCCATAGCGGGCGGACCGGTCCATCCGGTGTGTGCTTCGTCACATTCCCGCGGTTGGCCGGTTCATGCGCCCCCGGCGTGCGCCCGCGCACCCCCGTGAGCCCCCGCGCGGCGCCTTGCCAACCGGCCGGATACAGTGCCAACAGGCGAGGCCAGGACGGGTCCCGCGGGATCGGAAGCGTGACGTGATGCGAACCAACTGGGCGGGGAACCTGACCTTCTCGGCGGCCGAAGTACGACGCCCGGCCACCGTGGCGGAACTGCGGTCCGCCGTCGCCGGCAGCCGCCGGGCCAAGGCGCTCGGCAGCGCCCACTCCTTCAGCGACATCGCGGACACCGACGGCACCCTCATCGACACCTCCGCGCTGCCGCCCGAGATCGACATCGACACCGCCGCCCGCACCGTGCGGGTCGCCGCCGGTGTGCGCTACGCCGACCTCGCCGCGCACCTGCACGCCCACGGCTGGGCGCTGCCCAACATGGCCTCGCTGCCGCACATCTCCGTCGCCGGCTCCGTCGCGACCGGCACCCACGGCTCCGGCGACCGCAACGGCTCGCTGGCCACCGCGGTCTCCGGCCTCGACCTCGTCACCTCCGACGGCACCATCCACACCATGAGCCGCGCCGCCGACCCCGACACCTTCGACGGCGCCGTCGTCGCCCTCGGCGCGCTCGGCGTCGTCACCCACCTCACCCTCGACCTGCGGCCCGACTTCGCCGTACGGCAGCAGGTCCGCACCGGCCTCGACCTCGCCGACGCCGTCGAGCACTTCGACGCGATCACCTCGGCCGCGTACAGCGTCAGCCTCTTCACCGACTGGCGCGGCCCGCGCTTCACCCAGGTCTGGCTCAAGCAGCTCGCCGACGCCCCCGACGCCGACTTCCCGTGGGCCGAGCCCGCGCCGACCAAGCTGCACCCGGTGCCCGGCGTCGACCCGGTGCACTGCACCGAGCAGTTCGACGTCCCCGGGCCCTGGCACGAGCGGCTGCCGCACTTCCGGCCCGGCTTCACGCCCAGCAACGGCGAGGAGATCCAGTCCGAGTACCTCGTGCCGCGCGCGCACGCCACCGCCGCGCTCGCCGCGCTCGACGCGATGCGCGACACCATCGCGCCCGCGCTGCAGATCTGCGAGATCCGCACCATCGCCGCCGACCGGCTGTGGCTCAGCCCCGCGTACGGCCGCGACACCGTCGGACTGCACTTCACCTGGGTCAAGGACACCGCCGCCGTCCTGGCCGTGCTCGCCCCGCTGGAGGCCGCGCTCGCGCCCTACGCGGCCCGGCCGCACTGGGGCAAGCTCTTCACCACCGACCCCGCCGAGGTCCGCGCCCGCTACCCGAGGATGGACGACTTCGCCGCGCGCGTCGCCGCGACCGACCCCGCGGGCACCTTCTCCAACGCCTTCCTCGACCGTATGCTCCGCGGATGACCGAAATCCCCGGCGGAACGGTAAGGTCGTCGGCTGTGGAAGAGCTGGACCGGCAGATCGTGGAACTGCTCATGGCCGACGGGCGCATGAGCTACACCGACCTCGGCAAGGCGACCGGTCTGTCCACGTCGGCGGTCCACCAGCGGGTCCGCCGGCTGGAGCAGCGCGGGGTGATCCGCGGGTACGCCGCGATCGTCGACGCGGAGGCCGTCGGGCTGCCGCTGACCGCCTTCATCTCCGTCAAGCCGTTCGACCCCAGCGCGCCGGACGACATCCCCGAACGGCTCGCCGACGTCGCGGAGATCGAGGCGTGCCACTCCGTGGCGGGTGACGAGAACTACATACTCAAGGTGCGGGTGGGCACGCCGAGCGAGCTCGAACACCTCCTCGCGCGGATCCGCACCCTCGCGGGCGTCTCGACCCGCACGACGGTCGTCCTCTCCACCCCGTACGAGTCGCGCCCTCCGCGGATGTAGGGGGGCGCCCCGGGGTGCCTCTTGCGGTGGCCCGCGCGACCGTCTGCCGGTGGGGGAGAACTGCGCGCTCAGCCCACCACCGGCAGAGGATCGCGAACGCCACCGCAAGGGGCAGCCCGGGGCGTACCCCGCGGCCGGGGCGGACGCCGGGACGGGGGAGACTGGGGGGATGCGCCCCAGCTCCACCACCCAGCCCCAGCCCCAGCCCCAGACCCAGGACCAGCCCAGCGGCATGCGGACCCTCATGCTGCGCGGCGGCTTCGTCTACAGCCCCGCGGACCCGTTCGCGACCGCGATGGTCGTCGAGGGCGACACCGTCGCCTGGGTCGGCGGCGAATGCGCGGCCGACTCCTTCGCCGACGGCGTGGACGAGATCGTCCACCTCGACGGCGCCCTCGTCACCCCCGCGTTCACCGACGCGCACGTGCACGTCACGTCCACCGGCCTGGCCCTGACGGGGCTGGACCTCACGGGCTGCGGCAGCCTGCGGGAGGCGCTGGAGCGGGTCGCCGCGCACGCCGCCGCGCACCCGGCGGACCGGGTGCTGCTCGGGCACGGCTGGGACGAGACGGCGTGGCCGGAGCGCCGGCCGCCGACCCGCGCGGAGCTGGACGCGGCGGCGGGCGGCCGCCCCCTGTACCTGTCCCGCACGGACGTGCACTCCGCGGCCGTCACGAGCGCGCTCGCCGCCCTCGTACCGGACCTCGCGGGACGCGCGGGCCACGACCCGCAGGCGCCGCTGACGCGCGACGCGCACCACGCCGTGCGCGGGGCCGCGTACGCCGCCGTGACGCCCGCGCAGCGCGACGCGGCGCAGCGGGCGGCGCTGCGGCACGCGGCGGCGCAGGGCATCGGCGCCGTCCACGAGTGCGCGGGCCCGGAGATCTCCTCGCAGGACGACCTGACGGCCCTGCTCGCGCTCGCCGCGCGGGGCGGGGGCCCGCGGGTGCTCGGCTACTGGGCCGAGCCGGTGAGCGGCCCCGCGGACCTGGAGCGGCTGCGCGACCTCGGTGCGGCCGGCGCCGCGGGCGACCTGTTCGTCGACGGCTCCTTCGGCTCGCACACCGCGCATCTGCACGCCCCGTACGCGGACGCGCCGGGCAGCACGGGCGTGGCGTACCTGGACGCCGAGACCGTCGCCCGGCACCTGCTGCTGTGCACCCGGGCGGGGGTGCAGGCGGGCTTCCACGCGATCGGCGACGCCGCCGTGGACACCGTCGTGGCGGGCGTACGGGCCGCCGCGGCGGACGCGGGCCTGGACCGGGTGCGGGCGCTGCGGCACCGCGTGGAGCACGCCGAGCTGCTCTCGCCGGACGCGATCGCCGGCTTCGCCGAGTTCGGCCTCGTCGCGTCCGTGCAGCCCGCCTTCGACGCCACCTGGGGCGGCCCGGACGGCATGTACGCGCAGCGCCTGGGCGCCGAGCGCGCCGCGGCCCTCAACCCGCTGGCCGCGCTGAGCCGCGCGGGCGTACCGCTCGCGCTGGGCTCGGACAGCCCCGTCACCCCGCTGGACCCGTGGGGCGCGGTGCGGGCCGCGGCCTTCCACCGCACCGCCGCGCACCGCATCTCCGCCCGCGGCGCCTTCACCGCCCACACCCGCGGCGGCTGGCGTGCGGCGGGGCGGGACGACGCGGGCGTGCTGGTGCCGGGCGCGCCCGCCGACTACGCCGTGTGGAGCGTCGGCGACCTGGTCGTCCAGGCGCCCGACGAGCGGGTCGCCAACTGGTCCACGGACCCGCGCTCGGGCGTGCCCGGTCTGCCGGACCTGACCCCGGGCGGCGCGCTGCCGGTGGCGCTGCGCACGGTCGTCGGCGGCCGTACGGTCCACGAGCGGCCGAACGGGTGACCGCGGGCGCCGCCGGATGCGGCCGAACGGTGTGCCCTGGCCGGTCAGCGGCGTGTCGCAGCGCCCCGGGCCGGTCCGCACTGACCTGCTGATTTGGTGAAACTCCGCAGGTCAAAGGGCTGTTGACAGTTGCCCGTCGAGGGCGAGTAGGTTCGGCGAAGTCCACCACAGGACGCCGGACCGGGGGTACTCGCGAGGGCGTCGACCGCCGCTGGGCCGTGGGGCGTCGCGCCGCACGTGCACGCCGCCACTGGCAGCCAGGTCCAGCGCGCTCGACGCGGAACGCGGCTCGCCAGTGGCCCTCTCCGCCCGTGAGGGTACGGAGGGTGAGCACCGCCCGATCGGCAGGTGGGACCCGGGAAGGGCCCGGACGCCCAGTAGACAACGGCCTCGGCGGACGCGCAGCCAGCGCGCCCCGGGTCGGCCCGAAGGGTGTCCGGGCCCGTTCCGCAGCGGCGCGCTCCGCGCGGGCGCGGCTTTGGGCCTGACAGGTTGAGGTGGGAAGCTTTGCCCACGTGCGGCCCACCCGGGTGCCATCCCGGGGTACGGTCGCCTTCACCCCGTCTCCACCTGCAGGAAGGCCGCGATCGTGCGCCTGCGCCCCGAAGCCGCGAGCGCGGCGCCCCCGGCGGAGTCCGGCGTGCCGGAACCCTCCGACTCCGCCGCCGCGCCGGCGCGCCCCCCGGCTTCCGCCGTGGACGGCGGGCCCGTCGCGGATCCGGGCCCGGCCCCGGCCTCGCGCCCCACCCGCCGGCAGCGGTTCGCCGCGCTCGTCCGCCGGATGTGGCGCGACAGTGCCGTCGCCGCTGCGGCGGGTCTCGCGCTGGCCGCCGCCTTCCCGCCGTACGACGTGTGGCCGCTGTCGCTCGTCGCCGTCGCCGCCTTCACGCTGCTGATGCGCGGCCGGACGGTGCGTCAGGGGGCGTGGCTGGGCTTCGCCTTCGGGCTGCCGTTCTTCATCTGGCTGCTCCAGTGGCTGCACACCGTCGGCTGGGACGCCGTGGTCGGGCTCGCGGTCATCGAGGCGTGCTTCCTCGCCGCGCTGGGCGCGTTCACGGTGCCCGTGACGCGGCTGCCGGGCTGGCCGGTGTGGGCGGCGTGCCTGTGGGTGACCGAGGAGCTGGCCCGCGACCGGCTGCCCTTCGGCGGCTTCCCCTGGGGGCGGCTGGCGTTCGCCAACACCGGCTCGCCCTTCACCCCGCTGGCCGCGCTCGGCGGCGCCCCGCTGGTGTCCTTCGCGGTGGCCCTGAGCGGCACGCTGCTGGCCGCGACGGCCCTCGCGCTGGTCCGGCTGCGTCCGCAGCCGCGCGACGCCCGTACCGCGCTGTCCGCGGCCGGTGCGCTCGCGCTGTCGGCCGCGGTGCTGCTGGCCGGGCTGCTGGTGCCCGTGCCGACCGATGCCCAGGACCACGTCCGGATCGCGGTGGTGCAGGGCAACGTGCAGCAGCCGGGCATGCACTTCCTGGGCCGTCCGATGATGATCCTGGACAACCACGTCAAGGCCACCCTCAAGCTCGCCGCCGACATCAAGGCGGGCAAGGTGCCCAAGCCGGACCTGGTGCTGTGGCCGGAGAACTCCTCCGACCTCGACCCCTTCAGCCACCCGGCCGCGTACGACAAGATCACCGAGGCGGTGCGGGCGGTCGGCGTCCCCGTCCTGGTCGGGGTGCTCGTGGACGGGCCGGACGCCGACCACGTGCAGAACGAGGGCATCGTCTGGGACCCGGTGAAGGGCCCCGGCGCGCACTACACCAAGCAGCACCCGGTGCCGTTCGGCGAGTACGTGCCCTTCCGCAAGGAGCTGACCAAGGTCATCAGCCGGCTCGACGAGATCCCGCGCGACTTCTACCCCGGCAGGACGACGGGTGTGCTGCAGATCGGCCCGGCCCGGCTCGGCGACGTGATCTGCTTCGAGGTCGCCTACGACAGCATCGTGCGCGACACCGTGAACGCCGGCGCCCGCGCCATCGTCGTCCAGACCAACAACGCCACCTACGGCGAGACCGGGCAGCCCGAGCAGCAGCTCGCGATGTCCCGGCTGCGCGCGATCGAGCACGGCCGGGCCATCGTCACCGCCGCGACCAGCGGAATCAGCGCGATCGTCGCTCCTGATGGCAAGATCGAGCAGCGCAGCAAGGAATTCACGCAGACGGTGCTCGACGCCGACATCCCGCTGCGCGACGGCACGACGACGGCCGATCGCGTCGGTGCGGCACCCGAGTGGACTCTCGCTATGGTGGGGCTCCTGTCCTGTGCGGCTGCCGTCGCGCTCGGCAGGCGCGAGCGCACCCGCACGGCGAAAGGGCAAGAGCAGCAGTGAACGACGGCGAGCAGCGGACCTTCGGCCCGCTGGGCAAGGTCCTGGTCATCATCCCGACCTACAACGAGGCCGAGAACGTCGTGCCGATCGTGCGGCGGGTGCGGGCCGCGGTGCCGGAGGCCGAGATCCTCGTCGCCGACGACAACAGCCCCGACGGCACCGGCAAGCTCGCCGACGAGCTGTCGGCGGCCGACCCCGCGGTGCACGTCATGCACCGCAAGGGCAAGGAGGGCCTGGGCGCCGCCTACCTCGCGGGCTTCCGCTGGGGCATCGACCACGGCTACGACGTGCTGGTCGAGATGGACGCCGACGGCTCCCACCAGCCCGAGGAGCTGCCGCGCCTGCTCACCGCGCTGAAGAGCGCCGACCTGGTGCTCGGCTCGCGCTGGATTCCCGGCGGCCGGGTCGTGAACTGGCCCAAGAGCCGTGAGTTCATCTCCCGCGGCGGCAGCACGTACTCCCGGCTGATGCTCGGTGTGACGCTGCGGGACGTGACGGGCGGCTACCGCGCCTTCCGCAAGGAGACCCTGCTGGGCCTCGGCATGGACGACGTGGCCTCCGCCGGGTACTGCTTCCAGGTCGACCTCGCCTGGCGCGCGGTCAAGGCGGGCTTCCACGTCATCGAGGTGCCGATCACCTTCGTCGAGCGGGAGCGCGGCGACAGCAAGATGAGCCGCAACATCGTCGCCGAAGCGTTCCTGCGGGTCACCGCTTGGGGCGTCAGCTCGCGCGCCGGGCAGCTCACCGGCCGCAGGCCCGACGCGGCCGCTCCGGACGCCCCCGCCGCCGCGCGGCCCGCGGAGGGCGCGGTCTCCGTGCCCGAGCAGGCCGGCCCCGCCGCCGCCGACGCCTCGCCCGAGCGGGAGTCGCAGACGCCCTGACGGCCGCCCGGCGGCTACTGCAGGATGTTCACCGCCCGCGCGACCACCAGCACCACGGTCAGCAGCGACACCGCGGACTGCGCCAGCATCAGCGCCTTCGCCCACCGCGTCAGCGGCATGACGTCGGTCGGGCTGAAGGCGGTGGAGTTGGTGTACGACAGGTAGAAGTAGTCGAAGAAAGCCGGCTCCCAGTGGGCCGGCGCCATCTCCGGCACCTGCATCTGGACGAAGAGGAAGTCGGGGACGTCCCGCTCGCCCTGCGCACGGGCGGCGGGGCCGCCGCGGTCCAGCTCCCAGTACAGCAGCCCGAAGATCACGATGTTGATCAGCCAGATCGCCCCGCCGGTCAGCAGCAGCGGGCCCGCGGAGCCGCCCTCGGTGCCGCGTACGAGGCCCGCGACCAGCCGTACGGCCCCGTAGGCGTTCGCGCCGCCGATCGCGAGCGTGAGGGCCAGCTCCAGCATCCGGTAGGTCCGGGAGGAGCGCTCGATGCGGTGCGGGTTGCCCGCGACCAGCGCGACCAGCAGCGCCAGCTCCACCACCGGCATCAGCCACCGCGGGTGCACCGAGAGCCGCGCGGGCAGCGCGAACTGGATCACCACCACGGCCAGCACCGTCGAGGTGGAGGCCCACCGCGGCTCCCCGCGGGTGACCCGGCGCCAGGCCGGTACAAGCGCCGCCGCGGGCCCCTCGGCGGCCTCCGCGGGCCGTGCGGGCGGCGGTGCGGGGGCGGGTGCCGGCTGCCGCTCGGGCTGCGCGCCGGGCGCGGAGTTCGTCACGCCGCACATCGTGGCCGCGCCGCGGTCCCGCCGTCCATCGCGGGCGGGGCCACCGACCCGGGCTTTACCTGCTCTTTGGCACACTTGAGCTATGACGACGAGTTCCTCGCGCCCCGTCCGACCGCAGCCCGGGCAGCAGCCGCCACGGCAGCCGCAGCGGCGCTCCCGCGCCCGTACCGTGGTGCCCCTGGTGGTGGCGGCGTGGGCCGTGCTGGAGATCTGGCTCATGACGGTGGTGGCGTCGGCCACCAGCGGCCTCGTCGTGCTGCTGTGCGTCATCGCGGGCTTCGTGCTGGGCGCCGCGGCCGTCAAGCGTGCCGGGCGCAGCGCCTGGCGGAATCTGACGGCCGCCGTGCAGGTGCCCGGCGGCGGTCCGGGGGAGGGGGCGCCGGTGCCGCCTCCCGCGGGCGGCGGGCGCACGGGCCTGCACATGCTCGGCGGGCTGCTGCTGATGATCCCCGGATTCCTGTCCGACGCCGTGGGCCTGGTGCTGCTCTTCCCGCCGACCCGCAGGCTCGCCGGATCGCTCGCCGAACGGCTGGCCCGTCGCTCGCTGCGGCGCCACCCGGACGCCGGGCCCGGTTCGATCGGCGACCTCTTCCAGCAGGCGCAGCAGGCCGGTGAGCAGGCCCGTATGCACCGCCCGGACGGCAAGGTCATCCAGGGCGAGGTCGTCGACCACCAGCACGACCGCTGAGCCCCCCGGCACGACCGCTGAGCCCCCGGCTCATGAGGGCGCCCCCGTCGCGCGAGCGCGAGGCGGGGGCGCGGATGTGAGCAGACTCACTCCCGGACTCACCCGTACGCGGACACACGACCGCCCGGCCGGGGGACGCGGCGTCGCGTCCCGCGCCGGGCGGGGAGTCCGGGGACCCCGGGTGGTTCCCCGGGGCGTCGGGTCGGGTCAGGCGGTCTTGCGGTTGTCCCGCGGGTGCACCGCGATGTTCATGGCGCCGGAACGCAGCACGGCCAGCCGTTCGGCCAGCACTTCCTCCAGCTCCTCGAGCGTGCGCCGCTCCATGAGCATGTCCCAGTGCGTGCGCGCGGGCTTGGTCGTCTTTTCTTCCGGGCCTTCGCCGTCCACCAGCAGTGCGGTCTGGCCGCAGGCGCGGCACTCCCACTCCGGCGGAATCTCGGCCTCGACCGAGAACGGCATCTCGAATCGATGGCCGTTCCGGCATGCGTACTCAACGGTCTGGCGCGGGGCCAGATCGATGCCGCGGTCGGTCTCGTAGCTGGTGGCCCCGAGTCGCGTGCCGCGGAGAGCTCGCTCACTCATGAATCGTGCCTCCCGGGCTTGGTCGCCCACAGGACAGGTGTCGCTGTCGTCGTCATCCGGTCAACGTCCGGTCGGCGGTGAAGATTCCCGAAGTGGGAGATGCGTCGCCCGTCGTGTCGCCCCTGTTTGTACCCGCCGATGCCCGTTTTGTCACATCCGGGACAAGATGTCACCCGGTCTTGTCATATCTTTTGTGTGCAGTAACGGTCAAGCCGGAGGGCCAACCGCGTACACTACCCGTCCGCGTGCCCGGGGGCTAAATCGTGTCCGCCATCACGTGCTCCCGCGCGGCGGACCCGGCCGCTGCGGCGGAGGGTTCCGTACCCGGCTCCAGGCCGCCGAAAACGCGCAGGAAGAACTGCGCCAGCGGTCCTATCGCCAGCGCGTAGAGCACCGTCCCCACCCCCACGCCGCCGCCCAGCACGAAGCCGACCGCCAGCACCGTCAGCTCGATCGCGGTCCTGATCAGCCGCAGCGAGCGGCCCGTCCTGCGGTGCAGCCCGGTCATCAGGCCGTCGCGCGGGCCGGGCCCGAAGCGGGCGGCGATGTACAGGCCCGTCGCGACGCCGTTGCCCACCACCGCCGCCACCAGCAGCGGTATCCGCCCGCCCAGTGCCTCGACGTGCGGCACCAGCGCGAGCGTCACGTCGATCGCGCCGCCGACCAGGAAGACGTTGGACACCGTGCCGAGGCCGGGCCGCTGCCGGATCGGCCACCACAGCAGCAGCACCACCGCGCCGACGATGATCGAGACGTTCCCGATGGCGATCCCGGTGTGCCGGGACAGGCCCTGGTGGAAGACATCCCAGGGGTCCAGTCCCAGATCCGCGCGGATCATCAGCCCGTCGGTCGCGCCGTACAGCAGCAGCCCGGCGTACAGCATGACGAGGCGGGCCACCGGCAGCGGGCCGCGGCCCGCCACGAGCCGCCCGAGCCGGGACGGAGGAAACAGGCGTACTGGTGACAAAGGAGCCCCCCGGATGGTGGTCATACGGATACGCATGACACTCTGTGGCTCGTAAGCAGAGCTTCTCCAGGGCCAATTCGCGGAAGGTGGACTGAATTTCATGTCGCAGTGGACCGCGTCGGTGAGTGCCGCGCATCTGGCCAGACTGCTGTCGCCCGGACCGCAGGCGGCCGCGGGCGGCCGCAGGCTCCCCGCCTACCGCGGGCTCGCCGACGGGGTGCGGCTGCTCGTCCTGGAGGGCCGCGTCCAGGTCGCCGCCCGGCTGCCCGCCGAACGCGAACTGGCCCTCGCGCTGGGGGTGAGCCGCACCACGGTCGCGGCCGCGTACGAGGCGCTGCGCGCCGAGGGCTTCGCCCGCTCGCGGCGCGGCGCCGGCAGCTGGACCGCGATCCCCGACGGGCACGTGCTCCCCACCCGCGGCCTCGAACCCCTCCCGCCGGACGCCGCCGGCTCCGTCATCGACCTCGGCTGCGCCGCCCTGCCCGCGCCCGAGCCGTGGCTCACCCAGGCCATGGAGGGCGCCCTCGCCGAGCTGCCCGCCTACGCCGCCACCCACGGCGACTTCCCGGCCGGGCTGCCCGTGCTGCGCGAGGCCATCGCCGACCGCTACACCGCACGCGGGGTGCCGACCATGCCCGAGCAGATCATGGTCACCACCGGGGCGATGGGCGCGATCGGCGCCACCGCCCGCCGCGTCGCCGGGCACGGCGAGCGCGTCGCCGTCGAGTCGCCCAGCTACGCCAACGTCCTGGAGCTCTTCCGCGAGACCGGCGCCCGACTGGTCCCCGTCGCTCTGCGCGAGGGCCTCGGTGGCTGGGACATGGGCGCGTGGCGCCGCGTCCTGCGGGACGCCGCCCCGCGCATGGCGTACGTCATGCCCGACTACCACAACCCCACCGGCACGCTCGTCGGCGACGACGAGCGGCGCGAACTGGTCGAGGCCGCCCGCGCCGCCGGGACGGTCGTCGTCGCCGACGAGACCATGGCCGAACTCACGCTCGACGGGGACGAGCCCGGTGTGCGCCCGATGGCCGCCTTCGACCGCGGCGGCACCGTCATGACCGTCGGCTCCGCCAGCAAGGCGGTGTGGGCGGGCCTGCGCATCGGCTGGGTCCGCTCCACGCCCGACGTCGTCCGGCAGCTGGTGTCCGCGCGCGCCTACCTCGACCTCGGCTCGCCGGTCGTCGACCAGCTCGCCGTCGCCTGGCTGCTGCGCGGCGGGGGTTGGGACCAGGCCCTCGCCACGCGGCGGCTGCGCGCCCGCGAATGCCGCGACGACCTCGCGGCGGCGCTGCGCGAGCACACGCCGGACTGGGACTTCACGCTGCCGCGCGGCGGGATGACGATGTGGGTGCGTACGGGTGACGTGTCCGGGTCGCGGGTCGCCGTGGCCGGTGAGCGCCTCGGGGTCCGCGTGCCGTCGGGGCCGCGCTTCGGGGTGGACGGCGCGTTCGAGTCCTACGTCCGCATCCCCTTCACGGTGAGCGGCCCCACCGCGCAGGAGGCTGCCGCGAGGCTCGCCGCCGCGGCCACGGTGGTCCGCTCGGGGGGCGCGCCGGACGCGGACCCTACGGGGTTGTTCGTGGCTTGAGCGATCCGCTGCGCGGGGCGGTGAGCGTTATAGGTGCCCCCCAGCCCCCGCCGGGGCGCGGGTAGTCACCGGCCGAAAGGGGCAGTTGCTGTCGTTTCCGGACCACCGGCCGTGGAGGGCTGAGCGCGCGGTTCTCCCCCAGGCTCCGCGGGGGAGGTGCCCCCACGCGCCCCTGGCGGCTCGCGCCCCGCGCGGTCAGGTCAGGTCCGCGACCGTGCGGATGACGTCCTTGCGGAGGGACGGGGCCGCGGGTTCCGGGGCGGGCTCCGGGTCGGGGGCGGGGGCGGACGCGCCCGGGAGGAGGGCGAGGACGGCCTCGCGGTGAGCGGCGCAGCTCTCCACGTCGTACGGGTCGGGTGCGGCCGGCACCTGGAGGCGGAGGACGGGCCCGGTCCCGAGCCGGGCGTACCCCCGTCCGGGCGGGACGTCCGCGGCGGGCGTGCTGTCCGGTGCGGCCCCGAGCACCGCCTCGACGTGCTCGGGGGCGAGCCGCCCGAGCACGACCCGGGCGCGGGTGTGGGCGACGACGACGGGCGCGAGCCCCTCCGTCGCGTCGAGCTGGTCGGCGACGGCGACCGCGACGTTGGCGGCGCGTCCGTGCCGCAGCGGAACGTCTAGCAGCAGCTGCGGGTCGGGGCGGCCCTCGGCTAGGGCGAGTTGGGTGAGCGCGGTGGGCCGGTCGACGAGGATCCACAGCGGGCGGCGCGCGTCCTCCTCGACCGGGCGGCCCTCCTGCCGGGCGCGGTTGACGGCGACGAGCCGCCGCTCCGTCTCGTGCGCGGCCCATTCGAGCGTGGCGGCGGCGCCGAGCACGCAGTCCTCGACGGCGAGGACGCCGGGCCGCCCGGTGAGGAACGCGTACTCACCGGTGCCGCTGCCGTCCACGACGACGACGTCGCCGCCCGCGAGGGCCTGGAGGGCGACGCAGCGCAGCAGGCCGGTGGTGCCGGTGCCGGGCTGGCCGAGGGCGAGCAGGTGCGGTTCGGTGGAGCGGGCGCCGGTGCGCCACAGGACCGGGGGCGCGTCGCGCGGCTCGGGGACGCCGTCGCCGGTGACCGGGAGCGTGCGGGCGACGGCGTCCGGGTCGGTGAAGCCGAGCACCGTCTCGCCGGGGGCGGTGACGAAGCGCTGGACCGCGATGTCGGTGGCCAGCGGTGGCAGCGCGGTGAGGACGAGGCGGTTGTCCTCCTCGTTCCAGTCGAAGCGGTACTCGCGGCCCCGCCCGGCCTTGGCGTGCAGCAGCTGCTCGACGCGGGCCCTGGCGTCGGCCTCGCCGTCGGTGAAGTAGGCGGGGTAGCGCAGTTCGAGCCGGACGAGCCGGCCGTCCTCGAAGGTGTAGGAGCCGAAGGCCTTCTCCCAGCCGCCGTCGTACGTGTAGAGAGGCGCGGGGTCGGCGGGGTCGGACAGGTACGGCACCAGGGCGTCGTACAGCGCGCGCAGCCGGGCGGTCTCGGCCTCGCCGGGGCCCGCGGGGGTGCGGGCGGCGCGGTCGCGGCCCATCCAGGCGGCGGAGGCGAGGACGGCGGCGAGGGCGAGCAGCGGCCCGTACGGCATCATCACCAGGACCACGACCCCGGCGGCGGCGAGCAGCAGCGCGGGCCCGCGGCGGTCCTTGGGGGTGCGGCCCCACCAGCCGCCGGCCCAGGCCGCCTGGCGGCGCATGCCGCGGCCGATGGTGATGACCGGGTGCAGGACGTCCGAGGCGCCGTCGGCGGCGGTACGCGCCAGGTCGCGGCCGCGGGCGAGCGCGGGACGGCTGGTCAGGATGCTGGGCAGGGGGCGCCTGGACACGGCTTGCTCCATGGGTGGCGGGGATGTGCTGGGGTGCGGCGGGGGAGGGGACCGCGAGCGACCCGGGAGCGGCGCGCTCCCGGGTCCTGGATGACGTGTGCCGTCGGCCCTAGATCTTGATCCCGCCCAGCAGGCTGGCCAGGCTCGCGCCACCCGCCGTGATGCTCGGGGCGATGGCGGTGCTCGCGAGGTAGAAGCCGAAGAGGGCGCTGACGATGCCGTGGGACATCTTCAGACCGTCCTTGCGGAAGAACAGGAAGACGATGATGCCGAGCAGGACGACACCGGACATGGACAGGATCATGGGCTTTCTCCTGGGTGATGGGGACGGTCACCATGAGTGCCTCCAGGGTCACAAAAAGTCAGGAATCGCGCGCGGCGGCACATGGGTGATTTATAGAGAATTTCGCCCATCGGAGTGGGCCGGTGCCCCGGGATCACGCGGGTGGCGCCGGTGCGGGTGCGCGGGCGTCCCGCCCGATCGGGTGACCCGGGCCCGCCCGCCCGCGCCGCGGCCCGCTCCGGCAGGATGAGCCCGTGCAGTTCACGCCGATCAGCCGGGCCCGGCTCGCCGAGGCCCTCGCCGGGAAGATCGCCGGGCAGGACCCGCCCGAGGGACCGTGGTGGCGGGTCGCCGTGGACGGGGCGCCCGCCGCCCGCCCCGCGGACCTCGCCGACGACCTGGCCGCCGCGCTCCCGCCGCTCGGCCACCCGGTGCTGCGGGTGCGCGCGGCGGACTTCTGGCGGCCCGCGTCGCTGCGGCTGGAGTACGGGCACGAGGACGTCGACGCGTACTACCAGCTGTGGCTGGACACCGGTGCGCTGCGCCGCGAGGTCCTCGACCCGCTCGGCCCCGACGGCAGCGGGCGCGCCCTGCCGTCGCTGCGCGACCCGGGCACCGACCGCGCCACCCGCGCGGACTACGTCGAGCTGCCGCCCGGCGGCGTCCTGGTCCTGGACGGGGCGCTGCTGCTGGGCCAGGGCCTGCCGCTGGATCTGACGGTGCACCTGCGGCTGTCGCCCGCCGCGCTCGCCCGCCGTACGCAGGAGGAGGAGCGCTGGACGCTGCCGGCCTTCGCGCGCTACGCCGACGAGGTGCTGCCGGAGGAGACCGCCGACGTCACCGTCCGCGCGGACGACCCGCGGCACCCCGCGTGGACGGGCGGGCAGCCCGGGTGAGCGTCGTGACCAGGCTGCGCCTTGCCCTCGAAGGCCGCGCCCCGCTAGCGTCCTCGACCACCATGACTGTCGCCACCGCGCCGCTGACTCCCGAGCACATACCCCTGGCCGTCCAGCGCTACGACCGCTGGTTCGCCCGCGCGCGGCGCCCGCCCTCGCAGCGGTCCTGGCTCGCCGACGGGCCGGTGCGCGGCGAGGACCTGGTGGGCCCGCTGCACGCGGTGCCCGGCCTGGAGGCCTGCCGCGCGCTCGACGGTGACGGCAACATGATCGGCTACCTCGCCGCCCAGCCCGTCACGCTCGCCCCCGACGACCCCGCGGGCCTGCGCACCCACCCGCGCTCCGCGCTCGTCCCGTACGGCGGCCACGCGCTGCCCGGCGGGCGGGAGACCGAGGTGCTGCGCTCGCTCTACGCCCGGATCGCCGAGCGGCTGGTCGCCGACCGGCGGCTGGTGCACTACGTGCAGGTGCCCGCGGGCGAGGTGGCCACCGCGCCCTGGGCGGATCTGGGCTTCGGCCGCGAGCTGGTGCACGGGCTGATGGCGGTCAAGGCGCGCGGCCGGCAGCCGCGCGGGGTCGAGGGCCTGGCCATCCGGCGCGCCGGGCCCGGCGACCTGCCGCAGATAGGGCGGATGGCCGCCGAGTCGTCGCGGCGGCAGCGCGGCACCGCGGTCTTCCAGCCGCAGCCCGAGGCGGCGCTCGCCGCGCTCCGGCTGCGCTACACCGACGCGCTCGCCGACCCCCGGTGCGGTGCCTGGATCGCCTCCCGCCGCGGTGAGGAGATCGCCATGGTCGTGGTCGTCCCGGCCGTCGCCGACCCGGTGATACCGGAGTCGTGCGTGGAACTGGCCGAGGCGTACGTGGAACCGGCCGCGCGCGGCGAGGGCATCAGCCGGGTGCTGCTGGCCACCGCGCTGGCCTGGGCGTACGACAACGGGCACCGCTACATGTCGGCCCGCTGGCACTCCTCCTCGCCGCTGGCGGCGGGCCACTGGCCCGGGGTCGGCTTCCGGCCGGTCGGCTACCGGCTCAGCCGCACTCTCGACGCGCGGATCGGCGGGGCACCGGGGACGTTCTGACCGGGGCATTGCCAACAAGTCGCCCAGAAGTGAAATAGGCCTGCATATCGGACATTTCACGGTGATGCGGGTCACCTCGGGCGAACTGTGTGTCCGGTGTCACCCGCCGAACACGGTACCCGCCCCGGTCGCGCACCCGCTGTTCGCGCCGGGGGCCGAATGTCGCGGCGGGTGCTGCGCCGGTCGGCGGACGGTCACCGTCACGGGTACGCAGCGGATCGCGCGGGTGGCGCCCTGTGACCGCCGGTAAGGGCGGAATGGGGCGGCATGCCGGGTTTGCTTGCCCGCCGCTCGCGGGGTCGTCTAGCTTCGCCGTTACCGCGGGCCGGACGTCCGCGACAGCCGCCGGGCGGAACGCCGAATCCTGCCGCCGCCCGGGCGCAGCACCATCCGAGCTGCAAAGGGCAGGAGCGGGGGACCCAAGGTAAGCCGCCGTCCGGGACGACTCCCGGCCGGCTCGGGGTGAAGCCGTGCCGCCGTACCGCCGCGCACCTGACCGGAGCGCGCACCACGGCCGCGGCCGGGCATCTCCAGCCCGAACCCGACAGCTCACCTCGCAGGCGTAGGAGAGGAATCCCCATGCCCGCACAGGGTCAGCACCGCAAGCCCCGCTCGCTCAGCCGCCTCACCCGCGTCTGCGTCGTCGCCGGCACGGGCGCCGCCGCCGTGGCGATCCCGCTCGTCGGCGTCGCCCAGTCCGCGTCCGCCGCCGAGCCCGCCAAGGCCCCGGCCGCGGCGAGCGCCAAGGCGCAGGACTACACCGTGGTCCGCGGCGACACGCTCGCCAAGATCGCCACCACGCACCACGTCAAGGGCGGCTGGAAGGCGCTCTACGACGCCAACAAGAAGGTCATCGGCGCCAACCCGGGCATCATCCACCCCGGCCAGCACCTCACGCTGAACACCGCCCCGGCCGCCGCACCGGCCGCCAAGGCCCCGGTGAAGAAGGCCGCCCCGGCGAAGAAGGCCGCCCCGGCGGCCGCCGTGAAGGCCGACACCGGCTGGACCAAGCCGGTCGGCGACGCCGCCATCGGCACCGGCTACAAGACCGGCGGCAGCATGTGGTCCTCCGGCCACCACACCGGCGTCGACTTCCTGGTCTGGAGCGGCACCCCGGTCCACTCCGTGGCCGCCGGCACCGTCGTCCACGCCGGCGCGGACGGCGCCTACGGCAACGACGTGATCATCAAGCACGCCGACGGCAAGTACACCCTGTACGGCCACCTGACGCGCCCGGTGGTCTCGGTCGGCCAGACCGTCACCGAGGGCCAGGAGATCGGCATCTCCGGCGCCACCGGCAACGTCACCGGCCCGCACCTGCACTTCGAGGTGCGCACCACGCCGGACTACGGCTCCGACATCGACCCGGTCGCCTACCTGGCGTCGCACGGCGTCACCGTCTGACCGCCGCCCCGGCGGTACGGCCCCCAGGGTGCCCGTCCGGTCCTCGCGACCGGGCGGGCACCCGCCGTTGCGTTGCTAGCCGAACAGCCCGGCCAGCTCGCCCCGGGAGGCCACCCCGAGCTTCGGGTACGCCTTGTACAGGTGGTAGCCGACGGTCCGCGGGCTCAGGAACAGCCGGGCCGCGATGTCCTTGTTCGACAGGCCCTCCGCCGCCAGCCGGACGATCTGCGACTCCTGCGGTGTGAGCCCCGCCTCCGCGTCCACCGGCGCCGTCTCCCGGCCCGCCTCGGGCAGCGTCCCGCCCGCCGCGCCCAGCTCACCGCGTGCCCGCTCCGCCCACGGGGCCGCGCCGAGCCGCTCGAAGACGTCCAGCGCGGTGCGCAGCCTGACCCGGGCCTCGTTCTTGCGGCGCGCCCGGCGCAGCCACTCCCCGTACAGCAGGCTCGTGCGGGCCGACTCCATCGCGCGCCGGTGCGGGTCGTGCGTGTCGAGCGCGGCGAGGTAGTACGCCTCCGCGTCCGCCTCCGGCGCGCGCAGCGCACGGCAGCGCGCCACCAGGGCCGCCGCCCAGCCCTGCCCGGAGCGCGCCGCCCACGCCTCGAAGCGGGCGAAGGACGCGTCCGCGCGCTCCGGCACCCCGAGCCGCACCGCCGCCTCCACCAGGTCCGGGATGCTGCGGGTGGCCGATATGTGGTGCCGCACCGACTCCTCGCCGAGCAGCGACAGCCGCTCCAGCGCCGCCTGCGCGCGGCCGAGCCCCAGCTCCAGCAGGCCCTGCGACCAGTACGCCCACGGGGCGCCGGGCGGCATCGCGGTGCCCGAGCCGCCCGCGAGCGCCGCGTCCACCCTTCGGCGGCACTCCTCCTGGTCGCCGCGCACCGCGGCGACGTACGCGAGCGCGCTGCTGAGCTGGCTCACCCACTGCCGCTGGCCGGTGTCCGCCGCGATCCGCAGCGCCTCGCGGGCGGTCGCCGCCGCGTCCTCGAAGCGCGCCTCGAAGATCTCCGCCTCGGCGCGGAAGAACAGCACCGTCGTGAGCCGTCCGACCCCGCCGCTCTCCCGGCCCTCGGCCGCGAGCACCGTGGTCAGCTCGTGCGCCTGCACGTCCTGGCCGAGCGTCAGACCGACCCCGCACAGCATCACCAGATGCCCCGGCTCGACCCGTCCGCCGTGCGCCGCCCGCGCCGCGGCCGCCGCCGCCCCGAGGTCCGGCGGTACGTGCCCGGCCGCGCTCCGGCCCAGCGCGTCCACCAGGAAGCGGGCGACCGGCGTCACGGGCGCGTCCGGCGGCAGCCGCAGCGCGTCCAGGCGCGCCACGGTGTCAAAGACCGCGTCGCCGCCCAGGTACCACGCGGTGTGCGAGGCCTGCACCAGCATGCGCGCCGCGCGCGTCGGATCGCCCTCGGCGGCCAGCGCCGCCCCCTCGATGAGCAGCCGGTGGGCCGCGGGGAAGTCGCCCTCCAGGAAGTCCGCGAGCCCGCGCACGTGCAACGTCCGTGCGACGGCGAGCTGTTCGGCCCCGCCATCCTGGGGCGCCGTCGCGGACAGCCGGGCCGCCAGCCGGGCGGCCTCGTCGGCGAAGGTGCGGGCGCGGGGGATCTCACCGGCCTCCGAGGCGGATTCCGCGGCGAGCAGCAGGCGGCGCAGGCGGGCCGCCGGATCGGTGCTGAGCCGGGCCGCGCGGTCGTACGCCGCGGCGGCCGCGGTGTGGCCGCTGCGCTCACGGGCGCGGCCCGCGGTGCGCTCCAGGGCCGCGGCCGCCGCCTCGTCGGGGCCGGTCGCGGCGGCGGCGAGGTGCCAGGCCCGGTGGTCGGCGTCCCGTTCGGGGTCGGCGGCGTCGGCCAGCGCACGGTGCGCGGCGAGCCGTTCGGGCAGCGACGCGCGCTGGTGGATCGCGGCCCGCACCAGCGGATGCCGGAAACGCAGCAGCGTGCCGTCCACCGTGACGAGCCCGGCCTCCTGCGCGGGCGGCAGATCGGGGACGCCCGCGCCCAGCTCACCGGCCGCCCGCAGCACCGTGCCCAGCTCGCCGGTGTGGTCCGCGGCCGCCACCAGCAGCAGCGTCTGGGTGGCCCGCGGCAGATGGCTGACCCTGCCGTGGAAGGCCAGTTGCAGCCGGCTGGTCAGCGGCAGCGCGCCCGGCCCGGCCACGGCGCCGCCCGCGTCCCGCAGCCCCGCCGGGAGTTCCAGCAGCGCCAGCGGATTGCCCTGCGCCTCGGCCAGCACCCGGCGGCGCAGCACGTCCGCCATCGGCTCGTCCCGCCCGGCGCGCTCGGCGAGCAGTGCCAGCGCCGCCGTCTCGTCCAGCGGCGCGGGGCGCAGCTCCGGCAGGCCCGGCGCGGGGAAGGCCCCCTCGCCGTCGCGCGCGGCGAAGACCATCGCGACGCCCTCCGCGTCCAGCCGCCGGGCCGCGAAGAGCAGCGCGTCGGCGGACGCCCGGTCCAGCCACTGGGCGTCGTCCACGACGCACAGCAGCGGGCCGTCGGCCGCGTGCTCCGACAGCAGCGACAGCACCGCGAGGCCGACGAACATCGGCTCGACCGGACCCCCTTCCGCGCCGCCGAGCCCGAACGCCGACCGCAGCGCCCGCCGTTGCGGTTCCGGCAGCGCGCCGTCCGCGCCCATCGCCGTTCGCAGCAGCAACTGCAGACCGGCGAAGGGCAGTTCGGCCTCGAACTCGACGCCCGAACCGCGTACCACCGTCATGTCGGCGGCCTCGCCGACCGCGTGCTCCAGCAGCGCGGTCTTGCCGATGCCCGCCTCGCCGCGCAGCACCAGCACCCCGCTGCGCCCGTCCCGTGCCCCGTCCAGCAGGCCGCGCAGCGCGGCGGCCTCCCCGTCCCGTCCGTACAGCATGATCAGACGCTAGCCGACGTCCGTGGTGCCGAGCCCGCGACGTATCGCCAGCTCCACCGGCGAGTACGCCCCGTCGGCCCGCTCCAGCTCCAGCGGCACCGCAGGATGCAGCGGCGGCTGGGCGAGGAAGCGCGGCGCGGTGCCGTGGTGCGGCTGCGCGGCGTGCACGAGGAAGGGGTGGCACAAGAACACGTCGCCCGCCCGCCCGGTGGCGAGCACCACCGGGCGGTGGTCCGACGCGGCGACCGTCGCCGGGGCGCAGCGCAGCGTCGAGACGCCCGCCTCGCCATACGGGGCGAGCACCCGCGGGACGTCGAGATGGGAGCCGACGCGGATCCGGGTGGGCGCGTCGTCCTCGGCGACGTCGGTGAAGAGGAAGAGCATGAGCAGCGCGCGGTCGCGTGAGCGGACGTTCGCGAAGTACCAGCTCTCGCCGTCGGGCAGGTAGCTGCCGTCGATGTGCCAGCCCGCGTCGTCCGGCTCGTCCCGGTGCGGGAAGCGCAGCGGGAAGGAGCCGAGGCCCTGCCGGGGAACCCACCGCCCCGGACCCACCAGCAGGTCGAACGCGGCACGCAGAGCGGGCGTGTCGGCCGCTGCGGTGAAAGGCGGCTGCGCCATCCAGCCGACCCGGTGCACCGGCTTCGTCCATGTCTCCGGACGCTCGGGGTCGCACCCGGTCTCCTGCCACAGCAGGTCGGCGCACGCGCGGGCGGTAGCCGCGTCGAAGGCCCCTGCGATCTTCACGAAGCCGTCCTGTAGGAAGGCTTCGACCAGCGTCGTTCCCCCGGACGCCGGGCCGGTCGTCTCCATGACGGCGATCATGACGGCGGCCGCGCGCACGGTCCAGCGGATATTTCCCACCCGGCCGGGCGCGGCCTCAGACCTGGCGTGGGACCGTGCCCTGCACCTGGCGCAGGAAGGACGCGTTGTCGGGCGTGTGCCGCATCCGCTCCAGCAGCACGTCCAGGGCGGAGTGCGCGTCCCGCCCGTGCAGCGCCTGCCGCAGCCCGTGCACCACCGGCAACTCCCGCGGCGGCAGCAGCAGTTCCTCGCGCCGGGTGCCGGAGGCCAGGACGTCCACCGCGGGGAAGACCCGCCGCTCGGCGAGGTTGCGGTCCAGGTGCAGCTCCATGTTGCCGGTGCCCTTCAACTCCTCGTAGAAGAAGGTGTCGGCGCGGGAACCGGTGTCCACCAGCGCTGTGGCCAGGATCGTCAGCGACCCGGCCTCCTCGGTCCGGCGCGCCGCGCCGAAGAGCCGCTTCGGCCCGTGCAGCGCCGCCGCGTCCACCCCGCCGGAGAGCGTACGGCCGCCGTGCGCGGCGGCGTTGTTGTGCGCCCGGCACAGCCGGGTCAGCGAGTCCAGCAGGATCACCACGTCCTGCCCCAGCTCCACCAGCCGCTTGGCCCGTTCCACCGCCAGCTCGGCGAGCGCGATGTGCTCCTTCGGCGGCCGGTCGAACGTCGAGGACAGCACTTCGCCGCGCACCCCGCGCCGCATGTCGGTGACCTCCTCGGGCCGCTCGTCCAGCAGCACCACCATCAGCACGCACTCCGGGTGGTTGGCGGCGATCGCGGCCGCGACGTTCTGCAGCAGCACGGTCTTGCCCGCCCTGGGCTGCGCCACGACCAGCCCGCGCTGGCCCTTGCCGACCGGTGCGAACAGGTCCATGAGCCGCCCGGACAGCGCGCCCGAGCCGCGCAGCGACGGGCTCTCCAGGCGTAGCCGTTCACCCGGGTGCAGCGGCGTCAGATCGGCGAAGTGCGGCCGCGGCGCGCCCACGGGCCGGCCGTTGACGAGCTGGACCTCGCCGAGCGCGCCGGGCTTTCCGGTCAGCCCGGTCACCAGGTCGCCGCGGCGCAGCCCGGCCGCGCGGATCCGGTCGGCGGGCACGAGCAGGTCGCCGGGCGCAGGGTGCAGCCCGGGGGAGCGGAGGCGGCCCTGGCCGCCCTGGATGTCGAGGACGCCGGTCACGGGGGCGGCCGCCCTGGGCCGGACGTCCGGCCGTTCGAGAGTGCTGGTCATGTACGTCGTCCTTTCGCGGACGGAAGAGGGACGGAGCAGGAGGGGGATGCGGCGCGAGCGGGGTCGTCACGCTCCGCGGACCGCGGAGATCACCCGGCGGCCCGTGCCGAGGCCTGTCACCTGGGCGTCGGGGGCGAACCGGCGCGGACGCGTCCTGCGCGACCGCGGAAGGGAACCACCGGACCGGACGGACGGACCGCCGGACGGGAAGGAAGGAGAGAACGGCACCGGCGCCGCGACGAAGGCGGCACAGACAAGTGCTGCTCGCACTGTAGCACGCGGCGCCGTCGGCACGGCACCGCGGACGGGCCCCCGGCGGACGGGGGCCCGTCCGGTCGTCAGCGGCCGCGGCCCGCCCTGCGGCGCAGCAGCAGGACGGAGCCGGCCGCGAGCACCGCCAGGCCGCCGCCGATGGACCAGGCCGCCGTGGAGGTGTTGTCGTGCGGGGAGGAGGAGTGCTCGGTCGGCGCGGGGCGCGTCGCCCGCCGGGCCGGCACCGGGATCTGCGCGGCCACGCTCTTGAGGTGGTAGGCGGTCGGCGCGGAGTTGAGGGTGCCGACCGACGCGGCGTGCCCCGCGGCGGCGAAGCCCCAGTCCAGCAGCTTGCCCGCCTCGGTGTACACGGCCTGCGGCAGACCCGACTGCGGGTTCATGACGGTCACGATGAGCGTGCGGCCGTCCCGCCTGGCGGCGGCGACCAGGGTGTTGCCCGCGTTGGTGGTGTAACCGTTCTTCACACCGATCAGCCCCGGGTAGGGGTGCACGCCCTGAGCACCGGTCAGCAGCCGGTTGGTGTTCTGGATCCCGAACGACTTCACGAACTCGCCCTGCGCGTCGTAACCGCCGGGGAACTGCGCGGACGCCGTCGAGGCGTACGAGGCGAAGTCGTGGTCGGCCAGCCCCGCGCGGGCGAAGACCGCCAGGTCGTACGCGGACGAGACCTGGCCCGGATTGTCGTAGCCGTCCGGCGAGACCACGTGCGTGTCGTCGGCGCCCAGCATCCGTGCCTTGGCCTGCATCTGCGCCACCGTCTGCGCCACCGAGCCGTTCATGTGTGCCAGGACGTGCACGGCGTCGTTGCCCGACGCGAGGAAGACCCCGCGCCACAGATCCGCCACCGTGTACGTCTGCCCCGGCTGCACCCCCACCAGGCTGCTGCCCTCGCCGATGCCCAGCAGATCCTCGTCGGTGACCTTGTGCGTCTCGGCCGCCGGGAAGCGGGGCAGCACCGTCAGCGCGAAGAGCGTCTTGAGCGTCGAGGCCGGGGGCAGCTCGCGGTGCGCGCTCTTGGCGGCGAGCACCTGGCCGGTGCGGGCGTCGGAGACCGTCCAGGACAGCGCGGAGATGCCGTCCGGCAGGTCGGGGGCGCCGTCCTGGAGGTCCACGTGCACGCCGGGCTCGCCCAGCAGCGCCCCGCCGATCACCTCGTTCGGGCTGCCGTCGCCCGTCCCGCCGGTCGCGGCACCCGCGGGGGCGGCGGGGGCCGCGAACAGGGCGAGGCAGCAGCCCGCGCCGAGCGCGGCGGCGACGCGGTGGGGGATACGGGGGGTGGGGCGGCGGTTGCTCATACGTTCACCGTATGAACGCCAATGCCTTTGCGGCGCGGTGACCAGGCCCGTACCCCACCCCGAGGGGTGGCCCCTCTACGCCACCCGGCCCACGTCCCCGTCCGCGCTGCCGCGCGGGGCGCCCCTTTTCAGCCCGCGGGGCCTGCGCCTGCCGCGCGGGGCAGCCCGTTTTTTAGGGGCGCGGGGAACTGTGCGCTCAGCCCCCACCCACGCGCGGGTCGTCACCGGCCCGAAGGGGCAGTTCGGTTCGTGCCGGACCACCGGCCGGTGGGGGCGGGCCGCGCAGTTCCCCGCGCCCCTAAAAACGGGTGCCCGGCGGCGCAGACGCAGCCCGGAAAAACGGGTGCCCGGCGGCGGCGCCGCAGCCCTGAAAAAGGGGTGCCCCGCGGCGCAGGCGCGAGGTGGTGGCGGGCTAGGCGGCGAGGAGCGTGGCGAGGGCGCGGTGGGACTCAAGGAGCCGACGGCGGTCGTACGTGCTGGTCGTCACGAGGTATTCGTCGGCCGCCGAGCGGGTGAGGAGGGCGGTGAGGGCGGCGGCCACCTCGTCCGGGGGGCCGGCGACGTGGCCGGTGAGGGCGGCGTCGAAGTGCTCCCGCTGCGCGGGGCTCATCGCGCGGGACTCCACCGCTTCCGGCGGGGGCAGCGGGGGGAAGGCGCCGTGCGTGCGGGAGTACGCGGTGGACCAGGCCTCGGGCAGGAGGAGGCGCCGGGCCTCCTCCGGGGTGTCGGCGACCGCGACCGTGCCGGAGAGGGTGACGTGCGGGGCGGCGGCCCAGCGCGACGGCCGGAAGCCGGCGCGGTAGCGCTCGACCGCCCGCAGCATCGCGTCCTCGCCGCGCACCGCGCCGAGGACGAGCGGCAGCCCGAGCCGCGCGGCCAGGTCCGCGCCGCTGCCGGTGGCCAGCAGGAAGGGCGCGGGCCGCAGGCCCTCCGCGGGCCACGCGTGCACCCCGGGGTAGGCGGCCTGCGCGCCGGTGAACCATCCGAGCAGTTCGGCGACCTGCGCGTCGAAGTCCTCGGCCGCGTCCTTGCCGTGGCCGAGGGCCCGCCGTACGCCGCCGGTGAAGCCCACGGAGCGGCCGAGGCCCATGTCGATCCGCCCCGGGTGGAGCGCTTCGAGCACGCCGAACTGCTCGGCGACAACCAGCGGCCGGTGGTTGGGGAGCATCACCCCGCCGGTGCCCACCCGGATCCGGGAGGTCGCCGCGGCGACGGCGGCGGCCAGCACGGTGGGCGCGGAGCCCGCGACGCCGGGCACGGAGTGGTGCTCGGAGACCCAGAAGCGGTGGTAGCCCAGCGCTTCCGCCTCCCGGGCCAGCGCCACCGTGTCCCGCAGTGCCTGCGGGCCGTCCGCGCCCTCCCGGACCCGGGAGCGGTCCAGTATCGAGAAGGGCGTGTCGCGCAGTACGGAACTCACTCTCCTTCCAACGCTCACCCCGGCCGGGCATTCCCGGGGCGAGGGGAGCGCGGCGGCGGTGCCGGATGCGCCCTTGTGGCGCGCCCGGGGCGGGCCTACTCTGTGCCCGCCCGGCAATTCGGGCGTATGGCAGCCCGGTGTCACGGTGCCGGGCCGGTCCGGAGAGGACGCCTTCCATGGCCTTACGCGGACGCCACCGCCGCTACCGCCCGAGCCGGGTCTCGCAGGCCTCGCTGACCGTCACCGCGGGCGGTGCCGGCCTGGCGCTGCCGCTCATCGGCATGAGCACGGCCCACGCCGAGTCCACCGGGGTGTGGGACAAGGTCGCCAACTGCGAATCCTCCGGGAACTGGCACGTCAACACCGGGAACGGCTACTACGGCGGGCTCCAGTTCACCTCCTCCACCTGGAAGTCCTTCGGCGGCGGCGCGTACGCCCCACGTGCCGACCTGGCCACCAGGAACGAGCAGATAGCCGTGGCCGAGCGGGTGCTGCGCAGCCAGGGCCCCGGTGCCTGGCCGGTGTGCTCCCGGCGTGCCGGGCTCACCCGCGAGGTGGCCACCGCCTCGCACACCGTGCACGTACCCGCGTCGAAGACGCGTCCCGTGACGGCGCACACCACGGCGCACACCACCGCGCACACCCCGAAGGCGCCCGCGAAGGCGCAGCCGAAGAAGACGGTGAAGAAACCCGCCGCGGCGCCGGGGAAGTCCACCGGGCAGGAGCACTACACGGTCGTGCACGGCGACACCCTCTCCGGGATCGCCGCCGACCAGCACGTCAAGGGCGGCTGGCCGCGCCTGTACGCCGACAACCGTGGCGTCGTCGGCGACAACCCCGATCTCATCCTCCCCGGCCAGCGGCTCGCCCTGGACGCCCCGCCCGCGAAGCCGCGGCCCGCGGCGAAACCGGCCGCGAGGCCCACCGTGAAACCCGCGGCCAAACCGGCAGCCAAGCCCGCCGCGAAGCCCGCGGCCAAGCCTGCCGCCAAACCGGCCGCGAAGCCCGCGCAGAAGAAGACCGTCGAGACCGCCGCCGTCCGGCACACCACCGGCTGGGCGCTGCCGGTGCACGCCGCGCTCGGCACCAGCTACCAGGCCTCCGGCAGCCACTGGGCCAGCGGCCACCACACCGGCCAGGACTTCCTGGTCCCGACCGGCACCGCCGTGCACGCGGTGGCCTCCGGCAAGGTCGTCAGCGCCGGGTGGGGCGGCTCGTACGGCTACCAGGTGGTCATCCGGCACCCGGACGGGCACTACAGCCAGTACGGCCACCTGTCGCAGATCTCGGTCAAGGTCGGCCAGCAGGTCACCGAGGGCCAGCGCATCGCCCGTTCCGGCTCCACCGGCAACGCCACCGGCCCGCACCTGCACTTCGAGATCCGCACCGGCCCGGTCTACGGAGACGACATCGACCCGCTGCACTTCCTGCGCGCCCACGGCGTGAAGGTCTGACCGGCGCCCCGGGCCGCCGCGCGGGCGGACCGGGACGCCGTACCGAGCCGACCCCCCGGGGTCAGGGGCGCTTGGTGGGGACGTTCTCGTAGACCTTCAGCGGGTCGGTCTCCGCGACCGGGGCGAGGACCGACTCGATGCGCTCCATCACCTCGGCGTCCAGCTTCACGCCTGCCGCCTTCGCGTTCTCGCCCACCTGCTCGGGACGCGAGGCGCCCACGATCGCGGCCGAGACGTTCTTGTTCTGGAGCACCCACGCGACCGCGAGCTGTGCCAGGCTCAGGCCCGCCTCCGCCGCGACGGGCTTCAGCTCCTGCACCCGGGCGAGCACGTCGTCGCGCATCCAGCGGCCGATCATGTTGGCGCCGCCCTTGTCGTCGGTGGCGCGCGAACCGGCCGGGGGCTGCTCGCCCGGCACGTACTTGCCGGTGAGGACGCCCTGGGCGATCGGGGAGAAGACGACCTGGCCGATGCCCAGCTCCTCCGACGTCGGCACGACCTCGCCCTCGATGACCCGCCACAGCGCCGAGTACTGCGGCTGGTTGGACACCAGCGGGATCCGCAGCTCGCGCGCCAGCGCGTGGGCGCGGCGGATCTGGTCGGCGGTCCACTCCGACACGCCGATGTAGTGCGCCTTGCCGGAGTGCACGACGTCGGCGAAGGCCTCCATCGTCTCCTCCAGCGGGGTGAAGCGGTCGTACCGGTGCGCCTGGTAGAGGTCGACGTAGTCGGTCTGCAGACGGCTCAGGGAGTTGTCGATGGACTCCATGATGTGCTTGCGGGACAGGCCGCGGTCGTTGTGGCCGGGACCGGTGGGCCAGAAGACCTTGGTGAAGATCTCCAGGCCCTCGCGCCGCTCGCCCTTCAGCGCGCGGCCGAGGACGGACTCCGCGCGGGTGCCCGCGTAGACGTCGGCGGTGTCGAAGGTGGTGATCCCGACGTCCAGGGCCGCGCGCACGCACGCGGTGGCGGCGTCCTCCTCCACCTGGGAGCCGTGGGTGAGCCAGTTGCCGTAAGCGATCTCGCTGATGATCAGGCCGCTGCGGCCGAGGTGACGGTATTCCATGGTCAACGACCTTAATCCGCCTCCCCGCCGCCGGTGAAGGCGGCCGCACGGGACCTTCCGCGCTCAGCGGGCGCGGGTGGGGGAGGCCAGCAGGAAGGGCTCGCCCTCGCGCGTGCGGTGCTCGGTGCACTGCCAGCCGTACCGGCCGAGCAGTCCGGCGCAGCGGGCGAGCGCCCGTATCGCCGCCGTCCCGTCCGCGGCGCCGCGCCAGGCGACCCGCGGCTCGCCGTCCCGCTCCCCGGCGGCCGTCACGGCGTAACCCGGGGAGCCGGGCCGGGCGGGAGGGCAGCCGGCGGCCTCCAGGGCGAGGGCGACGGCGTGCACCGGGCGCTCCCGCTCCCAGGGCGCGGGAGCGCCGGTCGCCCCGTCGAGCAGCAGCGACCTGATCCGCAGCAGGCCCTCCCACGCGGTCGCCACCTCGGCGGCGCGGCGCGGGCCGCCGGGCGGGCCCGTCCCCGTACCGTCGTCGGCCGCGAAGGTGTCGGCGGCGGGTGCGGGGCGGCCGGGCGGCGGGACGTCGGGCCGGGGCGCCGTCAGGTCGGCGCGCAGCCGCAGGCCCTCCGGCGTGAGGTAGTAGCCGTGGTGGCCGCTGCGTCCGTGGCGGACGGCGAGCCCGTGGGCGGCGAGCGCGGCGCACACGTCGGCGCGCGCGGCCAGCCGCCCGGTCACCGGGTCGGATCCGGTGAGCGCGCGGCGCTGCGCCGCGGTCAGCGTGCCCTTCATGCGCCTTTCCTCCCGTCCCGTCGCATCCTTTCCCGCACCGTACCGCGGGCCACCGACAGCGCCCCCGGCAGCGGCGGCGGTCCCCCGCCCGCGGCAAGGGTCACGCCCGCGCTGCCAGTTGGTGCGCGGGGCGTAACAAACGCGCGGTCGCCGGGAGCCGGGCGGGCGCCGAGGTCACAATTGCCGGGTCGGTTGCAGACGTACCGGTCCTCGGGGGCCGGTCTCGGGGGAACGGGATCACCACATGAACACGAAGACGGCCAGAACCGGTCCGGCGCGCCGGGGCCTGCGCGGCGCCCTCCTGGGGGCCGCGGCGGTCGCCGCGCTGCTGACGCTCACCGCCTGCCAGGGCGACGACGACGCCGCGGGCCCGTCGAGCCCGGCGCCGACCGGCACGGGCACACCGCGGGCCACGGCGACCACCGCCGACTCCGGCACCGGCACCGGGACCGGGACCGCCAGAGCCACGCCCAGCGAGCAGGTCGGGGACACCGGCGAGACCAGCGGCGGCAACGGCACGAAGTACAAGGACTGCCAGGTCACCGAGCTGAACACCGCGGTCGAGCTCAAGGACCCGTCGGGGGACACCCCGCGGCACTTCCTGCTGACCGTCACCAACGGCACCAGGACGCCGTGCGTCCTCAACGAGTCCCCGCAGGTGCGGCTCGGGGCCGGCAACGACGCCGACATCGTCCGGACGCTGGGCGAGCAGAACACCGAGCCGCTGGTCGTCCCGGGCGGCGGCAAGGCGTACGCCGGGCTGTACGTCTTCGGCGCCGACGAGGGCGGCGAGGCGGAGTACGACCGGTCCGACCGCTTCACCGCCACCCTGGTCTCCGGCGACGGCACCGAGCTCAACGGCACCCTCATCTTCGACCTGCCCGACGGCCTCGACTCCGTCTCCTACGACGACGCGGCGCGCCTGTACGGCTGGGCCCTCACCGAGGGCATGGCGATGCGCCCGGTCACCCAGATCTGACCCCGCGTGCGGCGCCCGGCCCGTCCCGGCCGGGCGCCGCACGTTGTGAAAAGCCGGGGAATCGCGGGGAACGCCCCGCCCCGTCCACGGCCCGCGCATTCCGCCCGCCTAGGATCGTGGGATGGATCTCCGATGGCCGCGGCGCAGGCGGTGGTTGGCCGGCGCGGGGGCGCTCGCGGTGCTCGTGGCGGGCGGTGCGGCGGTCGGTACCGCCGCGGCGGACGGCGGCGGGCCCGCGGTGCACCGCTCGGACGCGATGCTCACCGGCGCGGGCGGCGTACGCCTGGACACCTCCTACTTCACCGCGGGCGGCGGCGGCCGCAGACCCGCGGTGCTGCTCGGCCACGGCTTCGGCGGCAGCAAGGACGAGGTGCGCGGCCAGGCCGAGTCGCTGGCCCGGCACGGCTACGCGGTCCTGACGTGGTCGGCGCGCGGCTTCGGCGCGTCCGGCGGGCAGATCGGCCTCAATGCGCCGGACGGCGAGGTCGCCGACGTCAGCCGGCTCGTCGACTGGCTCGCCGCCCGTCCCGAGGTCCGGCTCGACGCGCCCGGCGACCCCCGGGTCGGCGTCACGGGCGTGTCGTACGGCGGCGCGGTGTCGCTGCTGGCCGCCGGGTACGACCACCGGATCGACGCGATCGCACCCCGCGAGACGTACTGGAACCTCGCCGACGCGCTCTTCCCGGACGGCGTCTACAAGAAGCTCTGGGCCGGCATCTTCTTCTCCTCCGGTGCCACCCAGCTGCCCGGCGCCGGCACGGGCGGGCAGCAGGGGAAGGCCCCGACGGCGGCCGAGGCCCGGGCCCTGGCGACCGCGGCCGCCGCGAGCGACCCGGTGTGCGGCCGCTTCACACCGCAGATCTGCGCCCTCTACCAGCGTGTCGCGCAGGCCGGCCGCCCCGACGCGGCGGCCACCGCGCAGCTCACGGCGCTCAGCCCCGCCGCGGTCGCGTCCCGGATCAAGGTGCCCGCGCTCATCGTGCAGGGCCAGACCGACTCGCTCTTCACGCTCGCGCAGTCCGACGCGGCGGCCGCCGCGCTGCGGGCGGGCGGCGCGCCCGTGGCCGTCGACTGGATCGCGGGCGGGCACGACGGCGGCGACACCGAGGACGCCCGGATCGACCGCCGGGTCACCGCGTGGTTCGACCGCTACCTCAAGGGCGACAAGGGCGCGGACACCGGCCCGGCCTTCCGTGTCACCCGCACCGGCGGCCTGAACTCCACCGACGGCAGCGTGGTGCTGCGCGGCGCCACGGCCGGCTCCTACCCGGGTCTGGAGGGCACCTCGGCCCGCCGGTTCACCCTGACCGGCGGCCCGCAGCGCGTCCTCAGCCCCGCGGGCGGCTCGCCGCCGGCGATCTCCGCGGTGCCCGGCGCCGGTGCGCTCAGCTCCCTGTCGTCGCTGGGCGCGAGCCTGTCCACCGACATGCCGGGGCAGTTCGCGAGCTTCGACTCCGCGCGGCTGCCCGCCCACACCCATCTGACGGGCGCGCCCACCGTGACCCTGCGGGTGACCACGAAGGCCCCCGACGTGGTGCTCTTCGGCAAGCTCTACGACGTCACGCCGGGCGGCAAGCAGACGCTGCCCGCCGGGCTCGCCGCGCCCGTACGGGTCGCCGGGTCGCCGGGCGGCAGCCTGGTGACGCTGCAACTGCCCGCCGTGGACCACGACTTCGCCGCCGGTCACCGGCTGCGGCTGGTGGTGGCCACGACCGACCTGGGGTACGCCTCGCCCGCGGCCGCAGCGTCGGTGACGGTGGCGCTGGCCGGGCCGCAGCTGACCGTGCCGGTCGACACCGAGCTGTCCGACGCCGCCGGGCCGCTGCCCTGGTGGACGTGGGCGCTGCCGCCGGCCGCGCTGCTCGCGGCCGCGGCCCTGCTGGTGACCGGGCGGCGCCGGGTGCGGCCGCGCCCCGCCGATCCCGCGCTCGCGGCGGTCCCGCTCCAGATCACCGGGCTGAGCAAGCGCTACGCCAAGTCCGCCGACCGCTACGCGGTGCGCGACCTGTCCTTCCGGGTCGAGCCGGGACAGGTGCTCGGGCTGCTCGGGCCGAACGGCGCGGGCAAGACCACCACGCTGCGCATGCTGATGGGCCTGATCCACCCGGACGAGGGCGAGATCCGGGTCTTCGGCGAGGCGGTGCGGCCGGGCGCGCCGGTGCTGTCGCGGCTCGGCGCCTTCGTCGAGGGGGCCGGCTTCCTGCCGCACCTGACCGGCCGCGCCAACCTGGATCTGTACTGGCAGGCCACCGGCCGCCCGCCGGCCGACGCGCACATGGCCGAGGCGCTGCGGATCGCGGGCCTCGGCGACGCGCTGGAGCGCGCGGTGCGCACCTATTCGCAGGGCATGCGGCAGCGGCTCGCCATCGCCCAGGCCATGCTGGGCCTGCCGGATCTGCTGATCCTCGACGAGCCGACCAACGGCCTGGACCCGCCGCAGATCCGCGAGATGCGCGAGGTGATGATCCGCTACGCGGCCGGCGGGCGCACCGTCATCGTCTCCAGCCACCTGCTGGCCGAGGTCGAGCAGAGCTGTACGCACCTGGTGGTGATGGACCGCGGCAGGCTGGTGACGTCGGGGCCCGTCGCCGAGATCGTCGGCTCGGCGGACACCGTGCTGGTCGGCGTGGACGGCGAGATGCCGCAGGACGTCGTCGACAAGGTCGCGGGACTGCCCGGGGTGGCCACCGCGGTACGCGCCGAGGACGGCGTGCTCGCGGTGCTGGACGGGCTGACGTCGGCGCAGTTCGTGGCCGAACTCGTCCGGCTGGACGTGCCGGTGGCCCGGGTCGGGCCGCACCGCCGGCTGGAGGACGCCTTCCTGACCCTGATCGGAGGCTCGGCATGAGCGCCGCCCCGCCCGCACCCGTACCCGCTCCCGCGCCGCCGCCCGCCGCGGTGCCGCGGCGGGACACCGCCGAGGGCTACCGGCCCGGCCGTACGCTGCGGCTGCGCGTCGAGGCCCGGCGGCAACTGCGCCGGCGCCGCACGATGGTGGTGTTCGGGCTGCTGGCCGCGCTGCCCTTCGTCCTGATCATCGCCTTCGCGATCGGCGGCACCCCCAAGGAGGGCCGCAACGGGCCGACGCTGATCGACACCGCGACGGCCTCGGGCGGCAACTTCGCGGCGACGTGCCTGTTCGTGTCGGCCGGTTTCGTGCTGGTGGTGCCGGTCGCGCTGTTCTGCGGCGACACCGTCGCCTCGGAGGCGGGCTGGTCGAGCCTGCGCTACCTGCTGGCCGCGCCCGTGCCGCGGACCCGGCTGCTGGGCGTGAAGTTCACCGTCGCGCTGGGCTTCAGCGCGGCGGCCGTCGTGCTGCTGCCCGCGGTGGCGCTCGCCGCGGGCACGGTCGCGTACGGCTGGGGCGATCTGGAGCTGCCCACCGGCGGGGCGCTCGCGGCGGGTGACGCGCTGCCGCGGGCGGCGATCGCGGTGGCGTACATCTTCGTGAGCGAACTGGTCACCGCGGCACTGGCGTTCTGGCTGTCGACGAGGACCGACGCGCCGCTCGGCGCGGTGGGCGGCGCGGTCGGGCTGACGATCGTCGGCAACGTGCTGGACGCGGTGACCGCGCTGGGCTCGTGGCGGGACGTGCTGCCCGCGCACTGGCAGTTCTCCTGGGCCGACGCGCTCCAGCCGGACCTGGAGTGGGGTTCCATGCTGCAGGGCATGTCGGTGTCGGTCTCGTACGCCGTGGTGCTGACCGCGCTGGCGTTTCGGGGCTTTCGCACCAAGGACATCGTGTCCTGACGGCACGTCCGGCGCCCGTCCGCCCGACATACCGTCATGCCCTGGTCAAGGCCCGGCAAAAGGAGGGCCATCCGGGTAAAGCGAGCTGCGGGGATCCGGGAGGCACTCTTGTCCTGGGCATGATCTCTCCGATGTGATCAGTCATCCGTCTCGTGCGGTCGTCCTCCACCCAGGGAGAGTCCATGCGCAGATTCCGCCCGCGCTCCGCAGCGGTCGCCGCGGCCGGGGCCACCGCCCTCACCGCCGCCGTGCTGACCGCCGCTCCGGCCGGCGGTGCCACCGCCTCCGCGCCCGCCGCCCACGGGCCCGCCGCCAGGGCGGTGCCCGCGGTCACCGGTCACCGGCTGGTGCACGGCGTCAGCAGCCCGCTGACGCTGGCGCAGTGCCAGGCGCAGTGGGGCATCAACTGCTACACCCCGCTGCAGTACCGCCAGGCGTACGACCTCAACCCGCTCTACCGGGCGGGTGTCACGGGCAAGGGCCGCACGATCGTGATCGTCGACTCGTTCGGCTCGCCGACGATCCAGCACGACCTGGACGTCTACAGCGCCCAGTTCGGCATCAAGAGCAGCAAGGTGCAGGTCGTCAAGTGGGGCGACGTGCCGCCGTTCGACCCGACCAACCCCGACCACACCGGCTGGGCCGGCGAGTCCACGCTGGACGTCGAGATGGCGCACGCCGTCGCGCCCGACGCGAAGATCGTGCTGGTCGAGACGGGTGTCGCCGAGACCGAGGGCGTCGTCGGCCTGCCGGAGATGATGGACGCCGAGAAGTACCTGATCGACCACAACGTGGGCGACGTCATCACCCAGAGCTTCGGGGCGACCGAGAACACCTTCCCCGGCTTCGACAAGGGTGACTTCTCCAGCATCCAGGGCCTGCGCTACGCCTTCCAGGACGCGGCCCGGCACGGTGTGACGGTGCTCGCCTCCTCCGGTGACGACGGCGCGACCGACGCGGTCGAGGACGGCTCGGGCGACTACCCGTACCAGGTCAACTCCTGGCCCTCGGCCGACCCGCTGGTCACCTCCGTCGGCGGCACCCAGCTGCACCTGGACGCGACGGGCGACCGCACCGCGCCGGACAGCGTGTACAACGACTACGGGGCGGGCGGCGGCGGGCAGTCGCACGTCTTCGCCCGGCCGTCGTACCAGAACGGCGTCAAGAACACGGTCGGGGCGCGGCGCGGCACCCCGGACATCTCGATGGCCGCGGCCGTGGACGGCGGCGCCTGGGTCTACTCCAGCTACGACCCGACGGCGACCGGCTGGGACGTCTACGGCGGCACGAGCGAGGCGAGCCCGCTGTTCTCCGGCATCGTGGCGCTGGCCGACCAGTACGGCGGTCACCGGGTGGGCGACATCCACCAGGCGCTGTACGCGCTCGCCAAGGGCAACCCGAAGTTCACCGGCATCGTGGACGTCGCGGACGGGACGAACAACACCTACGGCGGGGTTCCCGGCTACACCGCGGTGAAGGGCTACGACATGGCCACCGGTGTCGGCTCGGTCGACGCCCTGCGGTTCGTGCCCGCGCTGGCGCTCACCAGCTGGGGCCGCTGACCCGCGGCCCGCACGATCAGCCGAGGTCACCGCCGCGTCCGGGAGTCCGGGCGCGGCGGTGACCGCTGTCCGGGGGCTGCCGGAAAGGCCGCGAACGCCGGAATTCCGCACCCGGGTGGTCCAACTCCATTATCTGTTAGGACTCTTGACAGTCGAGTGGTCTGGACCAACAGTATTGGTCCAGACCAGCAGGCCGCCGTCTGCTGATCCCCCCACCTGGAAGGAGCGCGGTCCATGACCGGACCCGTCCGCAGAGGGCGAGCACGCGCACTGCTCACCGGACTCGCCACCGCAGCCGCCACCGCAGGGCTGGCCCTGACCGGCGGCGGCGCCGCCCACGCGGCCACCCCGCTGCCCCAGCACCTCTCGGCGCCGTACTTCGAGGCCTGGAACGGCGACAGCCTCTCCGGCCTGGCCGCCGCGTCGGGCAACAAGTACCTGACGATGGCCTTCATCCAGACCGCGTCGGTCGGCTCCTGCACGCCGTACTGGAACGGCGACAGCTCGATGCCGATCAGCCAGGCCAACTTCGGTGCCGACATCGACACCATCCAGGCCGGCGGCGGCGACGTCATCCCGTCCTTCGGCGGCTACACGGCCGACAACACCGGCACCGAGATCGCCGACAGCTGCACCGACGTCGCCTCGATCGCCGCGGCCTACGAGAAGGTCGTCAGCACCTACGACATCAGCCGGCTGGACATGGACATCGAGGACAACTCGCTGACCAAGGCCGCCGGTATCGACCGCCGCAACAAGGCGCTCAAGATGACGCAGGACTGGGCCGCCGCCAACGGGCGCACCCTGCAGGTCTCCTACACCCTGCCGACCACCACCCACGGCCTGACGACCGGCACCGCCGGCGACGGCTCGGGCCTGTCGGTCATCAAGAACGCCATCTCCAACGGCGTGAACGTCGACGTCGTCAACCTCATGACGTTCGACTACTACGACAACGCCACCCACGAGATGGCGAACGACACCCAGACCGCCACCCAGGGCCTGCACGACCAGCTGGCCAAGCTCTACACGTCGAAGACCGACGCGCAGATCTGGAACATGGTCGGCATCATCGAGATGCCCGGCATCGACGACTTCGGCGCCGCCGAGACGTTCACCACCGCCGACGCCACCCAGGTCTACAACTGGGCGGTCAGCAAGGGCGTCAACACGCTGTCCTTCTGGGCGCTCCAGCGCGACAACGGCGGCTGCCCCGGCCAGGGCGGCTCCGACACCTGCTCCGGCATCGCGCAGAGCACCTGGCAGTTCAGCCACACCTTCGCGGCGTTCAACAGCGGCGGCACCACCACGCCGCCGACCAACGACTTCTCGGTGTCGCTGTCCCCGGCCTCCGCGACCGTCGCGGCGGGCGGCTCCACCACCTCCAGCGTGCACACCGCCGTCACCGCGGGCGCCGCGCAGTCGGTGAACCTGAGCGTGAGCGGCGCGCCGGCCGGCGTCACCGCCTCGGTCAGCCCCGGCTCGGTCACCGCGGGCGGCAACGCGACGCTGAACGTGTCCACGACCGCCGCCGCCGTCTCCGGCACCTACACCCTCACCGTCACGGGCACCGCCTCCGGCGCCGCGCACAACGCGACGTTCACGCTGACCGTCACCGGCGGCACGACCGCCTGCACCGCGGCCCCGTGGACCAGCTCGGCGGTCTACGTCGGCGGCAACACCGTCTCCCACAACGGCCACACCTGGAAGGCCAAGTGGTGGACGACGGGCGAGGAGCCCGGCACCACCGGCGAGTGGGGCGTGTGGCAGGACCTCGGGGCCTGCTGACGTAGCGGACCGTGACGTAGCGGACTGGCCTGTCCCGCAGCACGGCGGCCGGACCTCCCCGGATTCGGGGTCCGGCCGCCGATCCTCTAGAGTCGCCACCGGACGTCTACGCATGTGTAGTCGTCACCAGCGGGCCGGCTGATCACCGGCGGACCAGGGGACAGGACCACCACCCACATGAGTGCCATCGGCGTCGGCCAGGCCGTCATTCTCGGAGTCGTGGAAGGAGTGACCGAGTTCCTGCCGGTCTCCTCCACCGGGCATCTGAAGATGGCCGAGGGTCTGATGAACATCAAGGTCGACGACAAGTCCGTCGTCGCCTTCACCGCGGTGATCCAGGTCGGCGCCATCGCCGCGGTGTTCGTGTACTTCTTCAAGGACATCATGCGGTTCGTCTCCGCGTGGCTGCGCGGGCTGACGAACCGCAACGAGCGGGACAACCACGACTACAAGTTCACCTGGTGGGTGATCTACTCCACGATCCCGATCGTGATCGTCGGGCTGGCGGCCAAGTCGCTCATCGACGGCCCGCTGGGATCGCTGTGGGTCGTCGCCCTGTCGCTGATCGTCGGCAGCCTGGTGATGTGGGCGGCCGAGCAGATGGCCCGGTTCAAGCGCGGCGAGGACGAGGTCACCATAAAGGACGCGATGTACGTCGGTACGTCCCAGATCCTGGCGCTGCTCTTCCCCGGCTTCTCCCGCTCGGGCGCGACCATCTCCACCGCGCTGATCCGCGACCTGGACCGGATGGCGGCCACCCGGCTGTCGTTCTTCCTCGGCCTGCCCGCGCTCACCGGCGCCGGTCTGTACGAGCTGAAGGACGCCACCGGCGGCGGGGTGAGCACGAGCGCGCTCGCGGTCGGCACGCTGGTGTCGTTCGTCGTCGCCTACGCCTCCATCGCGTGGCTGCTGCGGTTCGTGGCGCGGCACTCGTTCAACTCGTTCGTGATCTACCGGATCGTCATCGGCTTCGTCCTCATCGGGCTGCTGGCGACCGGCACCCTCGACAGCTGACGCACGCCGGGCCGCCCGGAAGGGCAGCTCACAGGGCCGGACCGGAAGGTCCGGCCCTCTGTCGTCCCGCATAATTCACGACTTATTTTTTGATGTGTATTGACGCGCCGACAGGTGCGCCCCTAGCGTCCACTCCGCATCGCGACCCCACAACGCGACCGAGGAGAGACGTGTGACCCAGGTTTCCACCGGGCCCGGCACGCACATCCGCCCCCGCCCCCACCGCAGACGAACCGCCGCCCTCGTGGCAGCCCTGCTCCTCCCGGCCGGCGCCGGGCTCGCCCTGGCCGCCGCGCCCGGCGCGGCAGCCGCGACCATCCCCGCCGCACCGGCCTCGGTGACCAACGTCGGCAGCGGCAAGTGCGTGGACGCCCGCGCCGCCGCCACCGCCGACGGCACCGCCGTCCAGCAGTACACCTGCAACGGCAGCGGCGCCCAGCAGTGGCAGTTCACCGCCACCGACAGCGGCTACTACCGCGTCGGCGCCGGCTCCGCCGCGAACCAGGTGTGGGACGTCACCGACGTGTCCACCGCCGACAGCGCGAAGACCCAGCTGTGGCTGTACGGCGGCGGCGCCAACCAGCAGTGGCTGCCGGTCGCCGAGGGCGGCGGCTCCTTCCACTTCGTCAACCGCAACAGCGGCAAGTGCCTGGACGTGCCCGGCGCGTCCACCGCCGACAGCGTGCAGCTCCAGCAGTACACGTGCAACGGCAGCGCCGCGCAGTCCTTCACCGTCTCCGGCTCGGACGGCGGCACCACCACCCCGCCCACCGGCGGCGACCCGGACCTCGGGCCGAACGTCGTGGTCTTCGACCCGTCGATGTCCGCGTCCTCGATCCAGTCCCGGCTCACCTCGATCTTCAACCAGCAGCAGAGCAACCAGTTCGGCAGCCAGCGCTACGCGGTGCTCTTCAAGCCCGGCACCTACAGCGCGGACGTCAACGTCGGCTTCTACACCCAGGTCGCGGGCCTGGGCCTGAGCCCCGACGACGTGACGATCAACGGCGCCGTGCACGCCGAGGCCGACTGGTTCGGCGGCAACGCCACGCAGAACTTCTGGCGCGACGCCGAGAACATGTCCGTCAACCCCACCGGCGGCAGCGACCGCTGGGCGGTCTCGCAGGCGGCGCCCTACCGGCGCATGCACGTGCGCGGCAACCTGGCGCTGGACGACGGCGGCTGGTCCAGCGGCGGCTTCATCGCCGACACCAAGGTCGACGGCCAGATCCGCTCCGGCTCCCAGCAGCAGTTCCTGACCCGCGACTCGACGATGGGCAGCTGGTCCGGCTCCAACTGGAACATGGTCTTCGTCGGCGACCAGGGCGCCCCCGCCCAGTCCTTCCCGACCTACACGAACGTCGCCTCCTCGCCCACCATCCGCGAGAAGCCGTTCCTGTACGTCGACGGGTCGGGCAAGTACCAGGTCTTCGTGCCCGCGCTGCAGTCCAACGCCTCCGGCACCACCTGGAGCGGCAAGACCCCGCAGGGCCAGTCGCTGCCGCTGGACCAGTTCTACGTCGCCAAGCCCGGCGCGACCGCCGCCGACATGAACGCGGCCCTCGCGGCGGGCAAGAACCTGCTGATCACCCCGGGCGTCTACCACCTCGACCAGACGCTGAACGTCACCCGTCCGGACACCGTCGTGCTGGGCCTGGGCCTGGCCACCCTGGTGCCGGACAACGGGATCACCGCGGTCAGCACCGCGGACGTCGACGGCATCAAGCTGGCCGGTCTGCTCATCGACGCGGGCACCACCAGCTCGCAGCAGCTGATGCAGATCGGCCCGGCAGGCTCGTCCGCCGCGCACGCGGCCGACCCGGTGAGCCTGTCCGACGTCTTCTTCCGCATCGGCGGCGCGACCGTCGGCAAGGCCGTCAACTCCCTGGTGATCAACAGCAGCAACACGATCATCGACCACACCTGGATCTGGCGCGCCGACCACGGCAACGGCGGCACCGTCGGCTGGGGCACCAACACCGCCGACACCGGACTGATCGTCAACGGCGCGAACGTCACGGCGTACGGCCTGTTCGTCGAGCACTTCCAGAAGACGCAGGTGGTCTGGAACGGCAACGGCGGGCGGACGTACTTCTTCCAGAACGAGATGCCCTACGACCCGCCCAACCAGGCCTCCTGGATGAACGGTTCGTCCCAGGGCTACCCCGCCTACAAGGTCGCCCCGTCGGTCACCAGCCACGAGGCGTGGGGGCTGGGCAGCTACTGCTACTTCAGCGCCAACCCCTCGGTGGTCTCCGCCAACGCCTTCCAGGTGCCCGACACCTCCGGCGTGCGCTTCCACGACATGGTGACCGTCTCGCTGGGCGGCACCGGCACCATCAGCCATGTCATCAACAGCACCGGGGCCGCCGTCAACAGCGGTCACCAGGTGACCGACCTGACCAGCTACCCGTAACACACCCCGCCCCCCGGGGCGAACGGTGACGAAAGGGCCGGCCGGTCCGGGGACGCCTCCCCGGGCCGGCCGGCCCCGCCGTGTCCGCGGCCTGCGCCATCCGCTTCCCGGCCAGGTCGGCGACCGCGGTGCGACCGGAGTGTCAGAGTGTCAACGCCGGTCCCCGGACACGGAGAACCCGGCCGACCCCTCCCCCCACGGAAGGGCCGGCCGGGCGCGACGGTGGCGTGCTGCGTCAGGACAGCGTGGCCGCCACCGGGTCCCAGTCGTCCGGCAGGACGGGCACGGCCGGGGCCGACGACTCCAGCGGGAGGACGGCGTGCTGCTCGGCCGAGGCGGTGATCGTGGCCATCAGCTCCAGCACGTGCTGGGCCAGCTCGCCCGACGCGCGGTGCTGCTCACCGCCGCGGATGGCGCGGGCCATGTCCAGCACGCCCATGCCGCGGCCCGCCGTCGATCCCGCCACCGGCAGCTCGCTCCACTCCTGCGCACCGAACGCCTGCACCCGCAGCGGGCCCTCGAAGGTGTTCGGGTCCGGCAGCGACAACGTGCCCTCGGTGCCGGTGATCTCGATCATCCGGCGCGGCACCGACGAGTCGAAGCTGAAGGTGGCCGACGCGCTCGGGCCGCTCGCGAAGTCCAGCAGCGCGTGCACATGCGTCGGCACCTCCACCGCGAACCGCGTGCCCGCCTTCGGGCCCGAGCCGATGACCCGCTCCGCGCGCGCCTGCCGCGCGGTCGCCGACACCCGGCCGACCGGCCCGAAGAGCGCCACCAGCGCCGTCAGGTAGTACGGGCCTATGTCGAACAGCGGCCCGGCGCCGTACTGGAAGAGGAACTCCGGGCTCGGGTGCCAGCTCTCCGGGCCGGGGCCCTGGGTCACCGCCGTGACGCTCACCGGCTCGCCGATGACGCCCGCGCTCACCGCGCGCGCCGCCGACTGCAGGCCCGCGCCCAGGAAGGTGTCGGGCGCGCTGCCCACCCGCAGCCCGGCGGCCTGCGCCTCGGCGAGGATCTTCGCCCCGTCGGCCGGTGCCAGCGCGAGGGGCTTCTCGCCGTAGACGTGCTTGCCCGCAGCGATCGCCGCGCTCGCCACCTCGGCGTGCGCGGCCGGGATCGTGAGGTTGACGACGATCTCGACCTCGGGAATCGCCAGCACCGAGGCGACGTCCCCGGCGAAGGGCACCCCGTAGGTCTGCGCCGCCGCCCGGGCCCGCTCGACGTCGAGGTCGGCGATGCCCAGCACACGGACGTCCGGGAAGCCGGACAGCGCCGTCAGGTACTGGGTGCTGATGACACCGGCGCCGATCAGCGCCACCCCCACCGGCCCGCGGCTCATGACCGCCCCTCCAGCTCCGTGAGGTAGGAGTGGCTGGCGGCGACGGCCTCGAACACGTCGCCCGCGCACGAGTCCAGCTCCACGATCCGGACCGCGTCCGGGGCCGCCGCGAGGATCGGCGGCACGTCGATCGTGCCCTGGCCTACCGCGGTGTGCGGCTGCTCCTTCACGCCCGGCCCGTCCTTGACGTGCAGCGAGTAGACCCGGTCGCCCAGCGTGCGCAGCAGCTCGGGCACGTCCGCGCCGCCCACCGCCGCCCAGTAGGTGTCGACCTCCAGGAAGACCTCGGGCGCCAGCAGCCCGGCCAGCACCTCCAGGGCGGTACGGCCCTCGAAGCGCGGCTCGATCTCCCACCAGTGGTTGTGGTAGCCGATGAGCGCGCCGTGCTCGGCGGCCTGCGCGGCGAAGCCGTTGAGCCGGTCGGCGACCTGCTGGAGGCCGTCGAGGGTGGTGAAGAGCTCGTGGTCGATCCCGCCGGGGATGATCGCCCGGTCGGTGCCGGTGGTGCGCACGGCGTCGAAGACCTCGCCGGCGTCCTTGCTGAACAGCGCGTACGCGTGGGTGCTCGGCACGGTGAGGCCGAGGTCGTCGGCGAGCTTGCGGAAACCGGCCGGGTCGGCGGTCGGGTCGTAGGGCTCCACCGAGCGGTAGCCGATCTCGGCGAGCCGGGTCAGCGTGCCGTCGCGGTCGGCGGCCATCTGGTCCCGGAGGGTGTAGAGCTGGATGCTCAGCGGCTCGGGCATGGAAACGGATCCTCCTGGAAGTGCGGCACTGATGGCAGTGCGGCAGGGCGAGGCGGTACGGCGTGGTGCGGGTCCTGCGGGTGGTGCGCGGTCGTCCGGCGGTGCGCGGGGTCAGCCCACGATGAGCGGGCGCAGCGTGCGGTGGGCGATCTCCAGGCCCTGGGTGACGCGGGTGGTGTCCCCGCTCCACACCGGGTCCTCGTGCTCGACGGACAGCACACCGGTGAAACCGCCCTCGTAGAGCGTGTCCACGATCCGCCGCCAGTCCACGTCCCCGAGGCCCGGAACGCGGTAGCGCCACCAGCCGCTGTCCCAGCCGTCGGCGCGCTCGACCGTCCGGCCGAAGAAGCCGTGGCGGTCCCTGGCCCGCGGGTCGAGCTGGGCGTCCTTGGCCTGGGCGTGCGGGATGCGGTCGATGTACGGCTTGAGCGCGGCCACCGGGTCGATGCCCAGCCACATCAGGTGCGACGGGTCGTAGTTGAGGTAGAGGCCCAGGCCGAACATCCACTCCCACAGCTCGGGGGAGTAGGCGAGGTTGCCCGGGTAGCCGTCCGGGTGCCAGCCCTCCATGACGCAGTTCTCGATGATGATCTTCACACCGCGCTCGCCCGCGTACTCCACCAGCGGCGGCAGCTCGCGCTCGGCCAGCGCGATGTTCTCCTTGACCGACAGGCCCGGGTGGCGGCCGATGAAGGTGCCGACGTAACGGACGCCGAGCAGGGCGGCCGCGTCCACGTTCGCCCGGACGTGGGCGGCGATCTCCGCCCTGCGCGTCTGATCCGGGTGCAGGTTGTTCTCGTAGTAGGCGAGCGCCGACAGCTCCAGCGCGTGCCGCTCGAACAGCGCGCGCACCTCGTCCGCCTGCCGCTTGCCGAAGCCGGTCACGTCGATGTGGCTGGCCTCGAACTCCCGGGAGCCGGTGGACGGCCAGGTGGCCACCTCCAGCGCCTGGTAGTCGTGCGCGGCCGCCCATGCCGCGATCTCGTCCAGCGGCAGCTGCGGGAGGCAGGCGGTCAGAAAGCCCAGCTTCATCTCAGGAGACCTCTTTCCAGGACCGGTCGGCCGCCGACGCGAGCACGGCCTCGGTGAGGCGCACCATGCGGGCGGCGTCGTCGAAGGTGGGGAAGGGCCCACCGGTGCCGTCGGCGCGGACGGCGGCGTGCACGTCGCGGACGAAGGCCGCGAAGCAGTCGAGATAGCCCATCGGATGGCCGCCGGGCACCACCGACAGCCGGGCCGCGTCCGGCGCGAGCACCGCGGGGTCGCGCTGCACCGCCGCGTTCTCCCCGCGGCTGCCGACGAACAGCGTCTCCGGGTTCTCCTGGTCGAAGGCGAGCGACGTGGTGCTGCCGTCCACCTCGAACCACAGCCGGTTCTTGCGGCCGGGGGATATCTGGGAGACCGTCAGCGTCCCCGTCGCGCCCCGGTCGGTGCGGAAGAGCAGCTGCACCGCGTCCTCCGTCGCGGGCACCCCGCCCGTCCGCGCCAGCGTCTGGCTGGTGGCCGTCAGCTCCGCGATGCGGTGGCCCGTCACCCACTCGACCAGGTCGCACCAGTGCGAGCCGATGTCGGCGAAGGCCCGTGAGGGGCCGCCCGCCGCCGCGTCCACCCGCCAGTTGGTGTCGGTCGGCTGCGACAGCCAGTCCTGCAGGTAGTGCCCGTGCAGCAGGCGTACGTCGCCCGCCCGGCCGTCCCGGACCCGGGCGCGCGCCTCGGCCGCCATCGGGTGGTAGCGGTAGACGAACGGCACCGCGGCGACCCGGCCGGACTCCGCGGCCAGCGCCGCCAGTTCGCCCGCCGTCGCCGCCGACGTCGTCAGCGGCTTCTCGCACACCACGTGCTTGCCCGCCCGCAGCGCCAGCGCGGCCAGTTCGGCGTGCGCGTCGTTGGGCGTGCAGATGTGGACCACGTCCACGTCGTCACTGGTGACCAGCTCCGCCGAACTGTCGAAGGCACGCTCCACGCCGAGCGCGGCTGCGGCCTCCTTCGCGCGCGCCGGGGTCGAGGCGCTGACGCCGACCACCGGCGCGCCCGTACGGCGCACCGCGTCCAGATGCACGCGCCCGATCATCCCCACGCCGGCGATCGCCGTACGCAACGACGAACCGGGCGCGGATGCTGCGTTCCCGCCCACAAAAGCCCTCCCATTCCGCTTGCATACGACGCTAGCCACCAGGGTTTCGGTTGACAATGGCAAGATTTCCGCTAACTTCTGTCATAAATCGCGCCTCGCACAGCCCGCCCGGGACCCGCCCCCGGGAGCCCGCCCGACGAAAGGCAGCGCCTGGTGACCGCAGCAAGCGACCGGCAACTGGCCGCGCTCAGCGAACTCGCCGGGCTGGTCGCCGCCGGGACCACCCGGCGCAGCCAGCTCGCCGCCGCCACCGGGCTGTCCCGGGCGGCCGTCGCCCAGCGCGTCGACCTGCTGATCGCCAAGGGCGTCCTGGTCGAGACCGGCACGGTCGCCACCGACCGCGGCCGCCCGCCGCTCACCCTGCAACTCGCCTCCGCCGGCGCCGTGGTGTGCGCCGTCGACCTCGGTGCCACCCACAGCACCGTCGCCGTCGCCGAACTCGGCGGCACGGTGCTCGTCGAGGCCACCGACGAACTGGACATCAACGACGGGCCCGAAGCCGTCCTCAGCGGCCTGCACCGGCAGCTCGGCCGCCTCCTCGCCGCCGCCGGCCACCCCGCCACCCACGTCCGCGCCATCAGCATCGGCGTGCCCGGACCCGTCGAGGCCAGCACCGGGACGGTCATCCGCCCGCCGATCATGCGCGGCTGGGACGGCACCTGCGTCCCCGGCTTCTTCGCCGACCGCTACCACGCGCCCGTCCTGGTCGACAACGACGTCAACATGATGGCCCTCGGCGAGTACGGCCACCGCCCCGCCGCCGACCACCTGCTCTACGTCAAGGTCGGCACCGGCATCGGCTGCGGCATCGTCTCCGGCGGCGTCGTCCACCGCGGCGCGACCGGCGCGGCGGGCGACATCGGGCACATCAGGGTGCCCGGACAGGACGACGTCCTGTGCCACTGCGGCAACACCGGCTGCGTCGAGGCGGTCGCCTCCGGCGCGGCCATCGCCGCGACGCTGCGCGAGGCGGGGCTGCCCGCCGAGCACGCCGCCGACGTCGTCCGCCTCGTCGCCGAGGGCGACCCGCTGGCCCGCCGCCAGGTCCGGCTCGCCGCGCAGCGGCTCGGCGACGTCATCGCCTCGCTCGTCAGCTTCTACAACCCCGACACGATCGTGCTCGGCGGGAGCATAGCGAGCCTCCACGACGACCTGCTCGCGGACATCCGCGCGGCCGTCTACCGCCGCGCCCTCCCGCTCGCGACCCGCACGGTCGCGATCGAGACGACCCTGCTCGGCCGCCGCGCCGGCATTGAGGGCGCGCGCCGCCTCGCCGTCTCCCACCTGCTCTCTCCCGAGGGGATCGCCCACATGCTCTCCGGCACCCCCGCCTGAGCCGGGCCCCCCGGGGGGTGCCCCTTCCGCTACGGGCTGCCACCCGCGGTGGGCCTCGCGACCTTCCGCCGGTGGGCGGTTGCGCGCGCAGATCTCCCGCAGGCTCCGCCCGGGAGGTGCCCCCACGCGCCCCTGGTGTGCCGCCCTGCACGGCAGGGGCAGCGCCATGCGGCTTGAGGGCACTCGTTGTTGGGGGCGCGGGGAACTGCGCGATCAGCCGGGGGAGGGGGACGGTCCCGGGACGGCGGGATGGGGCGGCCCGGGGGGCAAGCGGCGCGGGGAACTGCGCGATCAGCCGGGGGAGGGGAACGGTCCCCGGACGGCGGGATGGGGCAGCCCGGGGGACAGGGGGCGCGGGGAACTGCGCGATCAGCCGGGGGAGGGGGACGGTCCCCGGACGGCGGGATGGGGCAGCCCGGGGGGACGGGGGCCCGCCGGAGTGGCCGGCGGAGGGTCAGGGGAGCGGCCGCCGCAGGTGGTACGCGTAGGTGCGCCACGGACGCCACCCCGCCGAGCCCGGATCCGTCTCCGGCTCCGGCAGGACATCGGGATCGCCGAGCCCGCGCATGCGGATGAGCGCGGCGCACCCCGCCGACATGCCCGGCAGGGCCAGCAGCGCCCGTTCCGCCTCGTCGCGGTCCGCGCCCGGGTCGAGCCGCAGCGTGCCCGACACCAGCCCGTCCGCGAGGGCGCGGAGCAACGGCCTTACCCCCGCGGGGACTTCCGCGAGTTCCGCCCCGGCGAGGTCCGCGGGGCGCGGGAAGAGCCGGGTGAGCCCGCCGCGCGGCTGCGCGAGCCGTTCCCCGTACGCGGCGACCACCGCCGCCGACGCCTCGCCCAGCACCGCCCGCAGGGCGAACTCCTCCGGATCCGCGCTGCCCGGCGCCCGTACCCCCGGCCGCGCGGCGACCCGCTCGGCCAGCGCCGGATCCGCGCCGAGCCGTTCCGCCACCGCGTAGGGGTCCGCGTCGAGGTCGAAGAGCCGCCGCATCCGCTGGGTCGCCGTCGTGAGGTCGCGCAGGTCGTCGAGGTGCAGCCGGCAGTCCAGCCAGCCGCCGCGGCCCGGTCGTTCACCGACCTCCGCGACGCCCGCGCCGTGCGGCAGCCGCAGCGTACGGCGGTACGTCCGCGTCCCCGGGCGGCCGGTGACCTCCTCGACGCCGGGGACGGCGTGCTCGGCGAGGAAGCCGAAGACGTACCCCGTGTCGTACGGCCCGCGGTACGCGAGCCGCAGCGGCACGCCCGTCGCGGCGGCCCGCGCCTCCCGGGTGGGGGCGGGGCGCGCGGCCCGCAGCTCGGTCGGCGTGGCCGCGTAGATCTCCCGGATCGTCTCGTTGAACTGCCGGACGCTCGCGAAGCCCGCGGCGAAGGCGATGTCCGCGGCCTGCATGGTCGTGGTCTGCAGAAGTACCCGCGCGGTGTGCCCACGCTGCGCGCGGGCCAGGGCGATGGGACCCGCGCCCAGCTCCGCGTTGAGCTGCCGCTGCACCTGGCGGGCGCTGTAGCCCAGCCGGCTGGCGAGGCCCGCGACGCCCTCGCGGTCCACGACGCCGTCGCCGATGAGCCGCACCGCGCGGCCCACGACATCGGCCCGCGCGTTCCAGTCCGCGGAGCCCGGCACCGCGTCGGGGCGGCAGCGCCGGCACGCCCGGAAACCGGCGCCCTGCGCGGCGGCCGCGGTGGCGTAGAAGGAGACGTTCGCCCGCTTGGGCGTGATCGCCGGGCAGCTCGGGCGGCAGTAGATGCCGGTGCTGGACACGCCGAAGAAGAAGACGCCGTCGAAGCGGGCGTCCCGGCTGCGGACCGCCTCGTACCTGCTGTCCTCGGTCATCATGCGTCCCAGTATCGCCGCCCGCCGCGCACCGGGCTAGCGGATTTCGGACGCGGCGGTGCTCTTACGCGGGGCGGACGGCGCGGGGCCCCACGCAGCGCGCCCCCACCGCCTCGACCCGGGCCCGCAGCCCGCGGTCGGCGGTGACGACCAGGCACGGGCGCGGGGCGGCTTCCGCCGCGAGCCGCGCGATGAGGTCGTCCCCGCTGCCCGGGGCCTCGACGACCTCGACACCCGGCACGGACGGCACGCCGCGCGCCTGCCCCTCGGTGACCAGCACGACCTCGACCGCCGCCCCTACGGCCCACTCGGGCGCGCCGCTGCCCGCCCCGAGCCCGTTCGCGGCGACCGCGACCAGCCGGTCCCGCAACCGCTCCGCGGCCCCCCGCCGGTCCCGCCACCATCCGTCCGGCACCGACCCCACGACATTCGCCCCGTCCACGAGGACCACTGCGCCGGCATCACCCATCCCGGCAGTCTGCCCTCCCGGGCAGGTGCTCGACGAAACGCTCACCCGGCGTGCCGGGCCCCCCACCGGGGCGGCGGGTCGTCACCGCCCGAGAGGGGTGCTCCTGTCCGTCCCGGACCACCCCCCGGTGGTGGGTTGCGCGCGCAGTCCCCCGCGCCTCTGAAAACGGTCATCCTGCGTGCAGAGGGCACCCCCCAGGGGCGCGTGGGGGCACCTCCCAGGCGGAGCCTGGGGGAGAACTGCGCGCTCAGCCCCCACGGGCGGGTGGTCCGGCGGCAGCGCGAACCCCCCCACCGGGACGGTGGAACCCCCACCGGCAGGTGGTCCGGCAGCGCGAACCCCCCACCGGGACAGTGGAACCCTCACCCCGGGAAGGGGCTCAGCACGGGTCCCGCCAAGCGTCCAGCGACAAGCGCTTCCGCATGGAGCTGAATCCCCGCTTCCGTGCGTCGGGGCAGAACTGGTCGGTCCGCAGGTCGTACTCCACGTGGAAGACGGGCTTCCCGGCGGCGATGAACGGCGCCAGCCGCTCGCACTCGCCGTACTGCGCGCACTGTTCGTCGACGGAGAAGTCGAAGTCGGGGAGCAGGTCGGGCACTTGGCCGAGGTCGTTCTTGAGGGCGACGGACAGGCCGCGGTCGTGGGCGAGGGAGGAGATCATGCGGTTGTAGGCGAGTTGGTCGGCGGCGGTGAGGGGGAAGCCGGTGGTGTTGGTGTAGCCGTCGAGGAGGTCGGGTTCGACGGCGTCGAAGCCTTTGGTGCGGCACATGTCGAAGCGGGCCGCCATGAGGGGGCGGAGCCGGTCGAGGGCGCGGATGTCGAGCCAGCGTTCGCCGTCCCAGCCGTCGCCGCGGCCGAGCAGGGCGGTGGGGAAGTTCTTGGCGTCGGGCCGGAAGGATTCCCACGCGCCCGCGTTGACGTAGCAGATGACGTGGCGTCCGGCGGTGTGCAGCCGGGTGACGGCGGCGGTGTCGTTCTCGAAGCCGTCGATGTCGTAGACGGGTACGTCGACGCTCGTGTCGAGCGTGCCGCTGAGCTGCCACTGCCAGGCGACCCCGGGCCGCGGCTGCCACCGCCCGGCCGCGGCCCGGTCGCCGGGCCGGTCGGGCCGGTCCGCCCGGTCCGGCCCGCCACCCGTGGTGCATCCGGCGAGGAGCACCAGCGCGGCGGCGAGCCAGGCCAGCGGTCGGCGGGTCATGCGGCTTCCGCGGCGGCGGGGGAGTGCTGCCAGGGGTTGGGCGGGGTGCCGGGCACGGCGCAGTGGACTCCGGCGCCGCGGCGGGCGGCGGTGCGGGCCACGGCGCGGGCGGCGGCGTCGCCGGGGACGTCGTAGACGAGGTGGCAGAAGCGGGCCGGGGGGTGGGCCGCGGTCCAGTGCGGGACGGCCGCGGCGGCGTAGTCCGTCCAACTGCCTTCGTAGGTGACGATCAGGTCGGCGATGCCGGTGTAGGCGGGGTCGGGGTGCACCCCGGGGTTGAGGACGACGGCGGGGGCGCCGCCGAGCCGTGCGGTGTGGGCGAGCCGCCGGTAGTAGGGCAGGCGGTCGCGGCCGGTGGCGGCGCGGTCGAGGAAGACCCCGCCGACGCCGTACCACTCCCGGTGCAGCAGGACGTCGCGCGCGGCGTCCTGCACGGGCCGGGTGGCGTAGTCGGTGTCGACGTAGCCGAACAGCCGCACCCCGGCGGCCCGCAGCCGCCTGGCCGCCGCGGCGAAGGCCCGGTCGGGTGTGCCGCGGCCGGGCCCGTCGGCGATGTTGAGCACCACCCCGTGCAGCCGGTCGGCGGTGTGCTCCAGCGCGCGCCAGGCGCCGGGGTCGACGGCGGGGTGGACGTACAGCGGCACCAGCAGTGTGCCGGTCGGGTGGTCGGGGGTGGGTGTCACGGGCGGGCTCCGGCGGGGGCGGGGGTGGCGGCCCGGCTGAGGGCCGCGAGGGAGTCGTGGAGGGTGCGGGTGGGGCGCCAGCCCAGCGCGGTGGCGGCCAGCGACACGTCCGCCTGTACCCAGGAGACCGCGGCGGAGCGTTCGGAGCCCGTGCCGGACTCGTCGACGCGGCCGGTGAAGCCGCACCGCACGGCCAGTTCGGCGGCCAGGTCGCGCACCGGGGTCGCGACGCCCGAGCCGATGTTGAGCACCGGGGGGAGCGGGCCGGGCGCGGTGGCGGCCAGTGCCACCGCCTCGGCCACGTCCGCCACGTCCACGAAGTCACGGTACGCGCCCAGGTCGCCGGTGCGGACGACGCCGTCCGGCGGCGCGCCGCGGAAGGCCGCGGCGAGCCGTCCGGGCAGGCCGGACACGGGGGCACCGGCCCCGACCGGGTTGAAGACCCGCAGGGCCACGGCGTCCAGGCCCGATCCGGTCACCGCGAGGGTGCCGGCCAGTTTGGTCGCCCCGTAGACCCCGGCGGGGCGGGCCGGTGCGGTCTCGGCGAGCGGTTCGCCGGGCAGGCCGGGCCCGTACTCGCCCGCCGAACCCAGGTGCACCAGGCGGGCGTTCGGCACGGCGGCGGACATCGCCTCGGCGAGCGCGGCCGCGCCCCGCGCGTTGACGGCGGCCAGGGTGCTGGCCGGGCCCGCGGCCAGGCCCGCGCAGTTGACGACGGCGTCGGGGCGCAGCCCGCCGAGCGCGGCGGCGAGCAGATCGACCGGTACGGAGCCGAGGTCCACCCCGAGGTCGGGCGCGGGCCCTTCGGCGGGGGCCGCGCGGCGGCTGCCGTGCAGCACCGTCACGCCGGGTTCCGCCGCGAGGCGGGCGGCGACCGGCCCGCCGAGGAAGCCGCGGGCGCCGAGCACCAGGATCCTGCGCACGGCGCTCACGCCCCCTTCAGCAGCAGCGGGCGCAGGCTGCTGAATTCTGCGTTGGCCCGGTCGTAGTCGTCGGGGCGCCCGATGTCGAGCCAGTAGCCCTCGAACTCGTGGGCGCGCGGCGGCTGTCCGGCGGCCAGCAGGTCGAGGACGACCTCGTCGAAGCCGAGCGGCAGGCCCGCGGTGAAGCGGTCGAGCGTGCTCCGGGAGACCCCGTAGACGCCCATCGACACGCGGTAGTCCATGCTCGGCTTCTCGGTGAAGCCGACGACCTGGCCCTCGTCGGTGGTGAGCACCCCGAAGTCGATGGTGACGCTGCGCGGGTAGGTGGCGATGGTCAGCGGCGCCCCGGAGGCGCGGTGGCCGTGCAGCAGTTGCCCGAAGTCGAGGTCGGTGAGGATGTCGCCGTTCATCACGAGGAAGTGCTCGGGCAGGTGGTCGCGCATCGTCAGCAGCGGGCCCATGGTGCCGAGCGGGCTGTCCTCGGTGGTGTAGCCGACGTCGAGGCCCCACTGCGACCCGTCGCCGACGTAGGCGCGGATGATGTTGCCGAGATGGCCGATGGCGATCGTGCAGCTGCGGAATCCGGCACCGGCCAGCTGCCGGAGCACGATCTCCAGGATCGCGTGGCTGTCGCCGATCGGGACGAGCGGTTTGGGCAGGGCGGTGGTGTACGGGCGCAGCCGTACGCCCTTGCCGCCGGCGAGGATGACAGCGTGCATGGTGGTTCCCCCCAGGGGTGGTGGTTCGTCACGTGAGATGACGGAGCGTCAGACGTTGTAGGCGGCGGTGCGGTAACGGGCCAGGTGCGCGGGGTCGTGGAAGAAGTCGACGGTGCGGGCGAGGCCCTCGTCGAGGCGGTGCGCGGGCGCCCAGCCGGTCGCCGCGCGCAGCCGGGTCGCGTCGCACACCAGCCGCATCACCTCGGAGCCGGACGGGCGCAGCCGCTGCGGGTCCTCCAGCACGGCGAGGTCGGCGTCCATCAGCGTGCCGATGAGCGTGACGAGTTCGCCGACCGAGATCTCACCGCCCGTGCCGGCGTTGAAGGTCCGGCCGACGACGCGTTCGGCCGGTGCGGTGCCGACCGCGAGGAAGGCGGCGGCGGTGTCCTTGACGAAGAGGAAGTCCCGGGTGGGGCGCAGGTCGCCGAGCGTCACCGTCCGCTCCCCGGCGGCCACCTGCCCGATCACGGTCGGGATCACCGCTCGCATCGACTGCCGCGGCCCGTAGGTGTTGAACGGCCGCAGCGTCACCACCGGGGTGCCGAAACTGGCGTGGTAGCTGTCCGCCAGCCGGTCGGCGGCGGCCTTGGACGCGGCGTACGGGGACTGGGTGCGGATCGGGTGGTCCTCGGTGATCGGTACGGTCTGCGCGGTGCCGTACGTCTCGCTCGTGGAGGTGTGCACGAGCCGCGCGACGCCCGACTCCCGTACCGCTTCGAGGACGTTGAGGGTGCCGGTGACATTGGTGTCGACGTAACTGCGGGGCGCGCGGTAGGAGTACGGGATCGCGATGAGCGCGGCCAGGTGGTAGACGGTGTCGCAGCCCGCGACCAGCTCGCGCACCGACCCCGGGTCGCGGACGTCGCCCATCACCACCTCGACGCACGCCCGCACATCGGCCGGCAGTTCGTCCAGCCAGCCGTGCGACGAGAAGGAGTTGTACTGCACCATCGCCCGCACCGGGCGGCCGGCGGCGACGAGCGCCTCGACCAGGTGCGAGCCGATGAAGCCCTCGGCGCCGGTGACGGCGACGGGAGTTGCGGTGGACACGGTGGATCTCCTCGGTGGGGTCAGGGGGATTGGGCAACGGGTGGGAACAGAGGGGAGGTTCAGCGGTGGGTGGTCACGCGCGCGGTGACCGTCGTGGCGGCGGCGAGCAGGACGGCCGCGGCGCCCGCGCTCACCACGCCGAACACCGCGCCCGGCGTGCCGATGTGCGCGGCCCGCAGCGCGATCGCCGCCGCGGCGGACGCCGACAGGGTGGCGGCGGCCGTCCACGGCCGCCCGCAGGACTGCAGCAGCAGGGCCAGCCACAGCGCGCAGCCCAGCGCGAGCAGGACGCCCAGATGCGGCGCGTCCCACGCGGCCGCCCCCGGGAGCACCGCGGACTCGACGCCCGCGAGCACGGCGAGCGCGGCCGCGTAACCGCCCAGGCAGCGCGCCAGCACCCGCCACGACCTGGCGAGCAGCCGCTCGGCCACCCCGGTCGCCCGCAGCGCGCCCAGGCAGCGGCTGCGGAAGCGGAAGAGCAGCCACTCGGCCACGCCCATGCTCACGGTGAGCGCCCCCACCAGCTCCCCGGCGAGCGCCGCGCCCACCACGAGCACCCCGGCGGCCAGCCCGCCGAGCCCGAGCGGCACCGACCGCAGCAGCGGCACGGGCGCCGCGTCCCGGTCCGTGCGTGAGGGTGCGCCGTCCACGCGGCCCGCGCGCGGCCCCGCCCACCAGGCCGCCGCCACCGCCGCGGCGACCGTCGCCGACAGCAGCGCGGCCGGTACGGCGGAGGGGAGACCGGCGGTGCCGAGGGCGGCGGCCGGGAGGAGCGGCGCGAGGACGTACAGCAGCAGCCGCTCGCGGTCCAGGACGAGCAGGGCGGTCGCGGCCGCCATGTACAGCGCCTGGCCGAGCGCGAAGAGCGGCGCGGCCGGGCGGGCGGTGCCGGTCAGGGCGAGGGCCGCGCCCGCGGCGGGAAGGACGCCGAGGGCCCCGCCGGTGAGCAGGCAGCGGGCGGCGGCGCGCGGGCGGCGGGCGAGCAGCAGCAGGCCCGCCCGGTGCGCGAGGGCCTGGTTCCAGCCCCAGCTGACCAGCGCCGCGGCGGCCCAGCCCGCGACCGCCGCGCTCACCCCGAAGGGGCCCGCGGGGCCGCCCGCCCAGCGCCCGCCGAGCAGGTAGGCCACGCCGGGCAGCGCGAAGGTCAGGCCGCGCAGCACGCAGCGCGCCAGGCCCGTACGCCACGGGTCGGGCAGCGGCTCCGGCTCGGGGTAGGCGCGCGGCACCCGGGTGAAGAGGGCCTCGGCGAGGGAGAAGAGGTCGCGGTGCCCGTAGCGGCCGGTGATCTGCTCGTCCGTCAGCCCCTCGGACTCCAGCAGCGCGGCGATCTCCTCGGCGTGCGCGGCGGCGGCGCAGCCCTCGCCGAGACGCTCGGCCAGTTCCGCGAGTTCGACCTCGGCGTCACCCGCCGCCCACCCGGGCGCGGCCCGCAACCGCACGGCCCGGCCGGGAAGCTGGCCCGTGTGCAGCCGTACGGCGCCGTCGGGGGCGTCCGCGGGGGCCCGGCCCGCGTCCGGCCGTGCGCCCAGGGCCTGGGCCTCGCCCAGACGTACCGCGCCGCTCATGCCGTGCCCTCCGCGGCGGAGGGGGACGTGGGGGCGGCGGTCGGGCGCCACAGGCGCGGCAGCCAGGTCACACCGGCGTAGCTGCGGGCCGAGCGCGGCTCCGTGTCGGACAGGCCCGTGTAGATGGCGCGGAAGGACTCGACGGTCCTGCGCAGCGTGAAGCGGTCGATGACCCGGATCCGTGCCGCCTCGCCGAGCGCGGCGCGCCGGGCCGGGTCGCGCAGCAGGGCGAGGGCGGCGAGCGCCATCGCGGCCGGGTCGCGCGGCGGCACGACCAGGCCGGTGTCGCCGACCGCCTCGCGCACTCCGCCGACGTCCGTCGAGACGGTGCAGCGTCCGCAGGACATCGCCTCGATGAGGGTGAAGGGGAAGCCCTCGCTGATGCTGGAGAGCATCACCACCTGCCCGGCCGCGTACGCGGTGCGGATGTCGTCGACGCGGCCCTCGAAGCTCACCGCGCCGCCCGCGCCCAGCTCCCGCGCCAGCTCCTCGCAGCGCGCCCGGTAGTCCTCACCGCCGCGCGGCGTGCCGCCGAAGACGCGCAGCCGCGCCTCGGGTATCTCCTCGCGGACCAGCGCGAAGGCGCGGATCAGCGTCTCCAGGTCCTTGATCGGGTCGATCCGCCCGGCCCAGCTGAGCGTCGGCACCTCCGGTTCGGGCCCGGCGACGGGGAAGGCCGAGGGATCGACGCCGTTGTAGACGGTGCGGATACGGTCCGGCGCGGCGCCGCCGTGCTCCTCCCAGCGCCGGTTGTAGCGGTTGCCGGGGGTGACGAGCGCGCTGTGCCGGTAGGCCTCGCGGGCGAGCAGCCGGAAGAAGTGCAGCAGCAGCGACTTGACCGGCCAGCGGTAGGGCCCGCCGCGGTGTCCGAGGTAGCGCTCGCGCTGGTAGACGCCGTGCTCGGTGAGCAGCAGGGGGACGCCGTCGCGGTGGTGGGCGAGCAGTCCGGGCAGTGTCGCGAGTCCGCCGCTCACCGCGTGCGCCACACCGGTGGGCGGGGTGGCGGCGAGCGGGCGCAGCGCGTGCTCCAGCAGATCGGTGCCGGTCAGCGCGTCGTACTGGCTCGGGCGGGCCGCCGCCGCGTCCGTGCCCGGCCGCCGCCACAGCCGGGCCAGGGTGCGTACCGCCGCTTCGGAGCGCAGGCCCGCCGAGAGTGTGCCCGCCTCGGCCCACCCGCCGAGTTCGTGGAGCGCGGGCCCGAACAGTTCGTCGTCGCCGCTGCCCTCGGCGAGCAGCGCGGTCAGCAGCCGCTCCCACGCGGTGAGCAGTGCCCGCCGGTCGCGCCCGCGCGGCTCGCGCCCGGCGGGGGTGTCGCCCCACACCGGCAGTTCGTCCAGCGCGGTGACGTTCGGCGGGAGCTGCCAGGCGAGCGGCTCGCCGCCGGTGGCGGTGACGGCGGTGACGCGGAATTCGACGTCGGGCATCGCGCGGACCAGCTGGTCGCACCAGACGCTCACCCCGCCCGCGCTGTGCGGATACGTTCCCTCGGTCAGCAGCGTCACGTGCGCGGGACGCGCCGCGGGCAGGCCGGAAGTTGCGTGCATGACGTGGTGTCCCCCTGGACGGGTCGGGACGGGCGGGTACGGGCCGGGGCGCGAGGGCGGTGCGGGGAAGGGGCGTCGGGGCGTCCGGGCGGCGGCGCGGACGGCGGTTGTACGGGTGGGTGCGCGCGGGACGCGGATCCGCGCGCACCCGCTCAGCCGTGCGGCCGGTCAGTCGGTCGGCCGGTCAGTCGCGGGCGCTGTCGCCCGGCCCTGCGGGCACCGCGTCCGTGACGCCGCGCGGCACCGGCAGCCGTCCGGCGGGGGCGGCGAGCCGGACGGGTGTGCCCGGCGCGGACGCCGCGGCGGCGGCGGGCACGGCGGCCGCGGGCAGCGCGAGCGTCACCGCGCTCTGGAGGAGCCCCGGCGTTGCCCAGCCGGAGGTGCGGCCCGCGTACGCGGTGCCGAAGGCGGTGGAGCCCAGCAGTTGGGACTGCCGGGTGCCGGCTGGCATCGTCGCGTCGATCTGGACCCCGGAGGGCGCGCTCACGGTGACGGTGCCGCCGATCCGGTAGGCGGTCACCTTGCCGCCCTTCCACGCCGCGCTCCACGCGGCCCTGCGCTGCAGCTCGGTGGCGATGTCCGCGGTGCGCAGGTTGACCGCCGGGGTGGAGGCGGCGAACAGGCCCGCGTAGTCGCCGAGGACGCGCTCCAGCACCGGGTAGGCGATGCGGTCCTCGGCGAGGTTGGACTGGTGGACGAAGTGCGGGCGCGGGTTGTTGCCGAGCACGTGCCCGAGGTCGATGCGTGCCTCCAGCGGCACGATGTACGAGGTGTAGCCGGTCGCCGGGTCCAGCGGGGCGGGCAGGCAGGTGGAGTTGCCGGACGTGGTGCACGCGCCGCTGCCGCCCTGGGCGGTGCTGGTGTAGATCCAGTTGTACTCGTCGGTCTCCTCCTGCGCCGTGCCGGCGTTGTAGAAGACGTTCATCGGGAAGCGCGGCACGGTGACCGCGGGGCCGACCGTCCGCTGGTCGGGCTCCCGGGAGTTGTCGCTCGCGAGGTACTTCACGCCGAGCGAGCTGAGCGCCGGGGCGAGGTTGGGGTTGTCGGCGGGCTGCTGCGGCAGCACCTTCAGGCCGGAGTGCTCGCCGGTCACCAGCTCGTCGTCGTCCAGGGAGAGCCCGTGGGCGGCGGCCCAGGCGCGGTTGTCCTTGACGGCGGCGGTGATGTCGGCCCTGCTCACCCACTGGGTGGCGCCGCTCGCGGTCGTCGCGCAGCGCCACGGCACCACGGTGACGTCCTGGACGCAGCCCAGGAAGGGGTGCAGATAGGTGTGGTTGACCCAGCGGTAGGACTTCTTGTCGGCCAGCAGCCGGGTCGCGAGCGGGTCGGTGGCCGTGTCGTGGTCGGACTTCCAGTCCTCGCTGCCGCCGCCGTTGAAGACGAAGTCGAAGGTGAAGCCGTGCGCGGCCGACCACTGTTCGGCGTAGGCGGCGTCGTCCGCGGTCATCCGGATCGGGTTGTCGTCCCCGCCGGTGCCGATCGGGCAGTCGACGTCGCCCGGGGTGCAGTTGAGGGTGGGGTTCCACCGGTCGTCGGCCAGGAAGACGTCGTCGACCTGCACCTCGAAGTAGTTGCGGTCGGCGCCGAGGTGGACACCCTGCGTCATCCACTCCACGATGCCGCGCGCCAGCAGCCGGAACTGCTGCTGGTACTGGTTGTAGACGAACGGCAGCACCAGCTCGCTGCGCCCGTCGTGGGTGTACTGCCCCACCAGCACCCCGCGCCGGGTGCTGCCGGGAACGGGCGCGTCCACCAGCGTGGTGAAGGACGCCCCCGCGGCCTGGTCGGTCAGCGGCGCGGCCAGGTAGCCGTAACTCTCCGCCTGGTAGGGGTCGTTGTCCTCGAAGGGCACCGCGCCCCTGAGATAGCCGAAGTCACCGGCGGCGCCCTGGGCGGTCACCTGCCCCTGAACGCCGTCGAGTTGGCCGATGTAGCCGCCGTTCTGCGCGTAGTCCAGCCCGACCGCGGGGGAGGCGTACGTGTACGCGTCCACCTGCCGTACGCCGTACGCCGTCTCGTACGCGGCGAGCGCCGCCATCTCGGCCGAGCCCGCCCCGAAGGGGTTCTCGTTCGGCAGCACCACGGCCTGGAACTTCGCCCGCGGGCGCCCGGAGACGGTGTCGCTCAGGAAACCCGCGGTGATCACCGGGCGTCCCGGCGCCGTGAGGTCCACCGTGGTGTACGGGGTCCCCGCGCCGTCCAGTTCCGCGGTGACCGCGGCGGTGGCCGGTCCCCCGTCGTCCACCACCAGCACCCGCAGGTCCACCCGCGGGGTGACGGCCGCCGCCCGCGCCGCCGACGGCGCGAGCACCAGGCCGACCAGTGCCGCGGCGGTCGCGACCGCCGCGGCACGCACACTTCTGCCCATGAATTTCTCCCCCGGCAGCCGCCGATTCCCCATCGGCGCACTCCCACTCGCAACGGCACTTTTCCGGCCGTATGTCCGGGGACCCATGGTGGATCATCGCGCGGAGGAATTGTGACCGTCCTGCGGAGATCGTCGGCAGGCACGGAAACGCCTTGCGGGGGATTTTCCGGGCGCGGCACGCTCACCTGCGGTGTTATGAGATGTCATGCTCGCGATACATGCGGATTATCGACCTGAATGATGAATGGTCGATTGTATTTTCGAAGTGCACACGAACGGGTGAACCGTTCGATTGCAGATTCGACACGAGCATGCGGGCGCGGTGCGGTCCCGGAGGTTTCCCGGGGACGAACGGGTCCGCGATCACCCGCTTTTCCGGAGGGTCGGCCGCGCCGGTCAGTCGATCGGCGGCGGTCCCGGCTGCGGGGTCGGCTCGGGCGTCGGCGGCACGGGGGCCGGCGGTGTCGGTGACGGCGGGGTCGGTACGGGTCCCGGAACCGGATGCGGCTCGGGCGTCGGCGTCGGGTCGGGACCCGGCACCGGTTCCTCGGGCGGCGTCGGTACCGGCGGATAGGTGTCAGGGAAGGGTGTGGTCATCGCAAGCTCCATAAGTTGCGTTCCGGTCGCCCTTCGCGTACCCGGCCCCCGCGCGCCCATGCCGTCCGCGCCCCCCGGTCCGTATCCCGCGCGCCCCCTGAAGCGCCCCGCGCGCGCCCCCGTGGGGGTGAATGCCGCCCCCGGCTGCAACTGCGCCCCCGTCCCCGTGGTCCCTCCCGGCGGAAGAGACCCCGGCGGGAGGAGCGGAAGGTTGCGGGAGGACTGGGAGTGCCTGCGGGAGCCTGGCCTGGTGCACGTGGTGGTCACGGCGGGTGACGCGGCGAGCGCGTACCGCGTCTTCGACGCGCTGGTCGACCGCTTCCCCGCGGTCGGTCCGCCCGCCCGTCTCGGCGCCCCGCCGGGCCTGGTCTCCCTCGCCTTCGTGGCTCCGACGGCTCCGAGGGCTACGGAGGCCCCGACGGCCCAGGCGGCGCCGCCCGCCCCCGCGCCCCCGCCCGCCTGATCCGGGCGGCCTGCGTTCGAACGCAATGCCGCATTCGGGGCATAATGGACAACCGAGGTCCATCGCAGATACGAGCTCCCCGGAGAGTGCGTGAGCGAAAGCAAGCCGCCGGCCCGCAGCGGGTACGACCCCCGGGTCGGACCCGTCGTCGAGGCGGACCGGGCCCCGGATTCGGAGATCGGTCTCGGGGAGCGGCTCGCCCTGAACGGCATGGGCAGCTTCGACTGGGATCTGGACCGCGGCGTCTTCGAACTGGACGACGCCGCTCTGGAGGTCTTCGACCTGCGGCCCGGCGAGTACGACTCCCGCCCGGAGTCCCTCGTGCTGCGGGTCGCGCCCGAGGAGGGCGCCCGGGTGGACTACGCGCTGCGCCGCGCGCTCCAGTCGGGCATGCGCAGCTACGGCGGCTACTTCCAGATCACCCGGCGGGACGGCGCCAAGCAATGGACGCACACCCAGGGCACGATCCTGCGGGACAGCCGCGGCAACGCCTACCGCATCGTGGGCATCGTCCGGGATGCGACCGACGAGCTGGCCCAGACCCCCGACGTGCAGGCGACCGAGATGCCCGCGAGCCGGGCCGCGGACGGTGTGCGGCAGAGCCTGGCCCCGGTGGTGCGGCTGACCACCGAGGCGCTGTCCCGGGCGGTGACGGTCGAGGACGTCACCGCGGTCGTCACCGGCGCGGGCGGGCTGGAGCGGTTCGGCGCCGACGCGATGCTGCTGGCCCTCGTCGAGGGCGGCAACCTGCGGGTCCTCGGCACCACCGGTGCGCCGAACGCGTGGACCGGCGAACTCGCCGTGCGGCGCTCTGACGGGTCGCTGCCGCTGGACGACGTGGTGATGACGATGCGCTCGCGCTTCGCGTCGTCCCTGGACAAGCTGGCCGAGCGCTTCCCGGCCGCGCGCGCCTACTTCGCCGCCTCCGGGATGGCCTCCGCGGCGTTCCTGCCGCTCATCGCGCAGGGCCGTTCGATCGGCGCACTCGGGCTGTTCTACCGCGAGGAGCGGGAGTTCGGCCACGACGACCGCGAGCTGTACGCGTCGCTCGCCGCGATCGTGGCGCAGTCCCTGCAGCGCGCGATGCTCTTCGACCGCGAGCGGGAGTTCGCCACCGGGCTGCAGTCCTCGATGCTGCCGCGCGACATCCCGCGCTTCGACGGTGTCGGCATCGCGGTCCGCTACCACGCGGCCTCCCGCGGCCGGGAAGTCGGCGGTGACTGGTACGACGTGGTGGCGCTGCCGCAGAACCGCGTCGGCCTGGTCGTCGGCGACGTCCAGGGGCACGACACGCACGCCGCCGCGGTCATGGGCCAGCTGCGGATCGCACTGCGCGCGTACGCCGCCGAGGGCCACGCCCCCGCGACCGTGCTGGCCCGCGCCTCCCGCTTCCTCGCCGAGCTGGACACCGAGCGCTTCGCGACATGCAGCTACGCCGAGCTCGACCTCGCGACCGGCGCGGTGCGCGCGGTGCGCGCCGGGCACCTCGGCCCGCTGATACGGCACACCGACGGCCGCACCGGCTGGCCCAATGTGCGCGGCGGCCTGCCGCTGGGCGTGGCCACCGCCGTGGACATGCACGAGTTCCCCGAGACCCGGCTCGACCTCGTGCCCGGCGAGACGCTGGTGTTCTGCACCGACGGACTCGTCGAGGAGCGCGGCCAGGAGATCACGGTCGGCATGGACGTGCTGGCCGAGGCCGTACGGGACGGGCCGCAGGACGCCGACGGGCTCGCCGACCACCTCGCGGGCAACCTGTGGGAGCGCTGGGGCTCGCAGGACGACGTGGCGCTGCTGGTGGTGCGCCGCGATCCGGACCCGGGCACGGGCCTGGCGCCGCGGATGCACTCCTACGTCCACCAGGCCGACCCGGAAGGGCTGGCCGAGGCGCGCGGGGCGCTGCGCCAGACGCTCGCCGGGTGGCGGATGTCCGACCTGGCCGACGACGTGGAGCTGGCGGCCGGCGAGCTGCTGGTGAACGTCCTGCTGCACACCGAGGGCGGCGCGGTGCTGACGCTGGAGGTGCTGCCGGAGCCGGTGCGCCGGATCCGGCTGACGGTGCAGGACCGCTCCAGCGCATGGCCGCGCCGCCGCTCGCCGGGTGAGGCGGCGACGTCCGGCCGCGGGCTGCTGATGATCGACGCGCTGTCCGTCCGCTGGGGCGTCGAGCCGCGCGGCGACGGCAAGGCCGTGTGGTGCGAGTTCGGCCCCGCGGAGGATCTGGCGGCGGACCGGACGGCGGACCGGACGGCGGAGGAGTCCGGGACCGGGGAGCGGGACGGGCGCGGCCCGGACGGCGGCTGACCGTCCGGGCCGCGGGTGGCGCGGTTCCGCTCAGTTCACGGTGAGCGCGGTGTCGTCGATGACGAAGGACGTCTGGAGCTTGGAGCCCTCGGTCCCGGTGAACTTGACCGTGACCGTCTGGCCCGCGTAGGCGCTCAGGTCGAAGGAGCGCTGCGTGAAGCCGGAGGCCGCCTGGACGTTGGTGTACGTCGCGAGCGTGCTCAGCACGGTGCCCGAGGAGTTGAGCACCTGGGCCGTGAGGGTGTCGTAGGCGGTGCTGCCGGTCTCGGCGGTGTCGATGTGCAGGTAGAAGCTCAGCTGCGCGGAGCAGCCCGCCGGGATGGCGGCCGACTGGGAGAGCGTGTCGGTGGTCGCGGTGCCGTAGCCGTCGAGCCAGGCCTTGTACGAGCCGCTGTGCGCCGCCTCGCCGCTGTCGTTGTTGATCACACCGCTGGACGCCGACCACGACGAGGCGCCCGACTCGAAGCCGGGGTTGGCCAGCAGCTGGCGGGAGGTGCAGGTGCCGCCGCCGGTCGGAGGCGTGGTCGGGGGAGTGGTCGGCGGGGCGGTCGTGGTGCCGCCGGAGCCGGACAGCCACGCCGTGGCGTTGAGCGCGAGTGCCGCGTCGGTGCCCGCGGGGTCGTTCCAGCCGTCGTAGAGGGTGTTGCCGGACTGGCCGGTGCCGTCGTCCACGGGGGAGCTGTCGCCCCAGATCGCCACCCGGCCGCTGCCGAAGGTGCTGGTGGCGAAGAAGGCACCGGTGTTGCCGGAGTAGCCGGTCCGGTAGAGCAGGCCCTTGACCGCGGAGTTGTCGGACGGGTTGAGCGTGAAGGTGGTGCCGTCGCGCAGGATGCTGCCGGTCACCGTGCCGAACGGGCCGTGCAGCACCGGGTCGGAGGCGTTGCTGACCGCCCGCGGGTTGTCGGTGCTGATGTCGAGCTTGTCGACGGTGAAGCCGAACGGGTCGGTGTTGTCGACGCCGTTGTTCGTCAGCAGGTCGCTGATGACGCAGGGCGAGTCGCAGCCGTCGTTGTTGCGGTCGCTGTTGTTGTGGTCGGAGATCAGGAACAGCCCGCCGCCGTTCTTGACGAAGTTCATGACCGCGGTCTTCTCCGCGGCGGTGAGCTTCACGTTGGGCTCGGGCAGCACGAAGGTGTCGAAGTTGCTCAGGTCCTGCGCGTTGCTGCTGTTGCCGTAGGTGATGGTGCGGCCGGACGGCAGGGTCGCAAGGCTGTAGCCGCCGGCCTTCTGCAGGGCCACACCCCACGAGGACAGCGCGCCGGTCCAGTCGGTCTCCTTGCTGGGCGAGCTGTTCTGGCCGAGCGGGTCGGGCTGGCTGGTGCTGATGATCCAGTCGGCGTTGCCCGCCGTCTCCGCCTTGGTGTTGTCGAACAGCACCCGGTGCGTGGTCGCGGCGGCGGCCGCGGCGCTGTCCGGTGCGGCCTGCGCGCTGCCGGTGGCGACACCGGCCGCGGCCAGGGCGGCGGCGCCCAGGAACGCGGTCGCGGCGAGCGCCGCCCTGCGGCGCGGGTTGGGGTTACGTGTGCCGGGCATCCGTCAACCTCCAGGTGGGGGGCGGTGGGTGGGGGTGCGGGGAGCGAGCTGCGGAAGAGATTCTGCGCGCGTAGATGTGGTGACTGATGTGGCGTGCGTTACCGGTGAATGAACGCTGCCGGTCGGCTCCCCGCCGCCGCAGGCAGACCGTGGGCGATTCACCCGCACGGGCGACCGGCGGGCCGCCCGGTTGCGCCGGGCGGGTGCCGTCGGCCGCCGTCCGGGCCCGGCTGGGAGTGGCGGGCGGCGGCAGCGGGAAGGATGGCGGCACCGCCGCATGGACCGCCTCCGCGCGGGTACCCGCGCCTGGTGGGCGCCCGCTCGCCGCGCCCGCCCGGTCAGGCCCGCGGCAGGAGGAGGAGCAGCATGCCGATCGCCACCGTGAACCCCGCGACAGGGGAGACGGTCCGTACCTTCGACGCCCTGGACGCGGCCGGGGTCGAGCAGCGGATCGCCACCGCGTACGACACCTTCCGGGAGTGGCGGACGACCGGGTTCGCCCACCGGGCCGGGCTGATGCGCGCGGCGGCCGACCTGCTCGACAAGGAGCAGGACGACATCGCCCGCACCATGACGCTGGAGATGGGCAAGACGCTGGCCGCGGCCCGCGCCGAGGCGGCCAAGTGCGCCAAGGCGATGCGCTGGTACGCGGGGCACGCCGAGGCGCTGCTCGCCGACGAGCACCCGGACACCGCCGACGTCGCCGACAGCGGCGGGAGCCGCGCGTACGTCCGCTACCGCCCGCTGGGCGTGGTGCTCGCGGTGATGCCGTGGAACTTCCCGCTCTGGCAGGTGGTCAGGTTCGCCGCCCCCGCGCTCATGGCGGGCAACACCGGGCTGCTCAAGCACGCCTCCAACGTGCCGCAGACTGCCCTCTACCTGGGCGACCTCTTCCACCGCGCGGGCTTCCCCGCGGGCTGCTTCCAGACGCTGCTGGTCGGCTCGGGTGCGATCGAGGCGGTGCTGCGCGACCCGCGGGTGGCCGCCGCGACCCTGACCGGCAGCGAGGGCGCCGGGCGCGCGGTCGCCTCGGTGGCGGGCGACGAGGTCAAGAAGACGGTGCTGGAGTTGGGCGGCAGCGACCCCTTCGTGGTCATGCCGTCCGCCGACGTGGACCGCGCGGTGGAGGTCGCGGTGACCGCCCGGGTGCAGAACAACGGCCAGTCCTGCATCGCCGCCAAGCGCTTCATCGTGCACGCCGACGTCCACGACCGCTTCGCCGAGCGCTTCACCCGCGCCATGAGCGCGCTGCGCGTCGGCGATCCGACGAGCCTGTCCACGGACGTCGGCCCGCTGGCCACCGAGCAGGGCCGCACCGATCTGGAGGAGCTGGTCGACGACGCGCTGGCGCGGGGCGCCGAGGCGCTGTGCGGGGCCCGCCGCCCCGAGGCACAGCCGGACGGCTGGTTCTACGAGCCCACGGTGCTGTCCGGGGTGACGGAGGCGATGCGCATCCACCGCGAGGAGGCCTTCGGGCCGGTGGCGACCCTCTACCGGGTGCCCGACCTGGACGCGGCCGTGGCGCTGGCCAACGACACGCCGTTCGGGCTCAGCTCCAACGTCTGGACGCGCGACGAGGCCGAGCAGCGCCGTTTCGTCCGCGACCTGGAGGCCGGCGGGGTCTTCTTCAACGGGATGACCGCCTCGCACCCGGCCTTCCCGTTCGGTGGCGTCAAGCGCTCCGGCTACGGGCGCGAGCTGTCCGGGCACGGGATCCGCGAGTTCTGCAACGTCACGACCGTGTGGTTCGGCCGCTGAGCCCGCCCGGCCTCGTCTTGTCATGTACATCTGCCTCCCCATGGGGCATCGGTTTCACCCATGGGGAGGCAGAATCCTGCGGTACGTACGCCGGATCTTCACAACCGGCCGGGGCCCGCCCTCGGGCCCCGGCCGGGGTCAGGCGGTCAGGTGACCGTCCAGACGAAGGTCGCGGTGTCCGCCGCGCCCCTGCCGTCCGAGGCCGTCACGCTCACCGTGCTGGTGCCCTTCGCGGTCGGCGTCCCGGAGATCACGCCGTCCTTGCCGATCACCAGCCCCGCGGGCAGGCCCACCGCGTCGAAGGACAGCGCCGCGCCCGTGGACGAGGCCGCCGTGACCGGCAGCCGCACCGAGGTGCCCTTCGGGCCGCTCATGCCCGCCGGGTTGGCCACGGTCACCGACGCCTTGGCGGTGGCCGCCGCGTCGACCGTCTTCGCGCTCATCGCGGTCGCCACGTTCAGCGTCCCCGTCAGCGGCAGGTTCCGCGACGAGTCCCCGACCATGATCTGGTACGCGCCCGCCGCCGTCGTCCAGGACGACGACGAGGTGTTCCAGTACGCCAGGTCGTGCGCGCTCACCGTGAACGTCACCTTCGCGCTCGCCCCCGGCTGGAGGTCCACCCGCGAGAAGCCCTTGAGCTGCTTGGCGGGCTCGCCCGTGGAGGCCGGGTCGCCGACGTAGAGCTGGGCGATCTCGGCGCCCGCCCGGCTGCCGGTGTTGGTGACGGTCGCGCTGACCGTCGCGTTGCCGCTGCCGTCCAGCGCGCCCACCTGGAGCCCCGAGAAGGAGAACGAGGTGTAGGACAGGCCGAAGCCGAACGGGAAGAGCGGTGCGATGTTCTGCGCGTCGTACCAGCGGTAGCCGACCTTCAGGCCCTCGCTGTACTGCACGTTGCCCTGGCCCGGCCACTGCGCCGCGGTGTGCGCCGGCACGTCGTTCAGTGAGGCGGGGAAGGTCACCGGCAGCTTGCCGGACGGGTTGACGTCGCCGAACAGCAGCGCCGCCAGCGAGTTGCCGACCTCCTGGCCCGCGTACCACTCCTCCACGACGCCCTTGACCTGGCCGAGCCACGGCATGGTGACCGCCGAGCCGGTGTTGAGGACGACGATCGTGTTGGGGTTGGCCGCGGCGACCTGCTGCACCAGCGCGTTCTGGTTGTTCGGCAGGTCGATGTTCGCCTGGTCGGTGCCCTCGTTCTCGCCGTAGCCGACGCACACGACCGCCACCTTCGCCGCCCGCGCCGCGGTCACGGCCGCGTTGACGTCCGTGCCGTCGTTGTACGTCACCGAGGCGCCCGTGCCGGCCCGCTTCTTGATCGCGTCGATCGGCGCGACCGTGCCCGAACTGGTCGAGGTGGCGCTGCCGCCGCCGACGCTGCGCACGCCCGCGCCGCCGTCCGGGCCGATGACCGCGATCGAGGTGGCGTTGGCGCCCGCGAGCGGCAGCACGTTGCCGTCGTTCTTCAGCAGCACCGAGCCCTGCTCGGCGACCTGCCGCGCGGTGGTCTGGTGCGCCGCGCTGGTCACGACCGAGTCGCGGTTGCCGGTCTTGTGCTTCTCGAAGATCCCGAAGGCGAACATCTGCGTCAGCACCCGGGTGACCATCGTGTCCAGCGTCGCCTGGCTGACCTGCCCGGCGGCCACCGCCTGCGCCAGGAAGTCGGCGTAGAAGTAGCCGCCCGGCATCTCCACCGTCATGCCGTTGTTGGCCGCGTCCACCGTCGAGTGCGCGCCGCCCCAGTCGCTGGTGACGAAGCCGTTGAAGCCCGCCTCCTGGTAGAGGCCCTTCTTCAGCAGGTCGGCGTTCTGGCACGCGTACACGCCGTTGACGGTCGAGTAGGCGCACATCACCGACGCCGACGCGCCCTTGCTCACCGCCGCCTGGAAGGCCGGCAGGTAGATCTCGTGCAGCGTGCGCTGGTCGACGATCGCGTTGTCGGCCGGCCCGTTGCGGTTGGTCTCCTGGTTGTAGACGGCGACATGCTTGGCCTGCGCCATCACCCCCTGGCTCTGCATGCCCTGGATGCTCGCGGTCGCCATCTGGGCGCTCAGGTACGGGTCCTCGCTGTACGTCTCGAAGGCCCGGCCCCAGCGCGGGTCGCGCACGATGTTCATCGTCGGGCCGAGCGCCACGTCCACGCCCTTGCCCGCGAACTCGTTGCCGGCCACCGTGCCGTAGCTCTTCTGCAGCGCGGTGTCCCAGGTCGCCGCGGACGACACCGCGGACGGCAGCTGCGTCACCCCGCCGAAGCCGTCGCCGACCCCGCTGGGCCCGTCGTGGTAGCCCATCGCCGGGATGCACAGCGACGCGATCGGGTCGGTGTTGCCGATGTACGGGTACGCCTGGCCGTTGCCGTGCAGCATCGTCAGCTTCTGCGTCTGCGTCATGTGCGACAGCACCTGCGCCACCCGGTCGGCGACCGGCGCGGTCGAACCCACCCACGGGCACACGCCGTTGCCGCCGTCACCGCCCGTGCCGCCGCCGGGCGGCTCGGTCTCCCCGCCGCCGGGCGAGAGGACCTGCACCTCCCACAGGGAGTAGCCCCACTGCGTGGCGCGCTGGGTGCCGTAGACCCGCACGTAGCGGGTGTGCGCGGTGAAGTCGTGGGTCTCCACGCCGCCCTTGCCCGCGGTGGTGGAGTAGGCGGTGCTCCAGTTGGTGCCGTCGGCGGACGTCTGGATCTGGTACGCCGTGCCGTACGCGGCCTCCCAGTTGAGCGTCACCCCGCACACGTCCTGGGCCGAGCCGAGGTCCACCTGGATCCACTGAGGGTCGGACGCCGCCGAGGACCAGCGGGTGCCGGCGTTGCCGTCGAAGGCCGCCGACGCCGGGAAGGTGCCGGCGTCCTGCGTGGAGGAGGCGGTGGCCGGCTTGCCGGTGGCCGCGCCGGAGTTGCCGCACGCGCCCGGTGTGGTGCCGCCCCCGCCGGTGGTGCCGCCGGTGCCGCCGCCCGAGCTGCCGCCGTAGACCTGGAACTCCCACAGCGAGTAGCCGTACTGGGTGGCGCGCTGGGTGCCGTACACCCGGACGTAGCGGCCGGTGCCGGTCACGTTCAGTGACTGGTTGCCGCCCGTCGCGGTGGTGGTGGAGTACACGTTCGTCCACGCGCTGCCGTCCGCGCTGACCTGGATCTGGAAGGCCTTGGCGTAGGCGGTCTCCCAGTGCAGGTCCACCCGGCTGACGGGCTGGCTGGAGCCCAGGTCCACCTGGATCCACTGCGGGTCGGTGAAGCCGCTGGACCAGCGGGTGCCGTCGTCGCCGTCCACCGCGGCCGACGCGGGGGTGCCGGCGTTCTCGGCGGAGGACGCGGTCGCGGGCTTGCCCTGCGAGAGCAGGACCGGGTCGGCGGCGTGCGCGATACGCGGCGCCGCGACCAGCGCCAGCGCCATGACCAGGACGAAACCGACGAGGGCGGCGAGCCGGGCCTGCGCGGCGGACGGCCCTCTGCGGGCGGACGGTGGGGGAGTGCTGTACGGGGTGTGCAGCATGGGGAATGCCTCTCTCGCGCGGCGTGGGGGCCGTCGGAGGTGGGGGGTGGGGCAGGCCGCCCGGGTCCCGCGGGAGGCGGGACCCGGGCGGCCCGGGGTGGCGCGGCTACTGCGAGACGCGCACGTAGTCGACGAGCATCTTCTGCGGGAAGACCGTGCTGGCGTCGGGCGCGCCCGGCCAGTCACCGCCCACCGCGTTGTTGAGGATGATGTAGAACGGGTGGTCGTAGACCCACGGGCCGCGGGTCGACTCCACCGTGGCCTTGTCGGCGGTGAAGAACGCGTGCCCGTCCACCGAGAAGGTCATGTGGGTGGAGTCCCAGTCCACCGCGTAGGTGTGGAAGTCGTTCGCGAAGTCGCCGCCCGCGATCTGGTAGGGCTGGCCGTAGCCGTTGCCGCCGTTGTACGCCGGGGCGTGCAGCGTGGAGTAGACCGAGTCCGGGACCTTGCCGACGTGCTCCATGATGTCGATCTCACCGGAGTTCGGCCACGGCGTGCCGGTCTTGAAGTTCGACCCCAGCATCCAGAACGCCGGCCACAGGCCCTGCGTGCCGGACACCTTGATCCGCGCCTCGACGTGCCCGTAGGTGAAGTTGAAGTGGTCGGAGGTGTTGATCCGGCCCGAGGTGTACTGGTGACCCTGGACGTTCTCCTTCCGGGCCTCGATGACGAGGTTGCCGTTGCCGTCCATCGTGGTGTTGTCGCCGTTGGTGTAGTACTCCAGCTCGCCGTTCTGGCCGCCGCCGGTGTCCTGGGTCCACTTGCTCGTGTCCGGCTTGGAGCCGGCCGCGCCGTTGAACTCGTCGCTCCACACCAGGTGCTCCGGGTTGCCCGGGTTCGGCGGCAGCGCGGGCGGCGGGGTGGGGTTGCCGCCGGTGCCGTAGACGTCGAAGGTCCACAGGCTGTAGCCGTAGCCGTTGCTGCGCGCGGTGCCGTACATCCGCACGTAGCGGCCGGTGCCGTCGACGTTCAGGGTCTCCTTGAAGCCCTTGCCGGTCGTGGTGGAGTAGATGGACGTCCAGTTGTTGCCGTCGGCGGACGTCTGGATCTGGTACGCCGTCGCGTAGGCCGGGTCCCACTGCAGGACGACCTGGGTGATGTGCGCGGTCGCGCCGAGGTCCACCGCGATCCAGCCCGGGTCGACCCAGCCGTTGACGTCGCTGGTGGCCCAGCGGGTCGCCGGGTCCTCGTCGAAGGCCTTGGCCGGGGTGCAGCCGGTGCAGCTGTTGGCGTCCTGGTAGGTCGAGGCGGTGGCGGGCTTGTTGTACGACAGCAGCTTCGAGTCGCCGGGCGGGGTCGTACCGCCCGTGCTGCCGCCGTTGTCACCGCCCCCGTTGGCGCCGCCGTTGCTGCCGGTGCCGCCGGTGAAGACCTGGAACTCCCACAGCGAGTAGCCGTACTGCGTGGCGCGCTGGGTGCCGTACATCCGCACGTAGCGGCCGGTGCCGGTGAGGCTGATCAGCTCGGTGGCGCCGGGGCCGGTCGTGGTGGAGTAGGCGGTGGTCCAGTTGCTGCCGTCGGCCGAGACCTGGATCTGGTAGGCCTTGGCGTAGGCGGTCTCCCAGGTCAGCTGCACGCCGCAGATGTTCTGCGACGAGCCGAGGTCGACCTGGATCCACTGCGGGTCGGACGCCGCCGAGGACCAGCGGGTGCCGTTGTCGCCGTCCACCGCGGAGGAGGCGGGGGTGCCGGCGTTCTCGGTCGAGGAGGCCGTCGCGGTCTTGTGCAGCGCCGCGTTCGCGGTGCCGCAGGCGGCGTTGCCGGTGCCGGTGGCGCCGTAGACCTGGAACTCCCACAGCGACACGCCGTACTGGGTGGCGCGGGCCGTCGTGTAGATCCGGACATAGCGCCCGGAACCGTTTACGGTGAGGTTCTGGACGCCACCGGTCGCGGTGGTGGTGGAGTAGATGTTCGTCCAGTTGGTGCCGTCGGCCGAGGTCTGGATCTGGAAGGCCTTGGCGTAGGCCGTCTCCCAGTTGAGGGTGACGGAGCTGATCGAGTCGGTGGCCCCGAGATCGACCTGGAGCCACTGCGGGTCGCTGGCCGCGGAGGACCAGCGGGTGCCGGTGTTGCCGTCCACCGCGGCCGAGGCCGGGGTGCCGGCGTTCTCCGTGGAGGAGGCGGTCGCGGTCTTGCCCTGCGACAGCAGGGTGCCCGCGGCCCGAGCCGGGCTCTGGGTGACCGCGAGGGCGAACGCCGCGAGCATCGCGGCGACGAACGCGAAGACGAGCGAGCGGGGTAGGCGTCTGGACAGAGGTGGGGGGTTGCCGGTCACGGCGTCTCCTGGGTGCGTGTGAGAGCGCTCTCTGATGGCAGCGATGATTACGGCGCTGTTGCTGACACGTCAAGAAAGTGAACGAGATTGGTACCGCTGTTTCACGACGTTCCACGTCGCCGTCGAGATTCGAACGATCAGCGAACTCCTTGCCCGCATAGACGCGTTATGCGGCATCTCGCTGTGTGCAAGATCTTGACGGGCGATCACCCAGGCCTGCGGCCGGTGGCGCCGGGGGTGTGAACCCGACGCAGCGGGACGTGCCGTACGGCCGCCGCGGCGGCTTCCGACCCTACGCTGGGGCCGTCGCCCCGGCGCCGGAAACGGGCCGGAAAGCGCCTTGACGTGACCCGGCGCCCGGCGCCGGGACCAGACCGACAGGAACGGGGGAGGCCGCAGATGCCCGCGATGCCCGATGTGCCCGAGCCCGTCGTCAAGCTCGTCCGGTGGACGGCGGAGCCCGCGGCGGTGCAGATCCTGCGGTCCGCCGCGGCCGCCGTCATCGCCTACGTGGTGGCCGTGTGGCTGCTGCCCAACCCGGCGCCGCTGACCGCGCCGCTCACCGCGCTGCTGGTCGTCCAGGTGACGCTGTACTCGACGCTCACCACCGGGATCAGCCGCGTCAACGCCGTCGTGGCCGGGGTGCTCGTCGCCGTCGGCTTCAGCGCGCTGGTGGGGCTCACCTGGTGGAGCCTGGGCCTGATCATCGTGACCTCGCTGCTGATCGGCAGGTTCGTGCGGGCCGGCGACTTCGAGATCGAGGTGGCGATCTCGGCGATGCTGGTACTCGGGGTGACCCGGGTCGCCAACACCGCCTGGGACCGCGTCTTCGAGACGCTCATCGGCGCGGTGGTCGGACTGCTGTTCAACGCGCTCGCGCCGCCGGTGTGGGTGCAGTCGGCGGGGGAGTCCATCGAGTCGATGGCCCGCCGGATGGGCGCCCTCTTCCGCGACATCGGCGGCCAGGTCGCCGGACACCTGCCGGTCGAGCGGGCCGCCGCCCGGCTGCACGAGGCGCGGCAGCTGGACCACGACATCGCCGAGGTGGACGCCTCGCTGCGGCAGGCCGAGGACAGCCTGCGGTGGAACCCCCGGGTCCGCGAGGGCGCGCTGTCCCGGATCGTGCTGCGCACCGGGCTCGACACCCTGGAGATCTGCGCGGTCGTGCTCCGCGTGCTCTCCCGCACCCTCACGGATCTGGCCAAGCACCGCACCACCGAGCATCTCTTCCCCGACGAGGTGTCCGACGAGCTGGAGCAGCTCATGGACCACATCGCGCACGCCATCGAGAGCTTCGCGGTGCTGATCACCAGCCAGGTCACCGCCAATGCCCAGGCGGCCGAGGACCGCCTCGCGCAAGCGCTCTCCGACAGCACCGAGAGCCGCGACACCATCGCCCGGCTGCTGCTGGCCGGCGTCCAGGAGCACCCCCGGCAGTGGCAGCTGTACGGTGCGCTGCTCGCCGAGGTGGACCGGATCCTGGACGAGCTGGGGCTGGAGAAGCGCTCCGAGCGGCTGGTGGAGGAGCTGGACCGGATCGGCGGCGAGCCGAGCGACCGGCACCCGCGGATCGCCATGGTCAAGCGCCGGCTGGCCGCCACGGGCATCTACCGGCACGCACCGGACGTGCGCAAGATCTTCAAGTAGCCGGTCCGCGCCCGCTTCCTGACCGGGCCTCCCCGGCGGTACGGGCAAGCGCTTCCCGTCACCGGGCCGTCCCCGCCCCGCCGTCCCCGCGTCGTCCCCGCGCGGGCGCGCGATCCAACTCCCGCCGTCCGCAAGCGAATCGTTGCCGTCCGGGGCGTAGACGCCGCCGTAGCGCGTCTGTAACACTCTGCCAACACGTACGCAAATAATGAGCAGAACGGCGATGGATACGCATGAGATGAGCGCAACTTCAGATGTTCATCCCGCACGTTTCGAATAGATCGTCTGGACTCCTCTCGGCTGCTCTTCTCCCGGTTCTCCTCCCAACCCCCTGATCCCCCACACACCACAGAGGGACGTCATGAGAACGAAGCGCTCGATACCACGGCTGATGGCGGGGGTGGTCTCCGGCAGTCTGCTGCTGCTCGGCGGCACCACAGCGCTGCCGGCCGTGGCGGCCGCGGCAGCCCCCGACCTGGCCTCCGGCAAGGCCGCGGCGGCCAGCAGCACCAGCGGCAAGAACACCGCCGACCGGATCGACGACGGCGACCAGAGCACCTACTGGCAGAGCGGTGCGGTCAGCGCCGCGGCGCCGCAGTGGGCGCAGGTCAACCTGGGCGCCGGGCGCCTGGTCGACACGGTGCAGCTGAAGGTGCCCGCCTCCTGGAAGGCCCGCACCCAGACCCTGTCGCTGCAGGCCAGCGACGACGGCACGCTGTTCTCCACGATCGTCGGGTCCAAGTCGTACACGTTCACGCCCGACAAGAACAACACGGTCACCATCGACTTCCCGGCCACCAAGGCGCGGTACGTGCGCGCCGAGGTCTCCGCCAACTCCGCCGCCGACTCCGCGCAGCTGTCCGAGATGACGGTCGCCGCCGCCGCGGTGGGAGCCAACCTCGCGGCGAACAAGCCCACCGCCGAGTCCGGCCACGCCGACGTGTACGGCTCGGGCAACGCCGTCGACGGCAACGCGAACACCTACTGGGAGAGCACCAACAACGCCTTCCCGCAGTGGCTGCGCGTCGACCTCGGCTCGGCCGTGCCGGTCAACACCGTGGTGCTCAAGCTGCCGCCGGCCACCGCGTGGGCGAGCCGCACCGAGACGCTCGCCGTCCAGGGCAGCCAGGACGGCAACACCTTCTCCGACCTCGCCGCGTCCAAGGGCTACACGTTCGACCCGTCGAGCGGCAACACGGTGACGATCACCTTCAACACCGCCACCACCCGCTACGTCCGGCTGAACATCACCGGCAACACCGGCTGGCCGGCCGGCCAGATCTCGGAGTTCGAGGTCTACGGCCCCGCCACCGGCGACACCCAGGCGCCGAGCGCGCCGTCCGGCCTGGCGTACACCCAGCCCGCGTCCGGCCAGGTCAAGCTGACCTGGAACGCCGCGACCGACGACACCGGCGTGACCGCGTACGACGTCTACGCCAACGGCCAGCTGCGCACCTCGGTCGCCGGCAACGTGCTGACGTACACCGACAGCCAGCCCGACACCGCCACCGTCGCCTACTACGTGAAGGCCCGCGACGCGGCCGGCAACCAGTCGGCGGCCAGCAACACCGTCACGCGCACCGGCACCTCCGGCGACACCCAGGCCCCGAGCGCCCCCACCGGCCTGGCCTACACCCAGCCCGCGTCCGGCCAGATCAAGCTGACCTGGAACGCCGCGAGCGACAACACCGCCGTCACCGGCTACGAGGTCTTCGCGGGCGGCACCAAGATCGCCACCACCGGCGGCAGCACCCTCACCTACACCGACAGCCAGCCGGACACCGCGACCGTCACGTACTTCGTGCGGGCGATCGACGCGGCCGGCAACGAGTCGGGCAACAGCAACACGGTGACCCGTACCGGCACCACCCCGCCCACCGGCGGCACCAACCAGGCGGTCGGCAAGCCGATCACCGCGACCTCCACGGTGCAGAACTTCGTCGCCGCGAACGCGAACGACGACGACGTGAACACCTACTGGGAGGGCACCGGCACCAGCTCGCTCACCGTGCAGCTCGGCGCCAACGTGGACACCAGCTCGGTCGTGGTCAAGCTCAACCCCAGCTCCGCGTGGGGCCCGCGCACCCAGACCATCGAGGTCCAGGGCCGTGAGCAGAGCGCGAGCGGCTTCACCCAGCTCGTCGCGCCCAAGAGCTACTCCTTCAGCCCGTCCAGCGGCGGCAACACCGTCACCATCCCGGTGACCGCCCGGGTCGCGGACGTACGGCTGGTCTTCAGCAGCAACTCCGGCGCGGGCGGCGGCCAGGCGGCCGAGTTCCAGGTCATCGGCACCCCCGGCCCGAACCCCGACCTCACCGTGAGCGCCCTGACCGCGTCGCCCGCCGCCCCGGTGGAGACCGACCCGATCACGCTCAACGCGACGGTCAAGAACATCGGCACCAACGCCTCCCCGGCCAGCAACGTCAACTTCTACCTCGGCACCGTCAAGGTCGGCACCGCCAACGTGGGTGCGCTGGCCGCGGGTGCGAGCACCACGGTGTCCGCGTCGATCGGCGCCAAGGACGCCGGCAGCTACCAGCTGACGGCGAAGGTGGACGAGGCGAACACGGTCGTCGAGCAGAACGACACCAACAACTCCTACACCAGCCCGACCGCCCTGGTGGTCAAGCCGGTCGACACCTCCGACCTGCTCGCCTCCCCGGTGGCCTGGTCGCCGGGCAACCCGTCGGCGGGCAACAACGTCAACTTCTCGGTCGCCATCAAGAACCAGGGCACCGTCGCCGCCGCCTCCGGCGCCCACGGCGTCACCCTGACCATCGCGGACGCCGCCTCCGGCGCCGTGGTGAAGACCCTCACCGGCTCCTACAGCGGTGCGATCGCCCCCGGCGCCACCACCAGCCCGGTGAGCCTGGGCAGCTGGACGGCGGCCAACGGCAAGTACACCGTCAAGACGGTGATCGCCACCGACGCCAACGAGCTGGCCGTCAAGCAGGCCAACAACACCAGCACCCAGTCGCTCTTCGTGGGCCGTGGCGCGAACATGCCGTACGACGTCTACGAGGCCGAGGACGGCGTCACCGGCGGCGGCGCGAGCGTGCTCGGGCCGAACCGCACCATCGGCGACCCGGCGGGCGAGGCCTCCGGCCGCAAGGCGGTGCACCTGGCGGGCAACGGCCAGTACGTCGAGTGGACGACCAGGAACCCGACCAACACCCTGGTCACCCGCTTCAACATCCCCGACGGCACCGACTCCACGACGCTCAACGTCTACGTGGACGGCACCTTCCTCAAGACGATCTCGCTGACCTCGAAGTTCGCGTGGCTGTACGGCGACGAGGCGAGCCCGGGCAACTCCGCCGGCTCCGGCGCCCCGCGGCACATCTACGACGAGGCCAACGTGCTGCTCGGCACCACGGTGGCGGCCGGTCACAAGATCCGGCTGGAGAAGGACGCGGCCAACACGGCCTCGTACTACAACATCGACTACATCAACCTGGAGCAGGCCACCCCGGTCGCCAACCCGGACCCGACGAAGTACGTCGTGCCGGCCGGCTTCACCCAGCAGGACGTGCAGAACGCGCTGGACACCGCGCGGCAGGACACCACCAAGCTCGGTGTCTACCTGCCCGCCGGCGACTACTCCACGGCCAACAAGTTCACCGTCTACGGGCGGGCGGTCAAGGTCATCGGCGCGGGCCCCTGGTTCACCAGGTTCTACACGCCGCAGACCCAGGAGAACACCGACGGCGGCTTCTCGCTCCAGTCCGGCTCGGGCGGATCGAGCTTCTCCGGCTTCGGGTTCTTCGGCAACTACACCAGCCGGATCGACGGCCCCGGCAAGGTCTTCGACCTGACCGGTGTCGCGAACCTGACGATCGACAACCTGTGGATCGAGCACACGATCTGCGGTGTGTGGGCGACGAACGTCGACAACTCCACGATCAGCAACCTGCGGATCCGCGACACCTTCGCCGACGGTGTGAACCTCACCAACGGCTCGACCGGCAACACGGTGACCAACACCGAGGCCCGCTCGACCGGTGACGACAGCTTCGCGCTCTTCCCGGCCATCGACAACCACAGCGAGCAGGAGACCGGCAACACCTTCAGCAACCTGAGCGTGCAGACGGTCTGGCGGGCCGCGGGCCTGGCGGTCTACGGCGGCGGTGGCAACACCTTCAGCAACCTCTACATCGCCGACAGCCTGACCTACCCGGGCATCACGATCGGCTCGCTCCAGTTCGGCGGCATCCCGGCCCTCGGCTTCGAGGCCTCGCCGACGAGTAACTTCTCCAACATCTCGCTGGTCAGGGACGGCGGCCACTTCTGGGGCCAGCAGGCCTTCCCGGCGCTGTGGATCTTCTCCGCGGAGTTCGACCTCCAGGGGCTGCGGATCAGCGACGTGGACATCTCCGACCCGACCTACCAGGGCGTGATGTTCCAGACCAAGTGGAACGGCAGCACCTCGCTCAAGCCCATCAAGGACACCGTCATCACCAACCTGTCGGTGACCGGGGCGCACAAGAGCGGTGACGCCTTCGACGCCAAGTCCGGCTTCGGTCTGTGGGCCAACCCGCAGCCGGAACCCGGGCAGGGCCCGGCCGTGGGGTCGGTGACCATCAACGGGTTGCACGAGAGTGACAACGCCGTGGACATCCAGAACACCACGACCACCTTCACGATCAACGTCACCAACTGAGGTTCCGCAGGCCAGCGCGGGTGCCCGTGTTCGAATCCTGAACACGGGCACCCGCCCATGCCTGCTGACAGCCGGTCAACAGCGGGGTTTCGTATTCAGTTGGTGAACGCGGGGTCTTGACGGGGTATTGGTCTAGTCCTACGGTCACCGATGCGTCGACAGTCAGGTCGGCGTCCATCGTTCCGCCATGTGAACGATGCGGTCTGTCCGCCACGGAAGGCCTCCCCCCATGCAAAGACCGCGCATCGGGCTCAAGCAGCTCGGCGCTCTCACCGCAGTCCCCGCGCTGGCCGCCGGCCTGCTGCTCGCCGCCGGCGGCACCGCCCAGGCCGCGGCCAACGCGGGCCCCGGCTTCCCCGCGCAGTTCGCCGCCCCCTACGCCGAGGTCTGGAACTCGCCCTCGGCCCTGACGACCGTCCGCAACGCCACCGGCCTGAAGTACTTCACGCTCGCCTTCGTCATCGACGGCGGCGGCTGCAACGCCACCTTCAACGGCGACACCTCCATCACCGACGCGAGCTGGACGTCCGCGATCAACACCCTGCGGGCGGCCGGCGGCGACGTCATGGCCTCCTTCGGCGGTGCGTCGGGCACCGAGGAAGCCCTCGCCTGTACGTCGGTCTCCGCGCTGGAGGCCCAGTACAAGCGGGTGATCGACGGGCTGAACCTCACCCGGATCGACCTCGACATCGAGGGCAGCACCCTCAACAACACCACCGCCAACGACCGGCGCAACGCCGCGCTCGCCGACCTCCAGCAGCAGTACGCCGCCCAGGGCAAGCGCCTGGACGTGCAGTACACGCTGCCGGTCTCGCCCAGCGGCCTGGAGTCCAACTCGATCAGCCTGCTGAACAACGCCAAGAGCCACAACCTGAACGTCAGCCTCGTCAACATCATGACGATGGATTACGGGTCGGCCATGGACATGGGCAACGCCGCCATCAGCGCCGCCCAGGGCCTGCACACCCAGCTCGGCCAGATCTGGACGACGAAGTCCTCCGCCCAGCTGTGGGCCATGGAGGGCAACACCCCGATGATCGGGGTCAACGACACCTCCAGCGAGATCTTCAGCACCTCCGACGCCCAGGACCTGGAGAACTTCGCCAAGGCCAACGGCATCCAGGAGCTGACCTTCTGGTCGCTCGGCCGGGACAAGGCCTGCGCCACCAACGGCGGTTCCGCGCAGGACAACTGCAGCGGCACCCCGCAGTCGGCCTGGCAGTTCTCCAGCATCTTCAACGCGATCACCGGCACCGGCGGCGGCACCACCCCGCCGCCCTCCGGCGCCACCGGCCCGGTCCGCTCCGGCTACGCCAACAAGTGCGTCGACGTCGCGGCGGCCGGCACCGCCAACGGCACGGCCGTGCAGCTCTACGACTGCAACGGCACGACGGCGCAGAACTGGACGGCGGCATGGGGGTCCCCCCAGGACGGAGGCTCTGGGGGAAGTACGCTGCGGGCGCTCGGCAAGTGCATGGACGTCGCTTCGGCCGGCACCGCCAACGGCACGAAGGTCCAGCTGTGGGACTGCAACGGCACCGGCTCCCAGGTGTGGCAGAAGGGCTCGGGCAACACCCTGGTCAACCCGCAGTCCGGCCGCTGCCTCGACGCGACCGGCCCCAGCTCCGCCAACGGCACCCGGCTCCAGATATGGGACTGCTTCGGCAGCACGAACCAGCAGTGGACACTGCCCTCCTGACCGGACGGCAGCGGTGAACGCCCGGCGTCGGGCGGGTCGGCGGACCCGCCCGGCGCCGGGGCCGTCGTCCGGACCGGCACCTCACCACCCGTCACCTCCTCATCATCTGTCACCTCACCGCCCCCGTCACATCCCCGCCCGGATATCCCCGCCCTCACGGCGTTCATCGGCGAAGATCGGATCATCAGGCCGCCCCGTGAGGCCCTCAGGCCCCGCGCACGCGGCACCGCCCCGCAGCCGCGAGGAGCCCCGATGAACACCGCAGAACTCCTGGCCGACGCCTTCGACCGGATCAAGGACGCCGTCCACGAGGCCGTCGACGGCCTCACCCCCGACGAGCTGGCCCACCGCGTCGACCCCGCCGCCAACACCGTGGGCTGGCTGATCTGGCATCTGACCCGGGTCCAGGACGACCACGTCGCCGACGTCGCCGGCCGCCCGCAGGCGTGGACCGAGGACGGCTGGGACAAGACCTTCGGGCTGCCCTTCGACGCCGCCGACCTCGGCTACGGCCACAGCGCCGACGACGTCGCCGCGGTGCGGCCCGCCTCCGCCGACGTGCTCACCGGCTACTACGACGCCGTCCACGAGCGCAGCCTCGCCTACCTCGGCACCCTGACGGACGCCGACCTCGACCGGGTCGTGGACCGCCGCTGGAACCCGCCGGTGACGCTCGGCGTACGGCTCGTCAGCGTCGTCAACGACGACCTCCAGCACGTCGGCCAGGCCGCGTTCCTGCACGGGCACCTGCTGCGCCGGCGCGGCTGAGGCGTGCGGTGGCGGGCGGGGCGCACTCCAAGACGGGCGAGGGCGCCCTCCGTGCAGGATGCAGCCGTTCATGTCCCGATGGTAGAGTTACTTAACCTAAGTTAAATAACTTGAACCCACTGACCCGGGCGGGGTGTGAAGGGCCTGATGGCGACACAAGACGCGACCAAGCGAATACCGCGGACCCCGCGGATCGCTTCCGACCACCCGCGGTACAAGTGGGTGGCACTGTCCAACACGACCCTCGGCATGCTGATCGCCACGATCAACTCCTCGATCGTGCTGATCTCGCTGCCCGCGATCTTCAACGGCATCAGGCTCGACCCGCTCCAGCCCGGCAACGTCAGTTATCTGCTCTGGATGCTGATGGGCTACATGCTCGTCACCGCCGTCCTGGTGGTCACGCTCGGACGGCTCGGCGACATCCTCGGCCGGGTCAAGATCTACAACGCCGGCTTCCTGATCTTCACCATCACCTCGATAATCCTGTCCGTCGACCCGATGCACGGCGGCGGCGGAGCCCTGTGGCTGATCGGGTGGCGGGTGGCCCAGGCGGTCGGCGGCTCCATGCTGATGGCCAACTCGGCCGCGATCATCACCGACGCCTTCCCGGCCCGGCAGCGCGGCATGGCGCTCGGCGTCAACATGGTCGCCGGTATCGCCGGCTCCTTCATCGGCCTGGTCCTGGGCGGCCTGCTCGCCGAGTGGAACTGGCGCTCCATCTTCTGGGTGAACGTGCCCATCGGCATCATCGGCACCGTGTGGGCCTACCGCTCGCTGCACGAGACCGGCGTGCGCCGCCCGGCCAGGATGGACTGGTGGGGCAACATCACCTTCGCCGTCGGCCTCACCGCGCTGCTGGCCGGCATCACCTACGGCATCCAGCCCTACGGCGGCCACACCATGGGCTGGACCAACCCGTGGGTGCTCGCCGGGCTCATCGGCGGCGCCGCGACGCTCGTCGCCTTCTGCGTCATCGAGAACCGGGTCGCCGAGCCGATGTTCCCGATGAAGCTCTTCCGGAACGCCTCCTTCGCAGGCGGCAACGCGGCCACCCTGCTCGGCTCCATCGCGCGCGGCGGCCTGCAGTTCATGCTCATCATCTGGCTCCAGGGCATCTGGCTGCCGCTGCACGGCTACAACTACGACGACACCCCGCTGTGGGCCGGCATCTACCTGCTGCCGCTCACCGTCGGTTTCCTCGCCGCCGGACCCATCGCGGGCGCGCTGTCCGACCGCTACGGCGCCCGGCTGTTCGCCGCCGCCGGCTTCGTCGTGATGGCCGGCTCCTTCGCCGGGCTGCTGCTCATCCCGACGGACTTCAGCTACTGGCTCTTCGCCCTCGTGGTCTTCCTCAACGGCCTGGGCGGCGGCCTGTTCGCCGCACCGAACACGTCGATCATCATGGCCAGCGTGCCGGCGGAGTCCAGAGGCGCGGCCTCCGGTATGCGGGCCACCTTCCAGAACGCCGGCATGGTGCTCTCCATCGGCGTGTTCTTCTCGCTGATGGTCGCCGGGCTCGCCCGCTCGCTGCCGCACACTCTCAGCACCGGACTGATGGCGCAGGGCGTGCCCGCCTCCAACGCGCACGACGTCGCCAACCTGCCCCCGGTCGGCACGCTCTTCGCGGCCTTCCTCGGCTACAACCCGATCCAGCAACTGCTCGGCCCCGACCTGCTCGGCAAGCTGCCCGCCGCCAACGCGCACACCCTCACCGGGCGGGAGTTCTTCCCGCACCTCATCTCCGGGCCCTTCCACGACGGCCTGGTCGTGGTGTTCTCCCTCGCGATCGTGATGTCCTTGGTCGCGGCGGGCGCGTCGCTCATCCGCAGCCGGCGCACCGCCCAGGACAGCTGACCGCGGTACGACCAGGAGGCGCCCCCGCCATGACCGAGACCGACGGGCGCGGGGCGCCCTCCTCCGCGGCCGTCGCCCGGCTGCGGCTCGTCATCGCCCGGCTCTACCGGCAGCTCGCCCAGGCCTCCGGCGACGACCTCAACCTCACCTACGCCCAGCTCTCCGCGCTCGCCAGGACCCAGCAGCACGGCCCCCTGCGGATCGGCGAGCTGGCCGCGCACGAGCAGGTCGCCGCCCCCTCGCTGACCCGTACCGTCGCCCCGCTGCTCGGCGCCGGGCTCGTCGTCAAGCAGCCCGACCCCTCCGACGGCCGCTCCTGGCTGGTCAGCATCACGCCCGAGGGCGCACAGGTGCTCAGCCGGATCCGCCGCACCCGCTCGGAGCTGCTGGCCCGCCGGATGGCCCGGCTGGACGCCGACCAGCTCGACGCGCTGCTGGCCGCCCTGCCCGCGCTGGAGCAGCTGCTCACCGACCCGCAGCCGGACGAGCGGCCCGCGGACACCGCGGCGCAGCAGACGCGGGCCTGACGCCCCCGCCGGGCCGCTCCCCGTACGCCGCCCGCCCGTACGCCCGCCGGGCCGCTTCCGTACGCCCCGTCAGCCCGCCGCCTTGCGGCCCGGTCCGCCCGGCTCCAGCGGCGGGGCGGAGAAGCCGCAGTTGGACCGGCACTCCGGCTGGGGGGCCGGCTCCGCGCCCTCCTTGCCCAGCGCCTGCCGCGGCACCAGCGTGAAGGCCAGCAGCGCGGACAGCCCGCACAGCCCGGCGCAGATCAGCATCGCCCTGCCGAAGGCGTCGTTCACCTTGTGCGGCGAGCGGTACGCCTGGTTCGACAGCCCCACCGCGAGCGGCAGCGCCGCCACGATCAGCAGCTGCGCCACCCGGGCGGCCGCGTTGTTGACGCCGCTGGCGATGCCTGCGTGGTCGACGTCCACCGAGGCCAGCACGGTGGCCGTCAGCGGCGCCACGAACATGCTCATCCCCAGCCCCTGCACCACCACCGCGGGCAGCACGTCCAGCAGGTACGACGACGAGCCCGGCCCCAGCCGGATGAGCAGCAGCAGCCCGGCCGCGGTCACCAGCGGCCCCACGGTGAGCGGCAGCCGCGGCCCGATGCGCTGGGCGAGCCCGCCCGCCGGGGCCGACAGCAGCAGCATCAGCACGGTGACCGGGAGCGTCGCAAGTCCCGCGTGCAGCGCGCTGTACCCGGCGGCGATCTGCAACTGCACGGGCAGGATGAAGAAGACGCCGCCGATCGCCGCGTACAGGCACAGCGTCACCACGTTCATCGACGTGAACAGCCGTGAGGAGAAGACGGACAGCGGCAGCATCGGGTTCTTCACCCGGCGCTCGGTGCGCAGGAAGGCCACCCCGCACGCCACGCCGACGAGCGCGGGCACCACCACCGTCGTCCACGACGGGTGGCCGGACGCGGCGATCAGCGCGTACGTGACACCCGCCAGGCACAGCGCGGCCAGCGCCGCGCCCCGCACGTCGAAGCTGCCCGAGGCGTTGCGGTCCCGGCTCTCGGGCACATGGCGCACCGCGATCGCCACCACCACCGCGGCGATCGGCAGGTTGACCAGGAAGATCCACCGCCAGCCGGGCCCGTCCACCAGCCAGCCGCCCAGGAAGGGCCCGACCGCGCCCGCCACGCCGCCCAGGCCCGACCACGCGCCGACCGCCTTGGCCCGGTCGTCCTCCCGGAAGGTCGACTGCACGAGCGCCAGCGAACCCGGCGTCAGCAGCGCCCCGCCCACGCCCTGGAGCGCCCGCGCCGCGATGAGCACCCCGTCGTCCGGGGCGATCCCGCACAGCGCGGAGGCCAGCGCGAACCACACCACCCCGGTGACGAAGACCCGCCGCCGCCCGTAGCGGTCGCCGAGCCCCCCGCCGAGCAGGATCAGCCCGGCGAGGGTGAGCATGTAGCCGTTGACCGTCCACTGCAGCGCCGACAGCGGGGCGTCCAGGTCCTCGCCGATCCGCGGCAGCGCGATGTTGACGATGGTGCCGTCCAGCAGCGCCATCCCCGAGCCCAGCACCGAGCACGCCAGCACCCACCGCCCGGTCGCCGACGACAGCGGGACGCCCACCCCGTTCTGATCCTGGTCCATGACGCCAGATTAGGTGCTGGGGTGCCACATGGCCGGGTAACAACGGGTGGCCGCGGGGCAGGGATGACAATGGTCGGCGGGCCCGCCGCACACACCGGGCCCGGACCGACCGACGCGACCGAGCAGCCGAGGAGACGTGAATGGCGCACCAGCGTGCCGGGAAGCCCGCCCGTACCGAGGATCTGGTGGACGTGCCCCGCCTGGTCACGGCGTACTACGCGCTGCGGCCCGACCCTGCCGAGCCCGTGCAGCGGGTGGTGTTCGGGACCTCGGGGCACCGCGGCTCGTCACTGGCGACGGCCTTCAACGAGGACCACATCGCCGCCACCAGCCAGGCCATCTGCGACTACCGCGGCCGGCAGGGCACCGACGGGCCGCTCTTCCTCGGCGTGGACAGCCACGCCCTGTCCGAGCCCGCCCGGGTGACGGCGCTGGAGGTCTTCGCCGCCAACGGGGTGACGGTGCTGCTCGACGAGAACAGCGGCTTCACGCCCACCCCCGCCGTCTCGCACGCCATCCTCACGTACAACAACGGCCGCACCTCGGGCCTCGCGGACGGTGTCGTCGTCACCCCGTCGCACAACCCGCCCTCCGACGGCGGCTTCAAGTACAACCCGCCGAACGGCGGCCCCGCCGCCTCCGACGCCACCTCCTGGATCCAGGACCGCGCCAACCAGCTCATCACCGACGGCCTCAGGGGCGTCCACCGCGTCGGCTACGCGCGGGCGCTGGCCGCCGAGACCACCGGCCGCTACGACTTCCTCGGCCGCTACGTGGACGACCTGCCCTCGGTGCTCGACCTCGTCGCGGTGCGCCGGGCCGGCGTCACGATCGGCGCCGACCCGCTGGGCGGCGCCTCCGTCGACTACTGGGGCCGCATCGCCGAGTGGCACGGCCTGGACCTGACGGTCGTCAACCCCACGACCGACCCCACCTGGCGCTTCATGACGCTGGACTGGGACGGCAAGATCCGCATGGACTGCTCCTCGCCCTACGCGATGGCCTCGCTCATCGACCGCAAGGACGACTACGCCGTCGCCACCGGCAACGACGCCGACGCCGACCGGCACGGCATCGTCACGCCCGACGGCGGGCTGATGAACCCCAACCACTACCTGGCCGTCGCGATCTCCTACCTGTCCGGGCACCGCGAGCAGTGGGGACCGGAACTGGCGATCGGCAAGACCCTGGTGTCGTCCTCGATGATCGACAAGGTCGTCGCCGACCTCGGCCGGCCGCTCACCGAGGTGCCGGTCGGCTTCAAGTGGTTCGTCGACGGCCTGCACGGCGGCACGCTCGCCTTCGGCGGCGAGGAGTCGGCGGGCGCGTCCTTCCTGCGCCGCGACGGCTCGGTGTGGACCACCGACAAGGACGGCATCCTGCTGGCGCTGCTCGCCGCCGAGATCACCGCCGTCACCGGCAAAACGCCCTCCGAGCACTACACCGCGCTCACCGAGCGCTTCGGCACCCCCGCCTACGCCCGGATCGACGCCCCCGCCGACCGTGAGCAGAAGGCCGTCCTCGGCAAGCTGTCGCCCGGTCAGGTCCCGGCCAAGGAACTGGCCGGGGAGCCGGTCACCGCGGTGCTCAACGAGGCGCCCGGCAACGGCGCGCCGCTCGGCGGCATCAAGGTCTGCACCGACAGCGCCTGGTTCGCCGCCCGCCCGTCCGGCACCGAGGACGTCTACAAGATCTACGCCGAGTCCTTCCTCGGCGCCGACCACCTCGCCGAGGTGCAGCAGGAGGCGAAGTCGCTCGTCGACTCCGTCCTCGGCGGCTGACCCCGCGAGCGGGGCGGGGACCCGGCGTACGGGCCCCCGCCCCGGCGCTCACGCGAGCTGCGCGGCCTGCAGCCCCGCGTACGCGCCGCCGCTGCGCAGCAGCTCGGCGTGCGAGCCGACCTCCGCGACACGGCCCTCGTCCATCACCACGATCCGGTCGGCGTTCCGGATCGTCGACAGCCGGTGCGCCACCACGAAGACCGTACGGCCGCGCACCAGCCGGGTGAGCGCCTGCTGCACCAGCGCCTCGGAGCGCGAGTCCAGCGCCGAGGTCGCCTCGTCCAGGACCAGCACCCGCGGGTCGCGGATCAGCGCGCGGGCGATGGCCAGCCGCTGCTTCTGCCCGCCGGACATCCGGGCGCCGCGCTCGCCGACGACCGTGTCCAGGCCGTGCGGCAGCCGGTCGATGAACTCCAGCGCGTTGGCGTCCCGCAGCGCGGCCCGCACCCGCTCCTCCGGCACCCCGTCCATGCCGTAGGTGACGTTCTCCCGGATGCTGCCCTCGAACAGGATCGACTCCTGCGGCACCACCGACAGCCAGTTGCGGTAGTCGCGCAGATCCAGTGTCTCCATGTCGACACCGTCCAGCAGGATGCTGCCCTCGCTCGGCCGCAGGAAGCCGATGACCAGGTTGAGCACCGTCGACTTGCCCGCGCCCGACCCGCCGACCAGCGCGATCGTCTCACCGGCCCGCACGTCCAGGTCGAAGCCCGTCACCGACGGGCGGTCCGCCTCTGGGTAGGTGTGGCCGACACCGCGGAACTCGAACCGGCCGGTGACGCCCTGGACCGTCGCCTTGCCGTCGTTCTGCTCCAGGTCAGGCGCCTGGAGCACCTCGCCGATCGACCGCACCGACTCCAGTCCCTTGCCGATCTGCGGAGTCAGCGTCAGCAGCGTGGTGACCGAACCGGTGAGGCTGGAGAAGTACGCGCTCAGCATCACCACGGTGCCCGGTGTGACGCTCAGCCAGCCGTAGTACGCCACCAGCGCCGAGCCCGCCAGGCACGCCACGCCGATCGCGTTGAGCAGGATCCAGGCGATCGAGCCGAACCAGCCGTTCAGCCGGTCCAGCCGCAGCCCCGCGTGCAGTACCTCGCCGAGCGTGCGGTCCACGCGGTGCAGCGCGGTGTTCTCCAGACCGTGCGCCCGGGTGATCGGGATCAGCGCCGTCATCTCGTTGACCCGCGACGACAGCTGCTCCACCTGCTGCCGGAAGGACTCGTTGCGGTGCCGCAGCCGCCGCCGCAGCTTGACCACGAGCACCGCCGAGGCCGGCACCACGACCAGGTACACCGGCAGGAAGGCGGGCGCCTGGATGCCGATGACCACCAGACCGCCGCTCAGCGTGGCCAGCGCCGCCAGCCCGTTGTCGGCGGTCTGCTGCGCCGCGGTCTCGATCGTCTCGACGTCCCGGATCACCTTGGCCTGGAGCACACCGGCGCTCACCCGGGAGTGGTAGCCGATCGACAGCTGCTGCATCCGGTGGCATAGCGCGCTGCGCAGCCGGGTGCCGGTGCGGCGTATGGAGCCCTGCATGCAGCGCACGTACGTCAGGTGCAGCGGCAGGTTGAGCACGAGGATCACCAGCAGGACCGCCGAGTTCCACCACAGGATGTGGATCGGCCGGTGCTGGACGACGACGTCCACGACATTGGCGGTGATCAGCGGCAGCAGCCACACCGGTGTGTGCTTGCCGAAGAAGGCGGCGACGGCCAGGGCGACCCGCCGCCGGTCGGGATGGAAGAGGTAGAGGAGGGTTCGTACGGGGTGCTCGCCACGGTAGCGGTGGCTGAGCGTGCCTTGCGGCAACGCCATTGCAGGCTCCTCGAATCACGTCTTCGCGGTGGTGCGTGCGGGCGCGCCGAGCAGCACCTCAACGCTGAGGTGCTGCCCGTAGTCGATTGCGCGCGCAACCACCCTAGGGCGTGTCCGGGCTGCCGCGCCCTGGCGTTTTCCGCCGGGCGCGGTCGCGCCGCTCACCGCACGGTCGCGCGGGGCGTCACATCACCACGACGGACCGCAGCACGTCCCCGGCCTGCATCCGGGCGAAGGCGTCCTCGACCTCGTCCAGCGCGACGGTCTCGCTCACGAACGCGCCCAGGTCCAGCCGCCCCTGCAGATGCAGGTCGATGAGCATCGGGAAGTCGCGCGAGGGCAGGCAGTCGCCGTACCACGAGGACTTCAGCGCCCCGCCGCGGCCGAAGACGTCCAGCAGCGGGAGTTCCAGCGTCATCTCGGGCGTGGGCACCCCGACCAGCACCACCGTGCCGGCCAGGTCCCGGGCGTAGAAGGCCTGCTGGTACGTCTCCGGGCGGCCCACCGCCTCGATCACCACGTCCGCGCCGAAACCGCCGGTCAGCTCGCGGATCGCGGCCACCGGATCGCCCGCCCGCGCGTTGACGGTGTGGGTGGCACCGAGCGCGGAGGCGGTCGCGAGCTTGCGGTCGTCCACGTCCACCGCGATGATCCGCGCGGCCCCGGCCAGCCGCGCCCCGGCGACGGCCGCGTTCCCGACCCCGCCGCAGCCGATCACCGCGACGGAGTCGCCGCGGCCGACCGCCCCGGTGTTGATCGCGGCGCCGATCCCGGCCATCACCCCGCAGCCGAGCAGCCCGGCGACCGACGGCGACACCGACGGATCGACCTTGGTGCACTGCCCCGCGGCGACCAGGGTCTTCTCGGCGAAGGCGCCGATGCCCAGAGCGGGGGAGAGTTCGGTGCCGTCGGCCAGCGTCATCTTCTGCCGCGCGTTGTGGGTGTCGAAGCAGTACCAGGGCCTGCCGCGCAGACAGGCCCGGCAGCGGCCGCACACCGCGCGCCAGTTGAGGACCACGAAGTCGCCCGGCCGCACCTCGGTGACGCCCGGCCCCGTCTCCTCGACGACACCGGCCGCCTCGTGCCCGAGCAGGTAGGGGAAGTCGTCCCCGATGCCGCCCTCCTTGTAGTGCAGGTCGGTGTGGCACACCCCGCACGCCTGCACCCGCACCACCGCCTCGCCGGGCCCCGGATCGGGCACCGTCACCGTCTCGACGCGCACCCGCTCGCCCCTGCCCGGCGCGATCACCCCGCGGACTTCCTGTGCCATGCCTGCCGCCCTCCTGCGCCGTCGTCCGGCGCCCGTCACGCTGCTGTCACCCTTTGCCGTGCCGCTGCCGACCCTAGGCGCCCGCGGGCCGCCGGGGGCAGTACGCGGCAGCGGCCGACCGGGTGGTGCCGCGGCCGGGCGCGGGCGCGCGCGGTCAGCGGCGCGCGGCGGGCCTGGTCCGGCGGTAGAGGATCGTTCCGCCGAGCAGCAGCAGTGCTCCGCCCGCCGCCATCGCGGACGCGCCGCCCGCTCCGGTGTGCGCCAGCGCGGGCGCCGGGGGAGCGGGCGCGGCGGGCGGCGCCGGGACGGGGGTGTGGACGGGCGGCGCCGCCGCGGTGTTCGCGCAGTCGTTGCCGAACGACGGATTGAGCAGCCCGGCCACACCGACGCTGTTCCCGCACGCGTTCACCGGCACGTGCACGGACACCTGCACGGAATTGCCCGACAGGATCCCCGGCGAGCCGGTGGCGTCACCGGAGGCGGCCGAATCCGCCTGCGCGTACCCCGCGGAGGCCAGCACGCCGCCGACGACCACTGCGGAGACAAGGCCCTTCCGGGCGAGTCCGTTCACTTCGATTCCTGCCTTCCGGGCATCGTCACGGGCCGTGCGCCCGCTGTTCGTGACAACGCCGTCGGAGGGCCGAACGGGTCATGCCGCCGGGGGATTTCATCCCAACGTGTTTCTTCACATGGTCATGCGAACTGCTCGGAAAATTGTGCGCGATCAGGCGGCCGCGCCCTCCGCCGCGATATGGGCACGCGCCGCCGACAGTGCGTCGGTGACGTCCCGGGTGCCCGTCGACACGCACAACGTGTAGGCGGTGTCCCGCAGTTGCCCGGCGATGCGCGGATCCGTGGCGTCGGTGACCGAGGCGAGCAGCTCGTAGCGTTCCACCAGGTTCCGCAGGACGGTCGGGTGGGCCATCAGCATCGTCGTACTCCTCGAAGATCGGTGCAGTCGACCGGCGTATGCCCGCTCCCCGCTGGCACATGCGCGACGCACAGGGAATGTCGCGCACGTCTCACCGCGGCGCGGCTCCCGACCGGCGCGCCGTGCTCGGGTGTCACGACTGCGGGCCGGGCGGGGACCTGGGTGAACGTCCCCGCCCGGCCCGGGAGCCTGGCGCTGTTCGCCGGTCCGGCGAGAAGAGTGCGGGAAAGGCGCGAGGTGCAGAAAGGGGATGTGTCGACTAGTCGATACTGCGCAGGATGTGCGTCTCGGACGGGTCGTCCTCGTATCCGGCGAGACGGATCGGGGCACACCGGGACCACGTCTTCAGCGGTCCCTCCTCGCCGAGCCGGACGATGCGCCGTTCGCCGCCGTAGCCGCGTTCGGTTGCCGGTTCGTCCTGCGTGAGCTGATCTCCAGACACCGCGTTCTCCTTAGCGTCGCGTCGACCGGGGTCGCCCTGGCGCGGTCGTTTCCCAGCGTCGGGCGCCCGGCGGGATTTCTGACTTCGGGCGGTACGGACGCGGTGGCGCCTGTTGCGATAGCCGGAAGGGGGCCGAGGTGGCGACTCGTTCCGGGACGGGCTCAAGGGGCCGGTACATCCCCTCCGGGCCTTTTCGTCCCGCACAGCGTATTCCGGCCAGTGCGATGGTCACCAGCCGGTTTTTCCCCAGATTCGGATTCCGGCAACCCCGGGTTCGGCTGCCCCGGAACGCCCCGGCCGCGGCAGCGCTGGGCTGCGTTGCTACCGTTTGCCGTGCTCAAGAGTAAGAAAGACAGCAGAAACCGGACTGCGCCATCCGGGTCAGGGGCGGCCCCCGGCGCCCCCGGCGACGGCCGCCGGCGACTTCTCGCCGACATCGGGCCACTGCGGGACAGCCCCGACTTCCGGCGGCTCTGGTTCGGCAACGCGGTGTCCTACATAGGCCAGCAGATGACGGCCATGGCCGTCGCCCTCCAGGTCTACGCGATCACCGGCTCCAGCTTCTACGTCGGCCTCGTCGGACTGTGCTCGCTCGGCCCGCTGATCGTCTTCGGCCTCTACGGCGGCGCCGTCGCCGACGCCGTCGACCGCCGCCGGCTCGGGCTCGTCACCGCGAGCGGCTCCACCCTGCTGTCCGTCGCGCTCGCCGTCACCGCCCTCGCCCACCTGCGGGTCGTCGGCCTGCTCTACGCGATCGTCGCCCTCCAGGCGGTGTGCTTCGCCATGAACTCGCCGGCCCGCTCCTCCATGATCCCCCGGCTGCTCACGCCCGAGCAGCTGCCCGCCGCCAACGCCCTCGCCTCGCTGTCCGGCGGCGTCGGGCAGATGGCCGGGCCCATGCTCGGCGGCGTCTTCGTCGGCCTGTGGGGCTACCAGGCCGCCTACCTCATCGACGCCGCCGCCTTCACCGCCTCCCTGTACGCGATGTGGCGGCTGCCGGCGATGCTCCCCGGCGAGGGCGAACCCGGCGAACGCCGCCGCCCCTCCGTCGTCGAAGGCCTGCGCTACCTCGCCGCCCGCCCCAACCTGCGGACCACCTTCGTCACCGACCTCGCCGCCATGGTGCTCGCCCAGCCCCGCGTCCTCTTCCCCGCCATCGCCGGCCTCTGGTACGGCGGCGACACCCGCACCGTCGGCCTGCTCGCCGCCGCACCCGCGGTCGGCGCCCTGCTCGGCAGCGTCTTCTCCGGCTGGCTCGGCCGCGTCCGCCGCCAGGGCTTCGCCGTCCTGCTCGCCGTCGCGTCCTGGGGCGCCGCGGTCGCCGTCTTCGGACTGACCCGCAACCTGCTGCTGGGCCTGCTCTTCCTCGCCCTCGCCGGGTGCGCCGACACCGTGAGCATGGTCTTCCGCAACACCATGCTCCAGTCCGCCGCGCCCGACGACATGCGCGGACGCCTCCAGGGCGTCTTCCTCGTCGTCGTGGTCGGCGGCCCCCGCCTCGGCGACTTCCTCGCCGGCTCCGCCGCGGACCTCTTCACCCCCACCGCCGCCATCGTCGGCGGCGGCCTCGCCTGCATCGCCGCGATCACCTGCGTGGGGCTGTTCCAGCGCGGCTTCCTCTCCTACGACGCGGGTCGCCCGACGGCCTGAGCCGTCGGTCTGAAGCGCTTCCCGCTGCGCGGGGCGGCGCGTTTCGCGCTGCCGCGCCGGGCAAGCACCAGGGGCGCGGGGAACCGCGCGCGCAACCCACCACCGGCCGGTGGTCCGGAAACCACAGCAACGGCCCCTCCGGGCCGGTGACGCCCCGCGCCCCGGTGGGGGCCGAGCGCTCCGTTCTCCCCCACAGCTCCGCCTGGGCGGCGCCCAGGGCGCGTGCCCGGCGGGGGACGGGCAGGGTCGGAGGACGCTCACCCCCGTGAGCAGGGGAAGCGCAGAGGCTCAGCGCGGGAGGAGTTCGGAGGCGAGAGCCTCCACCGCGGAGGCGAGCCGCTGCTGCGCCGGATCCGCGGCGACGGACGCGGCGACGAGCCGCGCGACATCCGTCCGCCACACGCCCGTGAGGGCGATGCGCACGCCGACCCGGCGCAGGCCCCGGTCGATGAGCCCCCGCGCGTCGTCCGGCCGGTCCCGGCGCAACGCCTTGATCGCGCCCACCGCGTTGGCGAGCGCGCTCGCCGCGGGCGACCAGGGGTCGGCCACCTCGCCCTGCGGCACCGTGGCCGCCTCGGGCACGTCCGCCGAGACGACGAGGTCGAGCCGCCAGAAGAGCGGCAGGCCGCGGAAGGCCGCGAAGAGCAGCCGCTGCCCGGGCTCCGCCGCGGAATCCGGGTCGCAGCGCAGCGACAGCAGCGGCCCGACCCGGCCGAGTGTGCGCCGGGCCCCCTCCACGCTCCGTGCGAAGTCCGCGGCCGGTGTCCGCCAGGCGATGTCGATGTCGCTGTACGCGTCGGCCGTCCCCGCGGCGAGCGATCCGCGCAGCTCCGCGGTGGAGCCGGGGCAGGCGGCGGGCAGCGCGGCCAGCAGCTCCTCGGCGAGCGCGGCGCGTACCGCGGGGTCGAGCCCGTTCCCCCGTGCCGCGGTCACCGGCCGGGCCGCCCGGCCTCGCCGACGTACACCCACAGCCCGTCCTCGCGGGCGAAGCGGCTGTCCTCGTGCTGCGCCCCCTCCTCGCCCCGGTGCCGGAAGTGCGCGCGGAACTCGACGGTGCCCTCGGTGTGGAAGGCGCTGCCGCCGGTGCCGCCGAGGATGTCGAGGCCGGTCCACCGCACGTCCCGGTCGAGGTCCAGTTCGCGCGGCCTGGTCGTCGAGTGCCAGCTGCGCAGCAGGTAGCCGGTGTCGCCCACGGCGAAGGCGGCGTAGCGCGACCTCATGAGCTGCTCGGCGGTGACGGCGGAGGAGCGGCCCTGGTGCAGGGCGCCGCAGCAGTCGGCGTAGGCGGCGGGCAGGCCGCAGGGGCAGGGGAGCGGGGTGCGGGCGGCGCGAGACGGCATGCCCCATTGTCGCGGACGCGCGCCCCGCTGTTCGGGTGACCCGGTGTTTCGTCCGCGTAGCAGCGGAAATGCGCTGAGCGGGGCAGCGGTACCCCCATGCGACGGAAGGACATCCCGTGAGTACGGCACCTGAACAGTCCGCAGAGCCGACGGCGCAGGTCACCGTCATCATCGACGGCTGCGCGAAGGAGGACGCGAAGACGGTCCTCGACGCGCTGCACACCAGTTTCGCGGGCGACCGCGGGCCCGACGACGAACCGGCGGAGCCCGCCGAAGGCACCCCGATCGTCTGGTCGGCGACCTTCGACGTCTCCCGCACCCTCGCCCTCCCCGGCGGCCCGGCCCCCCTGACATCCCCGGTGAAACTCACCGCCCAGGGCGGCTACCACGCCGTCGACCGCCTCCGCGAGGCCCTGGCGGAGTCCTTCACGGTCAAGGTGACCGGCACGGCCTCCGGCGACCAGGAAGAAGAAGCCGCCTTCCGCCTGACCTCCCGCTGACCCCCTCTCAGGGGCGCGGGGAACTGCGCGCCGAGCCCCCACCGGGCGGAAGGCCCACCGGCGACCCCGGCCGCCCCGGCGCCGGGGGCAGCCCCCATCGGCTGGGGGCCGGCCACGGACGTCAGCGATTCCCGGGGCGCGGGGAACTGCGCGCCGAGCCCCCACCGGCCGGAAGGCCCACCGGCGACCCCGGCCGCCCCGGCGCCGGGGGCAGCCCCCATCGGCTGGGGGCCGGCCACGGACGTCAGCGAATCCCGGGGCGCGGGGAACTGCGCGCCGAGCCCCCACCGGCCGGAAGGCCCACCGGCGACCCCAGGCACCCCCCGGGGGCAACCCCGCCAGCGCGAGGCCGGACGGGACCGGCACCCTCACAACAGCCCCCGGCGGCCGCTCAGCCCGCGTGCGCAGCGCGCAGCGCGGACACCGTGTCCGCCTCGTCCGCCCGCTTGTCCTCCCGGTACCGAACCACCCGCGCGAACCGCAGCGTGAGCCCCGCCGGGTAGCGGGGCGACCGCTGCACCCCGTCGTAGGCGATCTCGACGACGAGTTCGGGCCGCACGGTCACCACGTGGCCGTCGTCGCGCACCGCGAGCCCCAGCAGGCGTTCGGTCTGCCAGGCCAGCATCGCGTCCGTCAGGCCCTTGAAGGTCTTGCCGAGCATGACGAGGCCGCCGTCGTCCGTCCGTGCCCCGAGGTGCAGGTTGGACAGTTTGCCGGTGCGCCGCCCGTGGCCCCATTCCGCGGCGAGGACGACGAGGTCGAGGGTGTGGACGGGCTTGACCTTGATCCACGAGGCTCCGCGGCGCCCTGCCGCGTACAGACCGTCGTCGGCCTTGACGACGACGCCCTCGTGGCCGCGGTCCAGCGTCGCCGCCATGAAGTCCTCGGCGGCGCGCACCGCCGCCGGGTCCGCCGGGTCGGCGAGGGCCGTGCGCCGGACCCGGATCGACGGCGGCACGATGGCCTCCAGCTCCGTGTGCCGTACCCCGTACGGCAGGTCGAGCAGATCGCGGTCGCCCGCGGCGAGCACGTCGAAGAAGACGGCGGAGACCGGCAGCGTGGCCGCGGCCGCCGTGACGTCGACGCGGGATCCGACCCGGCCGGCGGTCTCCTGGAAGGGCCGCGGCCGTCCGTCGGGGCCGAAGGCCAGCACCTCGCCGTCGAGGACGAACCGCGTGCCGGTCAGCGTGCGCACGGTGGTGACGATCTCCGGCAGCCGGTCGGTGACGTCGTCGAGCGTGCGGGTGAAGAGCCGTATGTCGTCGCCGTCGCGGTGCGCCTGGATGCGGATGCCGTCCAGTTTCTCCTCCACCGCGCAGGGTCCGTCCGCCTTGCCGACGGCCTCGGCCACGGACTTCGCGGAGGCGGCGAGCATCGGCAGCAGCGGGCGCCCGACGGTGAGCCGGAAGTCCGCGAGTGCCTCGGGGCCGCGGGCCAGCAGGGCCTGCGCGACGGGTTCGAGCGCGCCCGCGAGCATGACCGCCCGCCGGACCTCCGCCGGCGGCGCGCCCGTCGCCGCCGCCAGGCCCTCCGCGGCCGCGGCGTCCAGCGCGCCCTGCCGGACCTCGCCGGTGATCAGGCCGATCAGGTACTCCTGCTCGGTGGCGGTGGCCGCGCCCATGAGGTCCTGGAGGAGCGCGCGCCGCCCGGCCTGGGCGCCCTGCCCCGACACGGCGGCGACCGCGGTGAGCGCCGCGTCGACCTCGGCGACGATGAGCCGCGGAGCATCGGCGGGTGCGGCCCGGTCGCGCAGCGCGGCCCAGCCGACGCCGAGCCTGCCCTGGGGCAGCCGGCCGGCGAGGTAGGCGATGGCGACCGGTACGTCGCCCGCTTCCGCCTCCCGGAAGAAGCCCGCGAGCAGCTCGGTCTTGCGCGAGCGCGACGCCGTGCCCGCGACGTCCCGTGAGACCCGGGCGACTTCCGCGAAGAGCATGCCTCCATCGTGCGCCGTACGCGGCGCGGGCGCGCGGCTTCCTGCGCGGTGGGGTCCGGACTCGGGGGAGTGGGCGTCCGGCGGCCACGGTCCGGGCTCCGCGCGATTCACTCGAACGGGGAATCGAAAAGGTGTGCGATCCGGCGTTATGGTGGATGCATGATCCATCAGCAGACATCACTCTTCGCCACCGGCGCCCCGGTCCTGGGCGGTCTCGACGGGCTGCGCCGCACCCCGCTCGGCCAGGGGGCGTGGATCGACGTCCTGCCGGGATGGCTCAGCGGCGCCGACGACCTGTTCGCGGAGCTGGCCGCGGGTGTGCCGTGGCACGAGGAGCGCCGCAAGATGTACGACAACGTGGTCGCGGTGCCCCGGCTGCTCGCCCACTACCCCGCGGGCGCCCCGCTGCCCGACGCGCTGCTCACCGAGGCACGTGAGCGCCTGAGCGAGCACTACGCGGCCGAGCTGGGGGAGCCCTTCGTCAGCGCGGGGCTGTGCTACTACCGGGACGGACGGGACAGCGTCGCCTGGCACGGCGACCGCTTCGGGCGCGGCGCCACGCACGACACGATGGTGGCGATCCTGTCGCTCGGCGAGCCTCGCCCCTTGCTGCTGCGTCCGCGCGGCGGCGGGTCCCCGGCCCGCAAGGTCCCGCTGGGGCACGGGGATCTGATCGTGATGGGCGGCAGTTGCCAGCGGACGTGGGATCACGCGATACCCAAGACGCGGGCGGCGGTGGGCGGCCGGATCAGCGTCCAGTTCCGCCCACGCGGCGTGGGGTGACACCGGGCGGGACATCCCGTGCGACGGCGTCCGGGCGGGGTCCGGGCTGCCCGTGAGAGCGTGCGTGACGGCGCGTACGACGGCGTGCGGGCGGGCCCCGGCCCGGGTGCCGCCACACACGCCCCGCGGCAGGCGCGGAGGCCCCGGCACGGCCGCCGGTGTGCGCCGCCGGCATCCGCCGCCGGTCCGCCCGCAGGCGCCGGGCGGGGGGCCGCCGCATGATGGAGGTGGGCCGTCCGGAGCAACCGCGGACGGCGCCCCGGCCGGTTTCCGCGCCGGCCGGACGGGCAGGCGTGCGGGTGGACGACCCGCCGAGCCGCCGCACCGGCGCGGCGGCAGCGCGGGCCGTACCGCTCCTGAGCAGGGAGGACGGTGGTCAATCGTGCGACGTGCGCTCCACGCGGCAGGTCCGGCCGCCGTTGCGCGGGCCGCGGTCCGCGAAGAGGCCAGGCCGGCGGACGAGGCAGGTGCGGCGACATGACCGAGCGGATCGACGGCACGATGGGCGACGACGTCTACCAGCCGCAGTCGGACGGCAGCGGTGTCCAGGAGGACGCCGGGCCGCTGGAGCCGGAGGACACCCTGGTCGTCGGCGGGCCCGACGACGTCCTCGACGAGGGGTACTCGCCCCCGGAGAAGCCCCGCGCGGTCGACGAGTACGGCACCACCGCGGCCGAGCAGGAGGCCCGGGAGAACCTGGACGAACGGCTGCCCCGCGAGCGCCCCGACGTCTCGCCGCCCGGCGGCGACGGCCTGGGCGACACCCCGGACTCCGACGGCGAGCTGATCGACGTGGAGGCGGGGGAACGGCGTTCCGGGCGGCTCGTCGCCCCCGACGAGGGGGTGCACGTGCGCCGGGACGGGATGGTCGGCGAGGACGTCGGCATCGACGGCGCCGGTGCGTCCGCGGAGGAGGCGGCCATGCACACGGTGTCGGACGCGGACTGGCCCGAGCCGGAGGAGTAGCCCCCGGCGCCCGTTGCAGCGAAGGCAAGGAGCAAGTGCGATGAGCGAACTGATGAGGCCCGAGAACACCCCGGGCGCGCCCCCGGAGCACGACCGCATCGCCGGCCCGGCGAACATCCGCGGCCAGGCGGCCTACTTCGACGAGCGCGCGAAGGCCGACGCCGACGCGGAGGTCGCCGCCCGGGAGCACCACGAGGGGCTGTCCGCGCGGATCCAGGAGTCGGCCGGGGAGATCCACGCGATGGTGGACCACGTCCGGCACGACGACACGCGTATGCCCACCCGGGCGGATCTGCGCCCGGTGGCCAACGCGCTGGCGCGGCACTTCGAGGCGACGGAGAAGACCGCCCGGCAGGCGCTGGACGAGCGGCACGCGGCCGCCGACGTCGTCCGGGAGGACCGGGAGGAGGGCGAGCGCATCCAGCGGAATCTGGACGACCTGCTCCGGCGCGACCAGCCGGAGGACACCTTCAACGTGTCGGCGTCCGGAGTGCTCGGCGAGCTCGACCTGTACATGGCGCACGAGCGGCGCGACCTCATACCGGCGGTCGACCGCGAGCTGTCGCCGACCCAGAGCGCCCGGCTGGCCCGCGCCTTCGCCGCCTGACACCGGGCGCGGCCGCCACGGGCCGCCGCCCCCCGGGTCCGCGACGCCCCCGCGCGGGCGCGGCGCCGGGGGGCGGCGGCCCGTGGCGTACGGTCACAGGCCGATGAACTGGTAGTCCGTGGCGATCCTGCCGTCCGGGGCGAGCAGCAGGACCTGGAGGCCGCCGCCCCGCGGTTCGCCGCCGTCGCGCGGGACGTAGGCCCAGTGGAAGCGGACCACGTCGTGCAGCCGCTGCACGTCACCGTGGACGCGGAAGTCCGCCTCGCCGGGGGCGACGAACTCCTCGTAGGCGGTGCGGACCCGGAACTCCAGCGCGTCGTGCCCGCGTGCCTCCAGGACGACGGTGCGCATGCCGATCCTCTCCGCCTCCTCCCGCATCGCCTGCGGCGGCTGGAGGACCTGGAGGGCGTCGTCGGACCAGAGGAGTTCGACGGCCTTGCGGCGCTCGCCGGGGTCGGGCTCGTTCCAGACCGCGATGTAGCGGTCGGCGAAGGCGTCGAGAGCGGTGTCGGGCATGGGGTTGCCACCTCACGGGGGAGTCGCGGTGCGCGGTGCGCGGGTACGTCCGAGAGCCTGCTGCGGCCCGACGGCCCGGACAATTCCCGCCGGGGAATGGCCCGCAGGAGCCGCGATCCGGGCCGTCCGGCCAGCCGCCCGCCGACTCGACGACGTTCGCAGAACAGGTGCCGGACAGGTGCAGAACAGCTGACCGCGCGTGCGTTCATTTCATGAAGCCAGGACGGAGTCTTGACGCCGAACGGGCAGCTGGCTTCCATGTGTTGCGGTGCCGTGTACGACCGTGGCCCCGAGAGTCGACGTCCGGTGCCGCAGCAGAGCCGCCCCTGTGTAAACCCCTTGGACTCACCGAAGTCCGGGGGCTGAGCCGCCCTCAGCGGTTGGGAGCGCTCCCACCGCGAACGGAACCACTGCCGCGCCGCCGTGTCCCCGCCCCCCACCGGGGACAGGGCAGGGGCCGCCGCCCCGGTCTCCCGGGACGGCGGCCCCCTCGGTCCTTCAGGTCGTCGCGACCGACGACCGCGTGGCGGCCCTCACCGCCGCGCGGTTACGGGTACGAGGTGACCGTCGAAGGCACCGTGCTGGTGCCCGACGTGCCGGGACCGGTGTTGTTGATGACGTGGGCGTATTGGCCCATGCCACCGAGCGACACCACCAGCAGGTCGTGGAACTTCACGCCGGGCGTGTTCGGGGCCTCGAAACCGTGGTCCTGGACGATCGTCGGGTCGGCGGTGAAGTTGCAGTAGCTGCCGAGCCCCCAGCCCTCGTGCGAGGTCACGTTGTCGTCGACCTTGTAGGCCGCGTAGCCGCGGATGCTGCCGTTCTGGATCGCCGCCTGGTTCGGCGGGTCGTAGGCGATCTCGTTCTGGAAGAAGATCGTCTTGCCGTTCTGGCCGTGCCACTCGACGTCGTACTTCTCGAAGTGCTCCACGAACAGACCGGTGGCCAGCACGTTGTTGCCGTTGACCTTCATGCCGTAGTTGGCCGGGTTGGTGGTCCAGCCGACTCCGGCACCGTGGTCGGCGCGCCACAGCCAGGTGTGGTCGATGATCACGTCGTTGCTGTTGATCTCGAACGCGGTGTCCGCCTTGCCCGGGCCCGCGCCGCCGATCCGGGCGAAGACGTCCTGGATCGTGGTCGGGTTGGACGCGTGGCTCGCGGACGAACCGGGAGCGCCCACCTGGAGCAGCTGCGCGGAGTTGCCGGTGCCGGCGTCGATCAGGAAGCCGGCCAGCCGGACACCGTCGACGTCCGCGACCTTGACCGCGTCGACGCCGTTGTCCGGGATGACCGTGGCGTAGCCCAGGCCCAGGACGACGGTGTTGGCGCGGGTCACGTTGATCGGCTGGTCCACGTGGTAGATGCCCGGGGTGAGCAGCAGGTTCAGGCCCTGGGCGAGCGCCGCGTTGATGTGCGCCGCGGTGTCACCCGGGTGGGCCACGTAGAACTGCGACAGCGGGATCGAGGTGCCCGGGGTGTTGGGCCACGACACGCCGCTGGCGTTGGTGCGCAGGCTCGGCACGAACACCGAGTAGTTGTTGCCGTCCAGGTACATGTACGGCTTCTCGCGCGACTCGGGGGTGGTGTTCAGCGTCGTGTAGACCGGGTTCGGGAAGCCCTGCGCCGGAGCGCCCTGGACACCCGAGAAGACCATGTTCCACACGCCGTTGGTCCAGCCGCCGATGGAGCTGTCGCGGGTGTACCACTGCTGCTGCGAGTACGGGCCGACGGTGCCGTCGATCTTGCTGTCGGCGATGTAGCCGCCGGACGCCCAGCCGTAGCCGTTGGGCGCCAGGTTCAGGCCGCCCTCGACGTGGATGCGGCGGAAGGGCGCGGCCTGCGCGACGGCCCAGCGGTCGTCGCCGCTGACCGGCTTGACGGCCAGGTTCTCCACCGAGCGCCAGAAGTTCTGCGTGGCGTTGCCGTTGAACCAGCCGGCGTCCACGGTGATGTCACCGTTGATCTGGACGTCGTCGGGGTTCTTGCCCAGGCCCGAGACCGAGGTGTAGAAGCCGACCTGGTCGTTGAGGCCGTTGTAGGTGCCGGGCTTGAAGAACACCTGGTAGCGGGCGTCGCCGAACTGGTTGCTCTCCTGCTGCTGGAAGATCTGGTCCAGCTGGCCCTGGATGTTCGAGGTCGACGGGTCGAAGACCTTGACGTTCGGGCCGAGGTCGCCGCCGCCCTGGATCGGGCCGCCCGGGTCGGTGGTGGGCGGCGTGGTGGGCGGGGTGGTCGTGCCGCCGCCGCCCGCGGTGCCGTAGACCTGGAACTCCCACAGCGAGTAGCCGTAGCCGGTGGCGCGGACCGTGCCGTACATCCGCACGTAGCGGCCGCTGCCCGAGACGTTGAGCGTCTGGGTGCCGCCGGTGCCGGTGGTGGTGGAGTAGACGTCGGTCCAGTTGCTGCCGTCGGCCGAGGTCTGGATCTTGAAGGACTTGGCGTACGCCGTCTCCCAGTTGAGGGTGACGGAGCTGAGGGTCGCGGTGGCGCCGAGGTCGACCTGCAGCCACTGCGGGTCACTGGCCGCGGAGGACCAGCGGGTGCCGGTGTTGCCGTCCACCGCGGCCGAGGCCGGGGTGCCGGCGTTCTCGGTCGAGGAGGCGCTCGCGGTCTTGCCCTGCGACAGCAGGGTGCCCGCGCCGGGGTTGGAGCCGCCGCCGGTGGAGCCGAAGACCTGGAACTCCCACAGCGACACGCCGTACTGGGTGGCGCGGGCCGTCGTGTAGATCCGGACATAGCGCCCGGAACCGTTTACGGTGAGGTTCTGGACGCCACCGGTCGCGGTGGTGGTGGAGTAGATGTTCGTCCAGTTCGAGCCGTCGGCCGACGTCTGGATCTGGAACGCCTTGGCGTACGCCGTCTCCCAGTTGAGGGTGACGGACGTGACGGTGTCCGTGGCGCCGAGGTCGACCTGGAGCCACTGCGGGTCGCTCGCGGCGGACGACCAGCGGGTGCCGGTGTTGCCGTCGACGGCCGCGGAGGCGGGGGTGCCGGCGTTCTCGGTGGAGGACGCGGTCGCGGTCTTGCCCTGCGAGAGCAGGGTGTCGGCCGCGTGCGCCGAGCGCATGGGCACGAAGAGCAGCAGCGAGGCGATCAGCGCCGTGATCAGCGCCGCGGCCACCTTGCGCCGGTTCGACAGCACCGAGGATCTCAGTGCGGCCGTCCCGGTGGGGGGAGCGAGCATGGGCAACTCTCCTGGTTCCACAGGTGGGGGGCAGAGGGTGCGTGTCCGGACGCGTGCGCGCACGGACGGTTCATCAGGTGCCGGGGGACGCTACGGTGAGCGCTCTCCCAGGGGAAACCCGATGGAAATGAGAGCGCTCTCCCGACACACACGGCGATGTTTCTCCCTGTGTTTCATCCATGTCAAGAGTTGTGCACAAAGCCGCTACGGCGAAAAGGTGAAGGGCCAACAAGTCCGGCAAATGGCCCGTAACTTGCGACAGATGTTGAACTTGACGCGTTGACCAGCGCGTATCGCGCTCGGTGTTCGGCGCGCCGCGCCGCCGTCCCCCGTACCCACCTCGCTCGCCCAGGCGCCGGGCGGCGGCCGGAGCGTGAGACGCCTTCAGATCATGAACGCGGAAGCGGTAAGTCCCCTTCCGCGCCTTCGGGAGTCGGGGGGGAGCGACGGCCCGCCGTCACGGCACCAGCGGGTCGCCCAGCGACGCCTGCGCCGCCTCCCGGTCGCCCTTCCACACCAGCCGCGGGTCGCCGGCCGGCAGCCGCCGCCACAGCATCAGCAGCAGGTCCTCGGCCCGCCCGGTGACGGCCGCGGCGGGCGCGCCCGGCCCGTACGTCCACGAGCCGCCGGTGTCGGTGGCCTCGAAGACCACCGCGCAGCGCGGAGCCGCCGCCCGGCCGACCGCGATCTGCCGCGGCGCGAAGGTGTCCAGCACCTCCGCAACCCCGTCGGCGGCCAGCTCCGGATCGAGCGGCCCGGGCGTGTCGCCCGCCGCGAGCTGCGCGTCCCAGCGGTGCACCAGCGTCTCCAGGCAGCGCCGCCGCTGCCAGAAGCCCACCGTGCGCGGCGGGTGGAAGGTCCACGCGGGCCCGGCCGGATCCGCGTCCAGGGCGGTGCCCAGCGCCGCGCAGCGCTCGTCGAACCAGCGCAGCAGCGCCGCGGGTTCGCGCGGCGGTACGGGCGAGCGGTGCGCCGGGCGGCGGGCCCTGATCGCGGTGACCGCCTTGGCGTGCCCGGCACCCACATGGCCCGCGAGGTCGTGCAGCGTCCAGCCGGGGCAGTGCGGGACCGGCGCGGCCGGGTCGCCGCCGGCCAGGCAGCCGCGCAGGGCGGCGCTCTCACGGCGCAGCGCGGGCAGGTATCCGGCGGTCTCCATGGCGCGACCCTAAGCCTGCTCCGCCGCCCCGCCCGGCTGCGACGCGGCGCCGGCCACCCGGCTGCCGCAGCGGCCCGTCCGGGCGGCCGTCCGCGGCCCCGCCCGGTGTGCCCGGTCCGCCGTCCGGCGGCACGGTCGCTCGTCCGCCGCCGCCGCCCGCGGCCCCGCCCGGTGTGCCCGGTCCGCCGTCCGGCGCCCTGCGCGGCGTCCCGAAGGCACGGCGCCCGCGCCCGTGGGTGTGCGAAGGCCGCCCCGGCGGTGTGCCGGGGCGGCCTCGGGTGGTGAACCGGGGTCAGGGGGTCCGGTTCAGCCGTGCGGCCGGGTCAGGGCCGCTCGCGCGGGGTGCGGTCAGGCCGCGGCGCCCGTGCGGCTGCGGTGCCTGCGGGCGTACCAGAGGGCGCCGCCGCCGACCAGCAGGACGCCGGCGGTGATGCCCAGGGGCAGCGCCGGGGAGGTGCCACCGGTCTCGGCGAGCGTCTGGGTGTCGGCGTTGTTGCCCTGCCCGTTGCTGCCGCCGTGGCCGCTGCCACCGCTGTTGGCGTTGCCGCCGCCGTTGGCGTTGCTCCCGCCGTTCCCGTTGCTGTTGCCGTTGCCGCTGTTGCTGATCGGCTTGACCGACTTCACCGAGCCGTCAGCGTTCAGCAGCACCTGCTTGTTGTTCGGGTGCTTGAAGTCGAAGGCGCCGTCCAGCGAGTTCGCGCGGGCGTCGAAGGACCCGTCACCGATGCGGCCGGTCTTCCAGTTGTCCTCGATGAACTTGGTGATCGAGGTCTGCTCGGTGCGGGTGTGGTCGACCGAGTTGGTCTTGCTGTAGGGCGAGATCACCAGCAGCGGCTGCCGGGTGCCGGGGCCGCAGCGGTCGGCGTAGCCGCCGGCCGCCTTCGGGCCCGCCTGGCAGGCCGGGCTGTCGGTGGCCTTGCCGTTGGAGCCGACCTTGGTGTCCGTCGAGCCGTTCTGCGGCTTGGCGTAGGCGTGGTCGTACCAGCCGTCGGAGTCGTCGTAGGAGACGACGACCGCGGTGTCCTTCCACTCCGGCGACTGCTGGAGCTGGTTGATCTCCTTGATCAGGAAGTTCTGCTCGTCGATCGGGTCGGAGTAGGCGCCGTGGCCGTCCTGGAACTCCGCGGCCTTCAGGAAGCTGACGGCCGGCAGGTTGCCCGCCTTGAGCGCGGCGTCGAAGTCCGTCAGGTCGTAGTTGTGGTTCGCCTGACCGTCGTGGCCGATCTCGGCGGTGTTCTTCGGCGCCAGGTGGTGCGGGTTCGACGTCGACTTGTAGTACTGGAACGGCGAGTGGTGCGGGCTGTAGTCCACCGAGGACGCGCCGGCCACGTTGGTGTGCGTGCTGGCGGCGCAGGAGGCGTAGTCACCCTGCTTGCCGTCCCACGCGGTGGCCGGGCGGAAGCCGCCCTGGAACCAGCCCCAGCTCACCTTCTGCGCGTTGAGCAGGTCGCCGATGTTCTTGCCCTGCATCACGGCCAGCGCGTTCTTGCTGGTGTGGCTGTTGTCCGAGCAGTCGTCGAACGCCGGGTCGGGGTCGTTGATGACCGTGCCGACACCCTTGGCGTCGGGGGAGACGACCGTGTACGCGTCCGGCGTGGCGGTCTGCGTGGGGTTCTCCGTGCCCGAGGCCGGGTCCACCGAGATCACGCCGTGCGTCTGGCCGGAGACCAGGTTCAGCGCGCCCGGGGTGGAGGGGCCGTAGACGGTGCTGTAGGAGTTGTCGCCGAGCGAGTAGTGCTGGGCGTAGTTCCACAGTCCCGTGACGGTGTTGCCGTCGTAGTAGTCCATGACCAGGCCGGGCTCGCCGAACAGGCCGCCCGAGCAGGTGCTGGTCTCGGTGTTCTGGACGTACAGGTCGGCCTTGCCGCCGTTGGCGGCGTACTGCTCCGGACCGTAGTTGTGGTTCTGGTCGCAGGTGACGGCCTGGTCGGGCGTCAGACGCTTGGGCTGGTACTGGTTGGGGTTCTTCTTCAGCAGGCCCGCGTGGCTGAGGGTGTCGATGTCCTTCGGCGTGTTCTTGGCCGCGGTGAACTTCGTGCCGTCGGTGTTGGCGGCCACCGGGTAGCTGCCGAAGTAGTGGTCGAACGAGATGTTCTCGTCGAAGATGACGACCAGGTGCTTGACGGGCGTGGCGGTGGAACCGCTGCCCTTCCCGTGGCCGTTGGAGTCGGCGAACGCGGGCGCGGTGCCGCCCGCCAGAACGAGCGCTGCCGCCCCCGCGAACGCGGCCCAGCGGGCCGGACGCGCTCCCCTTCTCCTGCTCGTACCGCCGCCTGTGGTGCTCATGCTTTCTCAGCCTCCGCTACGTGGCGCTTTACGCGTGCCGCTGTCGATTCGTGCACGGTGTCGAACGAGATCGTCCGGGCGGTTCGCGACATGACAACGGCCCGGTGGTGGCGGCAGGGTGAACAGCGGGTCAGTAAATCCTTGGGAAAGCTTGACTCTTCTTTTACCGGTGACGGCCGGTGCCCGGCCAGGTGCGACACGCCCGGCCGGGAGACGCGGTCAGCCCAGCAGCGTACGTCCGAGCCAGTCCGAGCGGTCCTTCACCCCGGGCAGCGCGAAGAAGTACCCGCCGCCGAAGGGCGAGATGTAGTCCACCAGCGGCTCACCGGCGAGCCGCTGCTGCACCGCGGCGAACTGCCGCTCCAGGTCCTGCTGGTAGCAGACGAAGATCAGCCCCATGTCCAGGTTGCCGTTGGTGTCCATGCCGCGGTCGTAGTTGTAGCCGCGGCGCAGCAGCCGGGAGCTGTCGGTCTTCGGGGTGCGGGGGTTGGCCAGCCTGATGTGCGCGTCCAGCGGGATGATGTCGCCGGTCGGGTCCTCGGCGAACTTCGGCGCGTCGAACTCGTGGCTGCCGTCCAGCGGCGCGCCGGTGTCGCGGGCGCGTCCGAACATCCGCTCCTGCTCCATGATCGAGACCCGGTCCCAGAACTCCACCAGCATCCGGATGAGCCGGACCACCTGGTAGGAGCCGCCCGCCGTCCAGCCGGGCTCGGCGCCCGCGCCGACCCACACCAGGCTGTCGGCCGTCCGCGGGTCCGTCACGTCGGGGTTGGCGGTGCCGTCCTTGAAGCCCATGTGGTTGCGCGGGGTGCCGCTCGGGCGCGGCGGGCTGTTGAAGCCGTCCATCCGCCAGCGCACCTGCATGCCGCCCCGGGTGTGCCGGGCGATGTCGCGCAGCGCGTGCAGCACGGTGTCCGTGTGCGGGGCGCTGAGCTGGAGGCTCAGGTCGCCGTGGCACCACGCCGGGTCCAGGTCGTCGTCGTCGAAGGCGGGCATCGAGGTCAGACGCAGCGGCTTGCGGTCGGCGAGGCCGAACCGCTCGTCGAAGAGCGACGCGCCGACACCGACCGTCACCGTCAGCCCGTCGCTCGGCAGCCGCGGGCCCAGCGTGCCGCTGTCGGAAGGGGCGTCGGTGATGCCCAGCGGGGCCGGTGTGCCGCCCGCCGTCAGGAAGCGTGCCCGCTCGGTGACGGCGTGCAGCAGCTCGGTCAGCTCACGCCGGTCGGCGGCCGTCACGTCGAAGGACAGGAAGGCGGTGGACACCTGGACGTCCTCGACGATGCCCGCCTGGTGTGCGCCGTGGAAGGAGGCCGTGCGCGCGGCCTCCGGGGCCGCGGACGGGGCCGCGGCCGCCGCCGAGCCGGTCAGCGCGCCGGCGCCGCCGGCCACCGCGCCGACCGCGCCCACGCCCAGGGCCGCGCCGCGCAGGAAACCGCGCCGCCGCAGGTCGCCGCCGTTGTCGGTGCCGGTCATGCCGTCCTCCGTACTTCGAAGATCGTCGCCACCGGGGCGAGTTGTTCCAGCAGGTCGCCGAAGTCGGCGTCGATCCGCTCGCGCTGGGCGAGCGTCAGCTTGCCGACCGGCGTCCAGACGGCGCCGTGGTGCTGCGCGTCGAGGTCCTTCTGCGCGCGGTCCAGCGCCGCGTCGAGCTGCGCGACCGCGGGGTCGCGGGGGACCAGCAGCGGGCGCAGCCGGGCGAGGATCGCGCGGGTGCCGTCGAGGTTGGCGCGGGCGGTTGCGAGGTTGGTGCCGCTGCCGTAGTCGGTGCGGGCGGTGAGCTCGAACTGCTCGGCGTTCTCGATGATCTCGTGGGCCCGCAGGCCCATCGCCGCCGGATCCATCCGCTGGTCCGGCCAGCCCGCCCTGAGGCCGGCCACCGCGCCCGCGAGCGCGGCCGCCGGGGCGCGCAGCGAGGCCGCGGACTCGCCGTGCCACAGGCCGTACTCGACGCGGTGGAAGCCGGTGAAGTCCGGGTCCTTCGCCGCGCCGGGGGTACGGGCCGCGGTGCCGTTGATCAGCCCGTCGGCGTCGCCGAAGGTGTCGTAGGCGGCGCCCATCCGCTCGTAGACCAGATGCGCGGCCAGCCAGTCGGTGCGGGCCGCAGCCAGGTCGCCGCGGTCGATGTCGGCCTTGAGCCGGGTGGTGCCCGCCGCCAGCTCGTCGATGCGGCCGCCGACCCACTTCTGGTAGTCGAGCGTCGGCGGGATGAGGTCGTGCTGGTTGACCGGGGCGGCGGCCGGGCCCTGCGGCAGGCTGCCGGGCACCGTGACGGTCGGGCCGGTCACGGCGTCGGTGTCGTTCTGCAGGCACTTGAAGGCGTACGAGCCGCTGCCCAGGTCCACCGTCAGCGGGCGGGTGGTGCCCGGCGCGAGGCCGTCGACCTCGCCGAAGATCTTCCCCGTGCGCGGGTCGTCGAGGTAGACCTCGGAGGCGGTGTCGGAGGTGTTGTGCAGGTCGAAGACCTGGCGGCCGGGCTTCGGCGCCGACCAGCCGCTGCCGCAGGTGCCGGGGGCGATCTCGATCGCCGTGTGCCGCAGCCCGTCGGCCGGTGCGGTGGCGGCGGCCTTGGTGTCGTCCTTCGACGAGCCCCCGGAACCGGCAACCAGCACGGTGGCAGTGACCGCCGCGGCGACCGCGACGACCGCGGCGCCCACCTGCAGGCGCCGCCCCGGCCGGAAGCGCGGACCGGAGGGGACCGAGGGCGGGGGCGGGGTTTCTATGCCGTCGGGTTCGGCGGACACACCGGACCTCCAGTTTCGTGCAAGTGATCGGGGCGCGGCTCACTCTAGGCACGGTCCGGCGGGGTCATACGGCTGCTGGGCGCAGGGAATCCACAATTCCGCGCCAGTTCACCCGTCGGCCACCTAAGGGTACCCTTACCGGTTTTTCCCGGCCGGAAGGCCCCTCGCGGTGCCCGCCGGAAAAGGGCGCGATACGCGGGGCGCCGCCGCGTTAGGCTCGGCGGCATGGCAGCGGACGGAGAGCGCAACCCGCACGGGAACGGCAACGCGGGCGTGACCGGTGACGCGGGCGCCGGCGCCAGGGTGGACAGCTGGATCTGGTGCGTCCGCCTGACCAGGAGCCGGTCGCTGGCCGCCGCCGCGTGCCGCGCGGGCCACGTGCGGGTCAACGGTGAGCGCGCCAAGCCCGCGCAGACCGTCCGCCCCGGGGACGAGGTGCGATTGCACCACGCCGGGCGCGAGCGGGTCGTCGTGGTCTCCAAGGTGCTCAGCAAGCGCGTCGGCGCCGCCGTCGCCGCCGAGTGCTTCGTCGACAACAGCCCGCCCCCGCCGCCGCGCGAGGACGTCCTCGCGATGGGTGTGCGCGACCGCGGCACCGGCCGCCCCACCAAGCGCGACCGGCGCGAGATGGAGCGGCTCTACGGCGGCTCCGCCCGCCGCACCCCCGGCCGCTGACCCCGCACCGCCCGGGCCCGGGCGCGGGCTCACACCCCGAGGCGGTCCCAGCCGCGCGGCTGCTCGCGCTCGGTCAGCGGGCCGCGGCTGCGGTAGACGAGGTAGGGGCGGAAGAAGTACTGGAGCGGCGCGCTGAACATGTGCACCAGACGGGTGTAGGGCACGAGCGCGATCAGCACCATGCCCATCACCGCGTGGATCTTGAACTCGACCGGGATCCCCGCCATCAGGTCGGTGCGCGGGTCGAGCCGGAAGAGGCTGCGCGCCCACACCGCGATGGTGGTCCGGTAGTCGTAGCCGGTGCCGAAGCTCGCGTGCGACAGCTTGGCGTACAGCCCCATCGCGATCTCGCCGACCAGCAGGACGTACATCGCCTTGTCGTTGCGGGTCGTGGCCAGCAGCACCGGAGCGTTGGTGCGCCGCCGGTAGACCAGCAGCGCGATGCCCGCGACGGCCAGCAGCCCGGCGAGGGTGCCGCCGATGAGCGACAGCAGGTTGTACGCGTGCTCGTCCACACCGATCGCGTCCGTCCACGACGCGGGCACGAACAGCCCCAGCAGATGGCCGGCCAGCACGAACAGGATGCCGTAGTGGAAGACCGGCGAGGCCAGCGACAGCAGCCGCGACTCGTAGATCTGCGAGGAGCGCGTCGTCCAGCCGAACCGGTCGTAGCGGTGCCGCCAGACCAGTCCGCTGACCAGCAACGCGAAGGCGACGTAGGGCAGCGCGCCCCACAGCAGGGTGTTCACCGTCGGATCTCCGTTCCGTACGCGTCCTCGTCCGCGGCCGGGCCACCGGTCAGGAGCGGCAGCAGCCGCAGGTGCCCGTACGGCGACAGCCCGACGTCCTCGTGCGGCGGACCGCCGCGCGCCATCGCGAGCGCCTGCGCGCGGTCCGCGGGCGAGGCGCCCGGCAGCGCCGCGCACACCGCCCGCAGCGCCGCCGCGTACGGGGTGCCGCTCTCCTCCAGCGCGAGCCGCAGCAGTTCCAGCGCCGGGCGGTGCTCGCGCAGCAGCGTGTCGTCGCGGGTCGCGGCGCAGAACTCCAGCACCGCGGGCAGGAAGTCCGGCAGCTCGCCGCCGCGCAGCGTGAACCCGCGCGCCCGGTAGGCCTGCTGGAAGCGCAGCAGGGCCGTCCCGCGGCGGCGCGTGTCGCCGTCCGTCCACCACGTCAGGTGCAGGCAGTGCCGGCCGGTGAAGTCGAAGACCCGCACGTAGTCGGCGGCGAGCGCCGCGGGCTCGCCGGCCGCCAGGTGCGCGGCCAGCGGCGCGAGCAGCGCGCCCGGCGCGCCCGCCTCGGGCAGCGCGGCCCGCAGCAGCACGAGGTCGGTGTGCAGCGTCTCGTCCGGGCAGGTCAGCAGCCGGGCCGCGGCCTGGTGGAGCACCGCCGCGGGGTGGCTCACCGCGGGTCCGGCGGGCCCGGCGGCGGGCCGCCTGCGCAGCGGCCTCACCGTTCGGTCTCGCCTTCGCCGGGTGCCGCCCTGCCCGTGGAGGTGCCGGCCGCCGCCTCGTCGTCGCCGGTCTGCCGCCTGCGCAGGACGTGGAAGGTCTCCAGGCTCACCAGCGGCAGCCGCCGGTGCCCGGAGTCCTCGCCGAAGGGACCCTTGCCGCCGTCGCCGCCCATGCCGGGGCCGCCGTCGCCGTCGAGCGAGCAGCCGGGTGCGAGCACCGACTCCTCCAGGCCGCGCGCCTCGCCCATCGCGGCGGTCGGGATGACGTACCGCTCCTCGTACTTCGCGATCGCCAGCAGCCGGTACATCTCCTCGATCTCGCGCCCGCTCATCCCGACCGCGTCCGCCGCGTCCGAATCGGCGCCGGAGTCGGCCTCGCCGAGGCTGACGGCCCGCATGTGCGAGCGCATCGCCGCGAGCTTGTCCAGGCTCGCCCGCACCGGCACCGGGTCGCCCGCGGTGAAGAGCCCCGCCAGGTATTCGACGGGGATGCGCAGCGCGTCGATCGCGCCGAACAGGTGGCCCGCGTCCTCGCCGTCGAAGCCGCTCTCGGTGAGCGCCTCCACCACCGGCGACAGCGGCGGGATGTACCAGACCATCGGCATCGTGCGGTATTCCGGGTGCAGCGGCAGCGCCACCCGGTAGCGGCTGATCAGCGCGTGCACGGGGGAGCGGCGGGCCGCGTCGATCCAGTCCAGCGGCACCCCGTCGCGTTCGGCCGCCGCCCGCACCCGCGGGTCCTCCGGGTCGAGGAAGACGCCCAGCTGCGCCGCGTACAGGCCCTGCTCGTCCGGTGTCTCGGCGGCGGCCGTGACCCGGTCGGCGTCGTACAGCATCACCCCGAGGTAGCGCAGCCTTCCCACGCACGTCTCGGAGCACACCGTGGGCAGCCCCACCTCGATCCGCGGGTAGCAGAAGGTACACTTCTCGGCCTTGCCGGTGCGGTGGTTGAAGTAGACCTTCTTGTACGGGCAGCCCGTCACGCACTGCCGCCAGCCGCGGCAGCCGTCCTGGTCGACCAGCACGATGCCGTCCTCGGCGCGCTTGTAGATCGCCCCCGAGGGGCAGGACGCGACGCACGAGGGGTTGAGGCAGTGCTCGCAGATCCGCGGCAGGTAGAACATGAAGGTCTCTTCGAAGGTGAAGCGCACCTTCTCCGCGATCTGCCGCGCCCGCTCGCCGCTCCCGCCGACCAGCGGGTCGGCGTCCCGGTGCTCGACCGACCCGCCGAGGTCGTCGTCCCAGTTGGCGCTCCACCCGATCTCCATCGGCCGGCCGGTGAGCAGCGAGCGCGGGGCGGCCACCGGGAAGTCGTCGCCGAGCGGGGCGTTGACCAGGTTGCGGTAGTCGTACGTCCACGGCTCGTAGTAGTCCTTGATGCCGGGCAGCACCGGGTTGGCGAAGATGTTCGCCATCCGCGCCAGCCGGCTGCCGGCCCGCAGCGCGAGGCCGCCGCGCCGGTTGAGCTTCCAGCCGCCGCGCCAGGTGTCCTGGTCCTGCCAGCGCCGCGGGTAGCCCTGGCCCGGGCGCGTCTCGACGTTGTTGAACCAGACGTACTCCATGCCCCGGCGGTTGGTCCACGTCTGCTTGCAGGTGACCGAGCAGGTGTGGCACCCGATGCACTTGTCGAGGTTCATCACCATCGCGACCTGCGCCATGACCCGCATCAGTACGTCACCTCCGCGGTGCGGCGGCGGATCACGGTGATCTCGTCGCGCTGGTTGCCCGTCGGGCCCAGGTAGTTGAAGGCCCAGCTCAGCTGGGCGTAGCCGCCGATGAGATGGCTGGGTTTGAGGATCAGCCGGGTCAGCGAGTTGTGGACGCCGCCGCGCCGACCGGTGCTCTGCGCCTTCGGCACCGCGACGGTGCGCTCCTGCGCGTGGTGCATGTAGACGGTGCCGGCCGGCATCCGGTGCGAGACGACCGCGCGCGCCGCGACGACCCCGTTGCGGTTGACCGCCTCGATCCAGTCGTTGTCGCGCACCCCGATCGCGTCCGCGTCCTGCGGCGCCATCCAGATCACCTGGCCGCCGCGGGACAGCGACAGCATCAGCAGGTTGTCCTGGTACTCCGAGTGGATGGACCACTTGTTGTGCGGCGTCAGGTACCGCACCGTCACCTCCTGCTGCCCGCCGGGGCCGAGCCGCGGCTCGCCGAACAGCCGGTGCATGTCCAGCGGCGGCCGGTAGACGGGCAGCGCCTCGCCGAGCTCGTGCATCCAGTCGTGGTCGAGGAAGAACTGCTGCCGCCCGGTCAGCGTGTGCCAGGGCTTGAGCAGTTCGACGTTCTGCGTGAAGGGGCTGTAGCGGCGGCCGCCCGCCTCGCTGCCCGACCACTCCGCCGAGGTGATCACCGGGGTCGGCGCCGCCTGGGTGTCGGCGTACGTGATGCGCCGCGACTCGCTGTCCTCGGCCAGGTGGGCCATCTCCTGCCCGGTCTTCGCGCCCAGCGAGCGCAGGCTCTGCACGGCGAGCCGCCCGTTGGTCGTGCCCGACAGCGCGAGGACCGCGTTGGCCGCCCTCGCCGCGGTGTCCAGTCGCGGGCGGCCCGCCGCGGGGCCGTCGGCGGCGGCGCCGTTGAGCATCCGCAGGCTCTCGACCTCGGCGTCCGGACGCAGCGTCACGCCCTTCGCGGGCAGGCCCAGCTTCTCCACGAGCGGCCCGAGGGCCGCCATCTTCGCGCCGACCGCGGTGTAGTCGCGCTCCACCACCGTCAGGCCCGGCATCGTCACGCCCGGCACGGGCTCGCACTCGCCGCTCCGCCAGTCCCGCACGAGCCCGCCGGGCTGGGCGGTCTCGCCGGGCGTGTCGTGCTGGAGCGCGGTCGCCACCAGGTCGCGCCGGGTGCCCAGATGGTCCACCGCCAGCTCGCTGAAGCGCGTTGCGATCGCCTGGAAGGCGTCGAAGTCGGTACGCGCCTGCCAGGGCGGGTCGATGGCGGGGGAGAAGGCGTGCACGTAGGGGTGCATGTCCGTGCTGGACAGGTCGTGCTTCTCGTACCAGGTCGCGGCGGGCAGCGTCACGTCCGACAGCAGCGTCGAGGACGTCATGCGGAAGTCCAGCGACAGCAGCAGGTCGAGCTTCCCCTCGGGCGCCTGCTCGTGCCACACCACGTCACGCGGCCGGACCTCCGGCGGCGCCTCGGTGGCGTTGAGGGACGAGTGGGTGCCCAGCAGGTGCTTGGCGAAGTACTCCGCGCCCTTGCCCGACGAGCCCAGCAGGTTGGCCCGCCACAGCGTCAGCACCCGCGGCCAGTTGCGCGGCGCGTCCGGGTCCTCGCACGCGAACGCCAGCGTCCCCGCGCGCAGTTCGGCGACCGCCGCCGCGACCGGGTCGTCGCCCTCGGCCAGCTCCAGCGGGTTGCGGTCGAAGGTCGGGTAGGACGGCATCCACCCCATCCGGGCCGACTGCGCCAGGCAGTCCGCGCCCGTCATGCCCGCGAAGCGCCCCTCGCCCAGCGGCGAGGCCAGCACGTCGGCGCGGAAGTGGTCGTAGCGCCACTGGTCGGTGTTCAGGAACCAGTAGGCGGTGCCGATCATCTGGCGCGGCGGGCGGCTCCAGTCCAGCGCGCCGGCCAGCGTGGCCCAGCCGGTGAGCGGACGGCACTTCTCCTGGCCCACGTAGTGCGCCCAGCCGCCGCCGTTGCGGCCCTGGCAGCCGGTCAGCTGGAGCAGCGCGAGGAAGGTTCGGTAGATCGTCTCGGAGTGGAACCAGTGGTTGGTGCCCGCGCCCATCAGGATCATGCAGCGCCCCCGCGAGCGCTCGGCGGTCTGCGCGAACTCCCGGGCGATGCGCACGCACGCCGCCGCCGGCACCGAGGTGTGCGCCTGCTGCCAGCCCGGCGTGCCGGGCGTGTCGCCGTCCTCGTACGACGAGGGCCAGCGGCCCGGCAGCCCGTCGCGGCCCACCCCGTACTGCGCCAGCAACAGGTCGAACACGGTGGTGACGAGCCGCCCGCCGGGCAGCCGTACCGCGGGCACCCCGCGCCGCACCACCGCGCCGCGGCCCTGGCCGTGCGTGCCGCCGTCGGTGTCGAAGCGCGGCAGCGCCACCTCGGCCGGCTCCCAGCCCGCCGTGCCCAGCAGCGTCAGCGCGGGGCGGATGTCCCCGAGGTCCAGATTCCACCGCCCCTGCCCCGACTCCGCCCAGCGGAAGCCCACCGACCCGTCGGGCACCGTGGGCACGCCCGACGCGGTGTCCCACACCGCCGTCTTCCACTGCGCCGCGTCCTGCCCGGCCTCGTCCCCACCCAGATCCGCCGCCCGCACGAACTTGTCCGGTACGTACGCCCCTTCGCGCTCGGCCAGCGTCACCAGGAACGGCAGATCGGTGTAGCGGCGCACGTAGTCGGCGAAGAAGGGCACCTCGCGCTCGACGAAGAACTCCCGCAGCAGCACGTGCCCCATGCCGATCGCGAGCGCCGCGTCCGTGCCCGGGTGCGGGTGCAGCCACTCGTCGGCGAACTTGGTGTTGTCGGCGTAGTCCGGGGAGACCACCACGACCTTCTGCCCCCGGTAGCGGGCCTCGGCCATCCAGTGCGCGTCCGGGGTGCGCGTGACGGGCACGTTCGTGCCCCACATCAGCAGATAGGCCGCGTCCCACCAGTCGCCCGACTCCGGCACGTCCGTCTGGTCACCGAAGACCTGCGGCGAGGCCACCGGCAGATCCGCGTACCAGTCGTAGAACGACAGCATCGGGGCGCCGATCAGCGACATGAAGCGGGCACCGGCGGCGTGCGAGACCATCGACATCGCCGGGATCGGCGAGAAGCCCGCGATCCGGTCCGGGCCGTGCTCCCCGATGGTGTGCACATGCGCGGCCGCGACGATCTCCACCGCCTCGTCCCAGCTCGCCCGCACCAGACCGCCCTTGCCGCGCGCCTGCTGGTAGCGGCGCCGCCGCTCCGGGTCGGCCTGGATGTCGGCCCACGCCAGCACCGGGTCGCCGAGCCGCTCCCGCGCCTCCCGGTACATCTCCAGCAGCACCGCGCGGACGTACGGGTAGCGCACCCGGGTGGGGGAGTAGGTGTACCAGGAGAAGGCAGCGCCGCGCGGGCAGCCGCGCGGCTCGTACTCCGGGCGGTCCGGGCCGACCGTCGGATAGTCGGTCGCCTGCGTCTCCCACGTGATGATGCCGTCCTTGACGTACACCTTCCAGCGGCACGAGCCGGTGCAGTTGACGCCGTGGGTGGAGTTGACGACGGTGTCGTGGCTCCACCGGTCGCGGTAGAAGCGATCGCCCTCGCGGCCGCCCTTGAGGTGCTCGCTGTGCAGGTCGGACGCGGTCTCCCCGCGCCGGAAGAACCTCCCCGCGGCGAGGAGCGCGGCGCCGGCCTCACGCGGGGTGCCGCCGCCGGGCGGATCGGTGTCGGTGTCGGTGTCCCTGGTGCTGGCGCGCATGGCGTTCCTTCCCGGCCGACGACTTCGGAAGCTAGCAACACCGGACAAACGGGCCGCCGAGGGCGGGTGCCGACATGCCGTACGTCCACCGTTCGGCGGGCGCGGGCCGCGCCGGTCCGCACGGCCCGCGGGCGCCGGGCGGCGTGGCGGGACCGGTGCCACGCCGGGGTGTGCTGCGATGCGGAGGTGACCACACCCCGGGCCCGTACCGCCGCCGCCTTCCCCGGCGTCCGCGCCGTCGGCTGGCTCGCGACGGTGCCGCCCGGGGCGGGGGCCGCCGTCATGGCGACCGGGATCGTCTCGGTCGGGCTGCACCTGCTCGGCCACGACGTGCTGTCGGACATCCTGCTCGCCGTCGCCGCCGCGCTGTGGGTGCTGCTCGCCCTCGCCTTCGCCGTCCGGCTGCTCGCCGACCGCTCCGACTGGATCGCGGCCTCCGCCAACCCGCCCGCGCTCACCGCCGTCGCCGCCACCTGCGTCCTCGGCACCCGGCTGTCGCTGCTGGGCTCGCAGCGCACCGCCCTCGCGCTGCTCGCGCTCAGCGCCCTCGCCTGGCCGTGGCTGCTGCTGTCGGTGCTGCTGCACCTGAAACGGCCCGCACCCGGCGCGGCCTTCCTCATCTGCGTCGCGACCGAGGCCCTCGCCGTGCTCGCCGCGACCCTCGCCCTGGCCGGGCAGGGCGACTGGCTCGCCTGGGCCGCCCTCGTCGCCTGCCTGCTCGGCGTCGTGCTCTACGTCGAGGCGCTGTCCCGCTTCGACTTCGGCCAGGTCCTCACCGGCAGCGGCGACCACTGGATCGCCGCGGGAGCGCTGGCCATCTCCGCCCTCGCCGCCTCCAAACTCACCGCCTCACCGCAGTGGACCGGTGCCGGGCACAGCGCCCTGCGCGTCCTCACCTTCGTGCTGCTCGGCCTGGACCTCGCGTGGTACGCCGTGCTCGCCGTCTGCGAGGTGCTCCGCCCCCGGCCGCGCTACGACCTGAGGCGCTGGTCGACCGTCTTCCCGCTCGGCATGAGCGCGGTGGCCGCGCTGTCCACCGCGCAGGCCGGGCACGTCCGGCAGTTGCACGGGGTCGGCACCGTGCTGCTGTGGATCGCCTTCGCCGTCTGGCTGCTGGTGGCCGCGGGCTTCGCCGCCCATGTGCTGCGCGGGCGCGGGGCGGGACAGCCGCGCTTTTGAGCGTCAAAGGGCGATCCAGTAGCGCCGCTTGGTGCCCACGGCGGTCGGGCGGACGTCCTCCAGGACGCCGCCGTTGCGCTCGATGGTGCGGGCCGACGCGGTGTTGCCCTCGTCGCAGGTCACCAGGACGCGTTCCAGCCCGAGCGCGCGGGCCTGCGGCAGCACCGCGCCCAGCGCCCACGTCGCCACGCCGCGCCTGCGGAACGAGGGCCGGACGCTGTAGCCGATGTGGCCGCCCGCGTCGAGCAGGAAGTCGTTCAGACGGTGCCGCAGATCGATCGCCCCCACGTACGTGCCGCCCTCGGCGATCCACCAGTGGGTGGCGTGGACGCGCCCCTCGCCGACCGGGACGGAGGTGTCCGCCTGCCGCCGCAGCCTGCCGACCCACTCCGCGAAGACCCCGAGGTCGGCGAGATCGCCCTCGGGGACGAGGTGCGCGCCCACACCGTCCTGGTGCGCACCCCTGGGCCACTCGGCGCGGGCGGCGAGCCACGAGGCGTGCAACGCGAGTGCAGGCGTGACCAGTTCGGGCATGGGCGGACGGTAGCACCGCGGGCGGCCGGCATCAGTACGACTGGAGCTCCCACAGATTGCCCTCCGGGTCCCGGACGTGGGCGGTACGCGTCGTCGGACCCCACTCCGGGCGCGCCGCCGGACCCGCGACGCAGGCGGCACCGTGCCGCAGACACAGCTCGTACCCCGCCGTGACGTCCGCGACCCGGCTGACCAGCATGCTCGCGCCGCCGCCCGCGCTCCCGCCCTGGGCGAGCGCGCCGAGCGCGTCGCGCTCGATGAGGGCGAGGACGCCCTCGGTGCCCACGTCCCAGCTCGCGTACGGGCCGTCCGCCGAGCCGCGGGCCAGCCGGGCACCGACGAGCGGGGGGAGCACGGCGTCGTAGAAGCGGAAGGCGGCGCCGAAGTCGGCGACCAGCAGGCGGGGGTGGAGTGCGTCCATCGTGGCCTCGCTCGAATAGTGGGTGCGGACCTATTATTGGGGTGAGCCTACAATAGGTCGCATGGCCGCCGCCGGGACGCCCCCCACCCTCACCGCCCTGACCACCTACCTGCTGTCGAAGACCGGCAAGGCCGCGCGCGGCCGGCTCACCGCGCGACTCGCCGGGCAGGGGCGGCGACTGTGGCACATGGCGGTGCTCGCCGCCCTCGCCGACTTCGGCCCGCACACCCAGCGCGAGCTGGCGGAACGCCTCACGATCGACCCCAGCGACATGGTGAAGGTGCTCGACGACCTCACCGCCGCGGACCACGTCACCCGTACGCGCGACCCCGCCGACCGCCGCCGCGTCCGCGTCACCCTCACCCCGTCCGGCGCCGCCGCCCTCGCCGCCCAGGTCGCCGAGGCCGAGTCCGTCCAGTCCGCCCTCCTCGCCCCTCTGACCCCCGAGGAGGCTGCGACCCTGCACGCCCTGCTGCTCCGCGTCCACGAGGCGACCTGACCGGTCCGCCGCGGATCACTGGGCCGGAGGGGCGTCGCCCGGCGCCGCGAAGGTGCCCGCCCCCGGAGGCCCCCGCGGAGCGACTAGCACTGCTAGTTTGAAGCCATGCGCCCCATCCATTTCGTCGCCGCCCGCCGCACCGCGATCGGCAGACTCCGCGGCAGCCTGTCCGGCGTGCGGCCGGACGACCTGGCCGCGACCGTCATCCGCGGCCTCGTCGCCGACGTGCCCGCGCTCGACCCCGCCCGGATCGACGACGTCTACTGGGGAGCCGCCAACCAGGCGGGCGAGGACAACCGCAACGTCGCCCGCATGGCGGCGCTGCTCGCCGGCCTGCCCGACTCCGTACCCGGCGCGACCGTCAACCGGCTGTGCGCCTCCGGCATGGAGGCCGTCACCGCGGCGGCCCGCGCCATCGCCGCGGGGGAGGCGGACATCGTGGTGGCGGGCGGCTCGGAGTCGATGAGCCGCGCCCCCTTCGTACTGCCCCGGCCGGACGAGGCCCTGCCGCGTACGCTCCAGACGTACGACACCCGGCTCGGCTGGCGGCTCACCAACCCGGTGATGCGCGACCTGCACGGGGTGCTGGCGATGGGCGAGACCGCCGAGGAGGTCGCCGCCCGCTACGGCGTCGCCCGCGCCGACCAGGACGCCTTCGCGCTGCGCTCGCACCGTGCCGCCGCCGCGGCCCGCGCCGCCGGGCGGTTCGACGCCGAGATCCTCCCCGTGACGCGGCCCGACGGCGTCACCGTCGCCCGCGACGAGTGCGTCCGCGAGGACACCACCGCCGACAAACTCGCCGCCCTCGCCCCCGTCTTCCGCTCCGGCGGCACCGTGACCGCGGGCAACTCCTCGCCCATGAACGACGGCGCAGCCGCGCTGCTGCTGGTCAGCGACACCGCGCTGCGCGACCTCGGGGTCGAGCCGCTCGGCCGCTACGCCGCCGGTGCCAGCGCGGGCGTGCACCCCGACGTGATGGGCATGGGCCCGGTGCCCGCGACCGGGAAGGCACTCGCCCGGCTCGGCCGGGACGTGGCAGGCCTGGACGCCGTGGAGGTCAACGAGGCCTTCGCCGCCCAGGCGCTGGCCTGCGTCCGCGAACTCGGCCTGGACCCCGACCTGGTCAACCCCGACGGCGGCGCCGTCGCGCTCGGCCACCCGCTCGGCGCGTCCGGCGCCCGCATCCTCACCACCCTGCTGCACCGCATGGCCCGTACCGGCGCCCGGCGCGGCCTGGCCACCATGTGCGTCGGCGTCGGCCAGGGCAGCGCCGTGCTCGTCGACCGCGACTGACCCCGGACCGGCGGCGCGCCGAACCGCCCGAAGATCGGTAGGGGTTGGCCGCGGCGTCCGGCTCTGGGAGAATCGGGTGCGCTGTTGTCGGCACCACGGGGGACGGAGTCGCCATGACAGGCTCTGACGGGGCGCATCTGCTCGCGATCAGCGACCTGCACGTCGGATACGAGGCCAACCGGCAGATCGTGGAGCGCCTCCGGCCCGAGCACGAGGACGACTGGCTGCTGGTCGCCGGTGACGTCGCCGAGCTGACCCCGGACATCACCTGGGCGCTGACCACGCTGACGAACCACTTCGCCAAGGTCATCTGGCTGCCCGGCAACCACGAGCTGTGGACCCACCCGCAGGATCCGGTCCAGCTGCGCGGCGAGCGCCGCTACCGCCACCTCGTCGACCAGGCCCGCGCGCTCGGCGTGATCACCCCCGAGGACCCCTACCCGGTGTGGGAGGGCCCGCAGGGACCGGTCGCGATCGTGCCGATGTTCCTGCTGTACGACTACACCTGGCGGGACGGCACACCCGGCGCCCGCACCAAGGACGAGGCGCTCGCGCAGGCCCGCGAGGCCGGCATCGTCTGCACCGACGAGATGTTCCTGCAGCCCGACCCGCTGCCCGGCCGCGACGACTGGTGCCGGGCCCGCGTCGCCGAGACCGCCCGCCGGCTCGACGCCCTGGACCCGTCGCTGCCCACCGTGCTCGCCAACCACTGGCCGCTGCACCGCGAGCCCACCCAGATCCTCACCTACCCGTCGTTCGCCCTGTGGTGCGGCACCGAGCAGACCGAGGACTGGCACACCCGCTACCGCGCCACCGAGGTCGTCTACGGGCACCTGCACATCCCGCGCGTCATCTGGCGCGACGGCGTCCGCTTCACCGAGGTCTCGCTCGGCTACCCGCGCGAGTGGGGCCGCCGGGAGAGCGGTCCCGCCGGCCCACGCCGTATCCTCGCCGGGCGGCAGGCGGCCCACCGGTGATCGAACTCGTCCTGCCCGACGCCGTCTTCCACCGCGCCGCCTACGCGGGCGAGCTGGACCACGCGCCGCTGCACCCCGAGGAGACCCCCGCCGTCACCCGCGCCGTCGACAAGCGGCGCCGCGAGTACGCCGCGGGCCGGGCCTGCGCGCGCGACGCCCTCGGACAGCTCGGCATCCCGCCGGGCCCGATCCTGCGCGACCCGCAGCGCGGCGCCCCGCAGTGGCCGGACGGTGTCGTCGGCAGCATCACCCATTGCGACGGCTACCGGGCCGCGGCCGTGGCCCGTACCAGCGACATGCTCGCCCTCGGCATCGACGCCGAGCCGCACGACGTGCTGCCCGAAGGGGTGCTGGACGCCGTCCTCGCGACCGGCGCCGAACGCGCCCGGCTCGCCGAACTCGCCTCTGCGGCCCCCGGGATCCACTTCGACCGGCTGCTCTTCAGCGCCAAGGAGACGGTCTACAAGGCCTGGTATCCCTACCACCACCGCATGCTCGGCTTCGACGAGGCCGAACTTCTGCTCGCCGCCGACCCCGGCACGCCCGACCGCGGCAGCTACACCGCCCGCGTCCTCGTCCCCGGACCGCTGCTCGCCGAGGGCGTCGGCCCCGACGTCTTCACCGGCCGCTGGGCCGTCCGCGACGGCCTGCTCGTCACGGCCATCGCCGTCCCGGCCGGCTGACCGGCGGGTCCGTCACCCCTGCGGCAACCCGCCGTCAGCCCGAGTCGCGCTCCACCAGCGTCGTCCGGAAGATGACCGAGCGGGTGTCCTGCCGCGGGTCGTCGATGCGGGCGAGCAGCAGACGGGCCATCTCCGCCGCCATGTCCTCGACCGGCTGACGGATCGTGGTCAGCAGCGGGCGGGACGCCAGCGCCGCGCTGCTGTCGTCGAAGCCGATCACGGCGACGTCGTCGGGCACCCGGCGGCCCAGGTCGCGCAGCACCAGCAGGGCGCCCTGCGCCATCAGGTCGTTGGCGACGAAGACCCCGTCCGTGTCCGGGTGGCGCTCCAGCAGTTCGCGCATCGCCCGCTCCCCGCCGACCTGCGTGAAGCTGCCCTCCACGCTGGGCACGTACGCGTAGCCGTGCTCGGCCATCGCCTCCCGGAAACCCGCCAGCCGGTCCTGGCCCGCGGGGGAGTCGAAGGGGCCGGCGATCGTGGTGATCCGGCGGCAGCCGCGCGCCAGCAGCCGTTCGGCCGCGAGCCGCGCGCCCGCCTGCTGCGCCACGTCCACGTAGCTGATCGGGATCGGCGTGGACGGGCGCGCGAACAGCACCGTCGGCAGGCCCGACTCCGTCAGCAGGAAGGGCAGCGAGTCGCCGGGCGCTATCGACACCAGCGCGACGCCGTCGATGTGCTCCTGGCGCAGGTTGGCCGCGAGCGTGTGCCGCGCGTCCTCGGAGTCGGCCAGCATCAGCACCGGGTGCACCCCGCGCGGGCGCAGCACCGTCAGCAGGCCGCCGACCACCCGGCCGAAGAACGGGTCGCTGAACACCTGGCCGAGGAAGGGGTCGTCGGCGGTGCGGTGCGCCGGGACGGAGAAGACCAGGGCGACGGAGTCGGTGCGCCGGGTGACCAGGGTGCGGGCGGCGCGGTTGGGCACGTAGCCGGTCGCCGCGACCGCCTCCTGGACGATCCGCTGGATCTCCGGGTCGACGTTGCGCGTCCCGTTGACCACGCGCGACACCGTCGCCCGCGACACCCCGGCGGAGCGCGCGACGTCTTCCAGGGTGGGCTGGCGCGGCCCCGGCGGACGGCTGCTCGTCATGGGTGCAGTTATACCATGGGCCGGAGAGCGCTCTCCGGCCTTCGGCGCAGGCCACAGCACGGATCGGCACCCCGTGCCGGAACGGGGGAGCGGGGTGCGGCGACCCCCCACAGGCCCGCCGCACCCCGCCCCGGCTCAGCCGGGTCCGCCGCTCAGGCGTACACCCCGAACTCGTACAGCGAATCGCCGTAGGCCGTGCCGCGCTGAGTGATCGTCACCCGCACGTACCGGCCGGTGCCGCTGACGTCCAGGGTGTCCACCCCGCCCGCCCCGGTCGACGTCGAGCGCACGGTCGTCCAGGTGCTCCCGTCGTTCGACACCTGCACCTGGTAGGCCTTCCCGTAGGCCGCCTCCCAGGCCAGTTGCACGTGCTTGACCGCGGTCGGCGCGCCCAGGTCGACCTGGATCCACTGCGGGTCGCTCCACTCGCTCGCCCACCGGGTCGTCATGTTCCCGTCGGTGGCCATCGCGGGCGTGCACGGGCAGCCGCCCGTCGGGTCGGACTGGTAGGACGAGGCGGTCGTGGGCTTGCCCTGGGCCACGTTCGTGCCGTCCACCTTCGGCGCCACCACCCGGAAGGACTTGGTCTCCACCCCGAGGTTGCCGTGCCCGTCGTAGGCGTAGACGTACACCTTCCACACCCCGAGCGTGGTGGGCGCGGTCACCGTGAACTGCCCGTCGCCGGTCTGCGTGAAGCCCACCTGGCGCAGGCCCGTCGTGCTGTCCACGTACTTGGTGGAGTACATCAGGTTGTAGCGGACGAGGTCCCCGTCCGGGTCCGTCGCCTTCGCCGACACCGTGAACGTGCCGCCCGCGGGCACCGACGCGCTGTTCGACAGCGTCATCGAGCCGATCGACGGCGGGGTGTTCGCCTGCGGCGAGCCGCCGTAGTCCTTGGCGACCGAGTAGTACGCGGGCCGCTTCCAGCCCTCCGGGCGGAGGTTGAACCAGATGCCGCCGAAGTCGTTCTCCTCGCCGTAGTTGAACATCGTCGCGCCGAGCCCGACACCGGTGTGCCCGACGATGCAGTTCCACGCCGAGGTGTACGCGTCGCGCTTCTGCGCGTCCGTCGGCTCGGTCGGCACCCCGTTCGCGTCGTTCGGCACCTCCCACTCGCCCGCCTCACCGGACTCCGTCACGATGTACGGCTTGGTGTAACCGCCCGACACCCAGTCCTGCCTGACGTTGCAGACCGCCCCGTAGGAGTTGACCGCGTACAGGTCCAGCGACGGCGTGTACTGCTTGTAGTACGGCCACGCGCCCGTCCACGCGTCGGTCGACGTCACCGGGTGGTTCGGGTCGATCGCGTGGATCGCCTGCGCCACCTGCTCCACGAACTGCGCGTAGGCGATGCGCTGCTGCTCGATCGCCGCGCCCGAGTAGTGGTCCTGGGTGGTGAGGATGACCTCGTTGCCGACGTCCCACATGAGCACGCCGGGGTGGTTCTTGTAGGTGCTGACCCAGTTCTTGATGTCGTTGAGGGTGTTGGTCTTGTACGCGGTGTCGTTGACGTAGTCCGCGCCCTGGTTGAGCCAGAAGCCGTTGACGACCTTCATCCCGTACGCCGCCGCCGAGTCCAGCAGCGGCTTGCTGCTCGCGTCGGTGCCCCAGGTGCGCAGCGTGTTGACGCCCATCGACTTCAGGTCGCGCATGTGCGCGTCCGCGGTCGTCGCGGACGGACCCCATGTCACACCCTTGACCTGCCACGGCTTGCCGTCCACCGTGAGCTGCCAGTTGCCCTGGGAGCCCGTGACGTGCACGTTGCTCGCGCCGGTCGGCACCGGCGGGTCGGTCAGCGGGGACGGCGCGCTGCCGGTGGTCTGCGACACCGTGACGCTGTCGATGCTCAGCGCGCCACCGGAGGAGGTGTCGTCGGCGGGCGAGGTGCAGCCGCACACCGCGTTCGGGTAGGAGCCGCCGATGCGCAGGCTGAAGTCCAGGTAGACGCCGTGGTGCACGGCCGCGTCCCATGTGGACACGCCGACCTGCGACTCGCTGACCTGCCAGACCTGGTTGCCGTCGAGGTACCAGCGGATCTGCTCGTCGGAGGTCGTGCGGTCGATGATCTCGGAGTAGGTGTGGTAGCCGCTCTGGCAGCCCGTGCAGGTGGCGAGACCGCTGGTCAGGCCGTTGTACTCGGCGCAGTTGCCGCCCGGGGCCGTCCCGCAGTGCAGGGTGGCCGAGAGCTGGCTGCGGCCGTTGACGTCCTCCATGATGTCGCTCTCGCCGACCGCCGGCCACACGTTGACGTTGCCGCGGTAGCTCGCGCCCATCGCGCGGAAGGACGGCCAGTAGCCCAGCGCCTTGGCGACGTCGGGCTGCTTGAGGGTCGCCGCGATCTGCAGCCGGCCGCCGGCCGGGGCCTGGAAGTCGGTGCGCTTGGTCTCGATACGGCCCGACGTCCAGGAGCTGCCCGACTTCAGGGCGGTCAGGTTGAGGTGGCCGCTGCCGTCGAGGCCGACGTTGGCGGGGGAGTCGGTGGCCGTCTCGACCTCGCCGGTGCCCCAGCCGGCCGGGCCGCCGGGGTAGGCGGTGCCGGTGTCGGTGATCCAGTTGCCCGCGTCGGGCTTGCTGCCGGCCGCGCCGTCGAAGCCGTCGCTCCACAGGGTGGTCCAGTTGCCCGGGGGCGGGGTGCCGGTGCTGCCGCCGTTCGCGCCGCCGTCGCCACCGCCGGTGGCGCCGCCGGACGTGCTGCCGCCGTTGCCGCCGCCGGTGCCCGCGGTGCCGTAGACCTGGAACTCCCACAGCGAGTAGCCGTAACCGTTGCTGCGCGCGGTGCCGTTCATCCGGACGTAGCGGCCGGTGCCGGAGGCGGTGACGGTCTCGGTGCCGCCGGGGGCGGCGCTCGTGGCGTAGATCTGCGTCCAGTGGGCGGCGTCGTCCGAGACCTGGATCTGGTAGGCCTTCGCCGGGTTCTCCCAGGTGAGAACGACCTTGCTGACGGTGGACGAGGCGCCGAGGTCGACCTGGAGCCACTGCGGGTCGGCCCAGGCGCTGGCCCAGCGGGTGCCGGGGTCGCCGTCCACGGCGGCGGTGGCCGGGTAGCCGGCGCCCTCGGTGGAGGAGGCGGTGGCGGGCTTGCTCTGGGAGAGCAGGGCGTCGGCGGCGTGCGCGGGGGCGGCCGGGACGGCGAGCGCGTAGAGCGCGAGGCCGGTGGCCACCAGCAGCAGGAAGGCGGCACGCAGCGGCGGAGGCAGGGCTCCGGCCCGCGAGCGTGCCGAGGGTGACGCTCTCATGACGGACTCCAGCGGTGGGGGGTGGGGAGGGAGGAGAGGGGGCGGCCCCGAGGGCGGGCCGGTGGGGGAGGCCCCGTGAGGGGGTGAACCGGGGTGCGGAGATGGGGGAACGGGATCTGGGAGAGCGCTCTCTCAGTGGCCCCGATGGTTGCCTCAACGTTTCCGGGGTGTCAAGGGATACGACGTGAACGGCCGCTCGTGGGGCGGGTGGTGGGGCCGTGGTGTGTTGGGGCCCGCGGGGCCTTGCGGGCGTGGTCGGCGGGGTGCGGCGGGACTTGACACCCGGTCCGTGGGCGGCCAAGGTAACGGCTGCGGGAGAGCGCTCTCCCGCACCCTCTCGTCACCCGGACCGCTCGTCCCCAGCCTGCCGCTCACCGCGGCCTTCCTGCCGATGGGCCGTCACGCCGCGGGCGGCGCCGCACGGAAGGCCATGAAGGGATGACCATGATCACCCCAGGGCCCGTGCCCGCGCCGCCCGCCACCGCACCCGCGACCGCCGCCGCACCGGCCGCGGCCGTACCCGCGGCCGCGATCACCGACGAGCGGCTCGACGCCCTCGTCGCCCGGCTCGACCTGCCCGCGAAGATCCGGCTGCTGTCCGGCGCCGCGACCTTCCGCACCGCGCCGGAACCCGCCGTCGGCCTGCGCGCCATGGGCTTCTCCGACGGCCCGGCCGGCGTCCGCGGCGAGCGCTGGGACGAGCGCGACACCGCCCTCGCGCTGCCCTCCCCGACCGCGCTCGCCGCCGCCTGGGACGAAGCGCTGGTCGCCGAGCTGGGCGGCCTGCTCGCCGCCGAGGCCCGCCGCAAGGGGATCGACGTGCTGCTCGCGCCCACCCTCAACCTGCACCGCACCCCCGCCGCGGGCCGCCACTTCGAGTGCTTCGCCGAGGACCCGCTCCTGGTCGGCCGCACCGCCGCCGCCTACATCCGCGGCGTCCAGGACGGCGGGGTCGCCGCCACCGCGAAGCACTACGTGGCCAACGACTCCGAGACCGACCGCCTCACCCTGGACGCCCGCGTCGACGAGCGCACCCTGCACGAGGTCTACCTCGCCCCCTTCGAGGCCGCGGTGCGCGCCGGGGTGTGGGTCGTGATGTCCGCCTACAACCGCGTCAACGGCGTCACGATGTCGCAGAGCCCGCTGCTCGCCGAACCCCTCAAGGGCGCCTGGGGCTTCGACGGCGTCGTCGTCTCCGACTGGGGCGCGGTGCGCAGTACGGAGCCCGCTGCCCTCGCCCCGCAGGACCTCGCGATGCCCGGCCCGCACCCGCTGTGGGGGGAGCCGCTGCTCGCGGCCGTACGCGCGGGCCGGGTGCCGGAGGAGCTGGTGGACGAGAAGGTGCGGCGGCTGCTGCGGCTCGCCGCCCGGGTGGGTGCGCTGGACGGCGTCGCGCCACCGCCGCCCGCCCCGGCGCCCGCCGAACCGCGCGCCCTGCTCCGCCGGGCGGTGGCCGCGGGCTGCGTACTGCTGCGCAACGAGGGCGGGTTGCTGCCGCTGGTTCTGGCGGCGGCGCCCGGGTCGGTGGGGTCCGGGGCGGTGGGGTCCGTGGCTCCGGGCGTGGAGGGGGCGTCCTGGTCGGCGGGGTCCGTGGCTCCGGGCGTGGAGGGGGCGTCCGGGTCGGTGGGGTCCGGGGCGGTGGGGTCCGTGGCTCCGGGCGTGCGGGGGGCGCCCGGATCGGCGGGGTCCGCGGCTCCCGGTGTGGAGGGGGCGTCCGGGGGTGCCGGTGCCGGTGCCGTGTCCGGCGGCCTGGCCCGGCTCGCGGTGATCGGGCCGAACGCGGCCGCCGCGCGGGTGCAGGGCGGGGGCAGCGCGGGCGTCTTCCCGGAGGCGGTCGTGTCACCGCTGGACGGCATCCGGGAAGCGCTCTCCGGCAGCGGTACCGAGGTCGTGTACGCCGAGGGCGTGCGGCTGGGCACCCGGCCGACACCGCTGCACCCCGGCAACGCGCGCGACCCGCGCACCGGCGAACCCGGGGTGCTGGTGCGCTACCTGGCCGCCGACGGCACCGAGGTGTGCGCCGAACACCGGCTCAGCGGCCGCGTCCTGGAGCCGGGCGACGCGCCGGAGCTGGCCCGTACCGCGGCTTTCGTCGAGGTCAGCGCTCACTTCACACCCGCCGCCCCGGGGGAGTGGCGGCTGTCGGTGGTGGGCCTGGGCGCGGTCACCCTGCACGTGGACGGCGAACCGCTGATCGACACCGTGGTGCGGCCGGAGTCCGACGACCCGACGTATGTGCACGTGGCGCCGTCCTTCCGCACCGCGGTGCGCAAGGCGGTCGCGGGCGAGGCGCTGCACCTGGTCGCCACCCGGGAGCTGCTGCCGGAGCAGGGCCTGGCGGTGGCGCTGGCGGCCGACGCGCCGCGTCCCGCGGAGGGCGCGGCCTTCGCCGAGGCCGTTGCATGCGCGCGCGCTGCGGACGTCGCGGTCGTCGTGGTCGGCACCACGGACGAGATCGAGAGCGAGGGCGCCGACCGCACCTCGCTCGCGCTGCCGGGCCGCCAGGACGAGCTGGTCGCGGCGGTGGCCGCCGCCAACCCGCGCACGGTGGTGATCGTCAACGCGGGCGGCCCGGTCGAACTGCCGTGGCGGGAGAGCGCTCCCGCGCTGCTGCTGTGCTGGTTCCCGGGGCAGGAGGCCGGGCACGGGCTCGCCGACGTGCTCTTCGGCCGCGCCGAGCCCGGCGGGCGGCTCCCCACCACCTGGGCCGCCCGCGCCGAGGGCGCGCCGCTGCCCGCCACCACCCCCGAGGAGGGCGTGCTGCGCTACACGGAGGGGCCGTACGTCGGCCACCGCGCCTGGCGCCGCGCGGGCGCCGAACCGGCGTACTGGTTCGGCCACGGCCTGGGCTACACCACCTGGTCCTACGAGGCGCTGGAGGTGCGCCCGGAGCCGCCGGACGCGGCCGGATCCGTGGGGGCGACGGCCCTGGTGACGGTGCGCAACACCGGAAGCCGCGGCGGACGCGAGGTCGTCCAGGTGTATCTGACGACCGGTCCGGACGACCACGACGACGGCGGCCCGCGGCTCGCCGGTTATGCCGCCGTGCACGCCGCGCCCGGTGAATCCGCCGTCGCCGAGGTGCGGATCGAGCCGCGCGCGCTGCTGCGCCGGTCGCCCGCCGACGCCCGCTGGGTGCCGCGTCCCGGCCCGTACGTGCTGCACGCGGGTCCCTCCGCCGCCCGGCAGCCGCTCTCCGCGCCGCTGGCCCCTTGACGGCCCGTCACCCCGGGGGCCACCCGGACCGGGGCGCCTCCCGCCCCTGACAGCGGGGGGCGCCCCACCCCACGCCCGTCCCCACCGGGGCCGACGGCGGCGCCCCCCTGCTCAAGATCGGCATTGTCAGACCCTCCCCCTACCGTCTGTGGTGTCGCGCCGGTCCGGCGCGCAACATCCCGGCGTGTGCAGAGGAGATGACGCGTTGTCCGAGTGGGAGCCCGACTGGGGGAAATCCAGCACGGTGCGGGTGGTGGCGCCCGCGAGTCCGCGCAAGCTCGCCAAGGTGCCGTTCGTCGAGCTGGCCGACGGGCGGTTGCAGGGAGTGGTGTCGAGCGGCTCGGACATCGCGCGGGTCTACGTCTCGTCGGTCGCCGCGGGCTCCTTCGCCTTCACCTGCAGCACGAACAACAACCGCCCCTGCGGCGGTGCGCGCGGCATGTTCTGCAACCACATCCGGGCGCTCGTCGGCGAGGCCGTCCTCCAGTACGGCGCGCAGCGTGTCGCCCGCTACATGCGCCTCGACCCCGTGGCGGCGGGCGCGGAGGCCGACGCGGTCCTCACCCCGATGGAGCAGGCCCGCCCGCAGCAGGCCGACTCGTCGGCGGCCGCCTCCGTCTTCAGCCGCTTCCTGCGCCAGCTCAGCTACCTGGAGCTGGCGCCGACCACCGCGCCGCTGCCCGAGATGCAGTGGTTCCCGCCGACCAGGGCGGTGGCGTGATGCGGGTGGACGTGCTCGCGGAGCGGATCGACGGGCTCGACGAGGCGCTGGCCGCCGTCGACGCCTTCGACGGGGCGCTGGCCGCGGGCCTGATGCGGCCGCAGCCCGCGCAGGCGGCCGGGCTCGCGGCGCTGGCCGGTGCGCTCGCCGGGTCGCCGCTGGCCGGGAAGGTCACCGAGGCCGCGGAGAAGGCCGCGGCGGGTACGGCCGGTGAGGACCACTTCGTGGCGCTCGCCGCGGGCCGCACCGCCCTGCTCGGCTCGGTGCACGACGCGCTGGCCGCGCGCGTCGCCGAGGCGACGGGCCGGTCCGCCGCCGAGCCGGTCCGCCCGGAGCCGGGCGCGCCGCAGACGCTGAACGTCCTGGCGGCGGCCCGCGCCTGGCTGTCGGACCTGGCCCGCTGCGGCTGGAGCGGCATGGACCACGAGGTCGTCTCGGGCGCCGCGCCGGTCGTCGCAGCGCTGCTGCCCGACCCCGCGCTGCGCCGCCTGGCCGCGCTGCTCGACGGATTCGCCGACGAGCTGGCGGCGTGCTGCCCCGGCGCCGCCCTGGAGCGCGTCCCGGCCCGCCGCTGGGCCGACCTGTGGTCGCGCGCGCTGCTGCTGACGCTGCCCGGCGCCACGGGGGCGCCCGCGGGGGGCCGGGCGACGGGCCGGCTGCTGCCGCTGGGTGTCGATCTGCACGAGCACGCCACAGCCGTGCAGGCCCAGGTGCACGCGGTGTTCGAGCCCGCCGACGGGTCCGCGGCGCTGCTGGTGCGGGCGAGCGTGTCGGCGCCCAAGCCGGAGACGGTGGTGGGCGCGGGCCTGTGGCAGCTGCTGCGCCCGCACATGTCGCTGCTGGCGGCGGCGGGCGAGGGCCGTTGCGTTGACGTCACGGGGATGCCGCTTTCGGCCGAGGGTGATCTGGTCTGGGACGACGCGTGCGCCCGCCCGGGGGAGCCGGCCGACGCGTTCAGCACGGCCAGGGTCGCGCTGCCCGCCGCGGCCGATACGGCGACGGCGCCGCTCGACCGGCACCCCGCGCGTATCGCCGTCCCGGTCTTCGTGGAGGGCTACACGGCCGCGCGGGACGACGAGCGGGGCCTGCTTTTCACCTTCGCGGGCGGCCAGCTGCCGGTCGACACCGACCGCGTCCCGGTCGCCGGCCCGCTGACACCGGAAGCGGTGGCGGCGTCCGCCGCGTGCATCGGCCTGCTGCGCTGGGACGCGGGAGCCTTCCGCCTCCAGCCGCTCGCCGTCGAGAGCGTCGTCCGCAAGAAGCCCGTCGCGCTGCACGCAGGTGCCTGGGCGGGCGGTACGGCCGACAAGGCGGGGGTCAAGGCGGAGAAGGCCGCCACCGACGCCGCCGCGGCGCTGCGCGAGCGCGCGGGAAGGCTGCTGCGGAAATGACCGACCAGCACACCGCCCCCGCCCCAGTCCCCGAGCCCGCTCACGACGCCCGGCGGCAGGTCGTCTACTGGCGGCTGCTCGCCCGGCTCTTCGACCAGGAGGAGCAGCCGGCCCTGGAGTCCGCGAGCCTGGCCGTCGTCGAGGACATCGGCCTGCCCGCCGCCCTCCTCGACCCGCAGGTCTCCGTCGACACCCTGGTGCAGCGCCATCCCGCACTGGCCGCCGAGTTCGACGGCCTGATGGTCCCGCGGGCACCCGAACAGGAGGACGCGGACACCGGCAGGGAGGAGGACGCCCCCGACGACGGCCGGGACCGCGCCGCCGAGGTGCGCCGCGCCGCCCTGGTCTCCAAGGTGCTGCTCAACGTCTTCGCGACCGGCGGCGGCGCCGTCACCGCGGGGCAGCTCGCCCGCTGGCAGGCCGATGCCGGCTGGCTGGAGCGCGCCCTCGGCTGCCGCCCCGGCGAGCTGCGCGGCGGCCGGGCGACGGGCTCCGCGGCGGGCCCCGGTGTGAGCCCGACCGGTACGGGCGGCGGGCACGGCACGCCCGACCTGAGCCGCCTCGTCCCGTCGATCGGACCGGACCTGGCGGCGATCGAGGCCGATCTGGTCAAGCGGATGCGGCTGCGCGAGGTGCTGGCCGATCCGCGGCTGGCCGCGCAGCTCACCCCGAGCATGTCGCTCATCGAGCAGCTGCTGCGCGACAAGAACAACCTGTCGGGCGTGGCGCTGGCCAACGCCAAGGCCCTGATCCGCCGTTTCGTCGACGAGGTCGCCGAGGTGCTGCGCACCCAGGTGGAGAAGGCCACCGTCGGTGCGATCGACCGGTCGATCCCGCCGAAGCGGGTCTTCCGCAACCTGGATCTGGACCGCACGATATGGAAGAACCTCACCAACTGGAGCCCGGAGGACGAGAAGCTCTACGTCGACCGGCTCTACTACCGGCACACCGCCCGCCGCACCACACCGCAGCGGCTGATCGTGGTCGTCGACCAGTCGGGCTCGATGGTCGACTCGATGGTCAACTGCACCATCCTGGCCTCGATCTTCGCGGGCCTGCCCAAGGTCGACGTGCACCTGATCGCGTACGACACGCAGGCCCTCGACCTCACCCCGTGGGTGCACGACCCGTTCGAGACGCTGCTGCGCACCAACCTCGGCGGCGGCACGGACGGCACGGTCGCCATGGCGCTCGCCCAGCCGCTGATCGCCGAGCCGCGCAACACCGTGGTGGTGTGGATCTCCGACTTCTACGAATGGCGCGGCGAAGTGCTCTTCGAGAGCATGGCCGCCGTCCACCGCTCGGGCGCCCGGTTCATCCCGGTCGGCTCGGTGACCAGCGCCGGCCGCGGGAGCGTCAACCCGTGGTTCCGCGAGCGCTTCAAGGACCTGGGCACGCCGGTGCTGTCCGGCCACATACGCAAGCTCGTCCACGAGCTGAAGTCGTTCCTCACCTGACCGTCCAGGTCCGGCCCGTCCCCTCCCGCCGCGTCCACGGCACCCTCATGCGTTCCCTCCTTTTTCCGAGAAAGGCCCTGACATGTCCGACCTGCTGCGCGCGCCCGCGGAGATCAAGTACGCCGAGGAGCTGGACTGGCTGGAGTCCGTCGACGACGGCCCCAAGCCCTTCAGCTGGCGGCTGTCGCCCAAGATGGTGCGGCTGTTCGTCCTCGGCTCCGAGCGCTCCGACGGCCTGGACCGGGAGATCGCCCCGAAGTGGTTCGGCGACCGCAGCTTCGTGGAACGCTCGATCGTCACCCTCGCCTCCGACCGCGGCCTGCTGCTGATCGGCGACCCGGGCACGGGCAAGAGCTGGCTCGCCGAGCTGCTGTCCGCGGCGATCTGCCGCAACTCCACGCTCGTCGTCCAGGGCACCGCGGGCACCACCGAGGACCACATCAAGTACTCGTGGAACGTCTCGCAGGTCATCGCGAGCGGTCAGTCGCGCGACTCGATGATTCCCTCGCCGATCATGACCGCGATGGAGGCCGGCGCGATCGGCCGCTTCGAGGAGCTGACCCGCGCCACCAGCGACGTGCAGGACGCGTTGATCTCCATCCTGTCGGAGAAGTACATCTCGGTGCCCGAACTGGGCGGCGACACCGCGCAGGCCGGGGCGGACGGCACCGCCGACAACATCGTCTTCGCCAAGCCGGGCTTCTCGGTCATCGCCACCGCCAACAGCCGCGACCGCGGTGTCAACGACCTGTCGTCGGCCCTGAAGCGGCGCTTCAACTTCGTCCGCATCCCGGTGGTGACCGACAAGAAGAGCGAGGCGGAGATCGTCCGCTTCCGCACCGAGGAACTGCTCCGGCGTCACTCCATCGACCTGGACGTGCCGCCCACGCTGCTGGACGTGCTGCTCCAGAGCTTCGCCGACCTGCGTGCCTCGGCCGCAGCCGCGGGCAGCGACGACGAGAAGTTGGAGTCGGCGCTGTCCACCGCCGAGCAGATCGGCGTGCTGGAGGACGCCATCTTGCACAGCACCTTCTTCGGCGAACGCAGCCTGACCGCCCGCACCCTGGCCGCCTCCCTCGTCGGCTCGCTGGCCCGGCGCGAACCGGAGGATCTGGCGATCCTCAACAAGTACCTGCACGGCGTGGTCGAGCCGCGCAGCAAGGACCAGGGCGGCTCGTGGCCGGAATTCCTCGACGGCGGCCGCGACGCGATAGCCACCCTGTCGTGAGCGCCGCGCAGGAGGCAGCGCCCTTCGACGCGCTGCGCGGCCAGCTCCAGCAGGCCGCCGCTGAGTTCGCGGACGGGCCGGACGCCCTGGAGGGCATCCTGCTCGGCATCGTCGACGACGTCGGCCGCGCGGTGCGCGAGCCGCTGGAGATCTTCCCGGTGTGCCACCACTCGCCCGCCTCCGCGGTCGCCATGGCTCGCAGGCTGCGCGAGAAGCAGCCCAAGGTGGTCTATCTGGAGCTGTGCGAGGACATGGCGCCGCTGCTCACCGAGCTGCGCAACTGCCGCCTGCCGGTGGCGGTGCAGGCCTTCGCCAGCGAGGTCGACGGCTTCCCCGCCGAGTGGGCGCCGCTGTCGGTCGTCGCCCCGATCACCGAGGCGTCCGCCGAGTACCAGGCGATCGCGTACGCGCTGGACACCCCCGGCGTGGAGCTGGTGCTCGTCGACCGGTCGTGCGACCACGTCTTCCAGTGGCAGCCGGACGGCCCGCGCCCCGCCGCCGGGCCCGCCGGCGACCCGGACGCGCCCGCCCCCGAGGAGGAGGCGGCGCTGCACGGGGACGCCGTCGGTGTCGAGGTCGGCGACCTGCGGCCGCGCTTCGCCGAACTGGAGGAGCACCTGCTGCACCACGGGCGGGTACGGCACTGGTCGGAGTGGTGGCACCAGTACGTCGAGGTGCCGCTCGGCGACAGCGACCACGACACGTACCGCCAGGTGATGCTGCTCATCGGCAGCCTCTTCCGGCGCCTCGCGCCCGGCGACCCGGGCCGTGTGCGGGTGGACGAGGACCGTGAGCGCTACATGTGGACGCGGATGCGCGAGCACCTGGCGGCCACCGGCACCGACCCCGCCGACTGCCTCTACGTCTGCGGCGCCTTCCACGCCGCCAGCCGCGTACCGGAGTTCGGCGTGCACGGCAGCGACACCTTCGAGATCACCCCGCCCAGCGCGAGCACCTGGCAGTACGGCCTGATCCCGTCCAGCCACGCGGCGATCGAGGCGCAGTTCGGGCTGGCCGGCGGTTCGGTGTCGATCGCCGCGACGCAGTGGGCGAAGAACGTCAAGCGCAGCCGGGTACGGCCCTTCCGGCTCGCCGGACAGACCGGCGGCAGCAAGGCTGCGAAGTCCGCGAAGTCCGCAGGAACCGCCAAGTCCGTCGTCCCCGTGCCCGATCCGGCCGCGGCCGACCGGCTCAGCGGCTTCCTGCGGCGCCCGCCGGTCCTCGACGGGCTGGACGAGGAGGAGCTGCTCGGCTGGAGCGTCGACGTCGTCCGCGCTGCCCGCCGCAACGGCTACCTCGCCTCCACCGCCGACGCCATCGCCGTCTTCGAGACCTCGATCCTGCTGGCCGGGATGCGCGACCGGGCCAGGCCGACGCCGTACGACTTCCAGGACGCGGCCGTCACCTGCATCGAGAAGGACTCCGTGCCCGGCCGCCGGGACGTGCGCCGGATCGTCGAGATCATGATGGGCGGCGACCGGATCGGTCAGGTCGGCTACGACGCCCTGCCGCCGCTCGCCCGCGACGTCCACGACCGGCTCGCCCCGCTCGGCCTGAAGCTCCAGCAGCGCGGCGTGCAGCGCGCGCTGCTGGACATGGCGTCGAAGCCGGAGCTCAAGGCCTGCTCCGACGTGCTGTGGATGCTGCGCCACCTGATGCCGCCCGGCACCGCCCGCCCCATCATGGGCGAGCGGCGGCTCGGCGAGCAGCCCATCCAGGAGTCCTGGGACCTCGCCCTCGGCACCCACCAGCGGGCCCTGATCGAGCTGGGCTACGAGGGCGTGAGCATTGAACAGGTGCTGGAACAGCGGCTGCGGCGCGAGGCCTACGGGCCGCAGGCGACGACCGCCCGTGTGCTCCAGGCCGTCGAGGACGCCACGCTCCACCTGCGCGGCCGCCGCCTCGCCGACGAACTGGGCAACCGGGCCCTGGAGGTGCTGGCCACCGAGCGCACCGTGGACGGCGCGCCCGAGGTGCTGCGCCGGGTCCGCCGGCTGCTCGCGTACTACCGCACCAGCGAGCCGACGCTGCCCGGCTGGATCGAGTCCTTCGTCAAGACCGGCTACGCGCACTACTGCACGCTGCTGCCGACCGCGTTCACCGACGAGGACGCGACCGTGCGGCAGGTCGCCGCGACGCTCGGCTTCCTGTTCGGCATGGAGGGCCTGGCGCTGTCGCTCGGCTGCGACCGCACCCAGCTGGAGCTGGCCGTCGCGCAGTCCCACCCGGAGGAGCCGGCCAGGGTCGCGCTGCTGTGGGCGGCGCAGCTCCACCTCGGCCGGCTGACCCGGGCCGAGCTGCGCGCCCGCTGCTCCGGGCTGCTGGGCAACCCGCTGGTGGTGCCCGCCTACCCGCGCTACCTGAGCGGTTTCCTGCACGCCCTGGAGCCCGTTCCACAGCTCGCGGACTTCGTGGTGGAGCTGGTGTCGGACGCCTTCGCGGTGCTGCCCGACCCGGTGCTGCTGCCGTGGCTGCCGACGCTGATCGGAACGCTGCGCTCCGGTGGCGCGGAACTGGCCCCGCTGCTGATCCGGGAGGCCGGGCGGATCTTCCCCGGCAGGCTCGCGGCCCTCGACGCATGGGTGCCGCCGTGGCTGGCGGAGCCCGCCCCCGCGCTCCTGCCCGCGGGCGCGCCCGGCGCCGCGCTGCTCGCCGCCCATCCGGCGGCGTGCGACGCGCTCGCGCAGCTGCTGGGCTGCGAGGACGGCTGGGCGGCGGCCGCTCCCGGCGCGGACGGCGCGGCCCTCGTCGCCCGCCACCCGGCGACGGCCGGGGCGCTCGCCGGGCTCCTCGGGGTCTGAGCCGCCGGGAGACGGGTCCGGGCCGCCCCGCCGCGGGGGTGTCCCGGCCCGTTCCCGTCACACCGGACCGGCGCCGAAATCCGGGAGAGCGCTCCCCGAGCGGCGGCGCCGCAGCCGCGATCTGGCACTATGTGCCATGTCGTAGCGATTCCCTGGGGCGCCGTGCAGTCCGGACGCGCCCCCGGTCCCGCCGGGCGGGTCCCGCGGTGGGACCGGCAAGGCGCGCGGATGGCCGGGACCGACAGCTTGAGGGGGAGCCCGGTGACACGTGAGGTGGGCCGGACGACGCGGGACCTGCGGCGCATCAACCGCACGTCGGTGCTGACCAGGCTCTATCTGCACGGCCCGGCCAGCCGCTTCGACCTGATGAAGGCCACCGGGCTCAGCTCCGCCACGGTCAGCAACGTCGTGACCGACCTGGTCGCCGACGGCCTGGTCGCCGAGGCCGGGCTGCTGGACTCCGACGGCGGCCGGCCCCGTACGCTCCTCGAAGTCCGCCCCGGGTACGCGCAGGTCGTCGGCGTCGACATCGGCGAGACGCACGTCCAGGTCGGGCTGTTCGACTGGACGCTGGACACCGTCGCCACCGCCACCTACCCGATGGACGAGGGCCGCCCCGACCCGGGCGTGCTCGCCGAGCTGGTGCGGGCCGGCGTCGAGGAGGTCACCGCGAAGGCGGGCGCCGACCCCGCGACACTGCTCGGCGTCGGTGTCGGGGTGCCGGGCGCGGTGCTGCCGGACGGCCTGGTGCACGCGCCGACCCTCGGCTGGTCCGACGTGCCCTTCGGCGCGCTGCTGCGCCCGCACGTCGCCGCCCCGCTGCACGTCGACAACTGCGCGCGCACGCTGGGCCAGGCCGAGATGTGGCGCGGTGCGGGCCGGGGGGCGCAGCGGGCCATCGTCGGCCTGCTCGCGGTGGGCGTCGGCGCCGCGGTCGCCACCGGCTCGCCCGGCGGGGTGACGAGTACCACCAGCGAGTGGGGCCACACCGTCGTCGAGTCCGGCGGCGCGCCCTGCCGGTGCGGATCGCGCGGCTGCCTGGAGGCATACGTCGGCGCGGACGCGATCCTGGAGCGCTACGGGCGGCTCGCGGGCCTCCCGGAGCCGTCCGCCGCCCGCCCCGGAACCGGCGGCGGCGCGGACACCGAGGCACGGCTCGCCGCTCTGGTCGCCGACGCGGCCCGGCCGGGCCCCGCGGCCGACACCCTGCGCGGCACCGCCGAATACCTCGGCATCGGCGTCGCCAACCTCGTCAACCTGCTCGGCCCCGACCGGGTCATCCTCTCCGGCTGGGTCAGCGCGGCCATGGGCCCCGCGGTGCTGCCCGCGGTGCGCGACGCGATGCGCCGCCACACCCTGGACTACCTCGCCGGGCGCACGGTGCTGGAGCTCGGGCGGCTGGGCCCGGAGCAGGTCGCGCTGGGGGCCGCGACGCTGCCGGTGCACGAACTCCTCACCGCCGGCGGGCGCTGACCCGTGACGAGCCCGGCCCGGCCGGTCAACCCATCGACGCCGCAGCGCTTCTGACGTCCCGTCACCCGGGCTGAAGGGTTCCCGGGGCGTGCCGCTCGCGCCCGTTCGCGCGCACCGGGCGGCAACATCGCGGAAATTTCTGTGTCACGACCGTTGACCCCCCATTCGCTTCTACTTAGTTTAAGTCGCAGAAAAAGCGGGCGGACGATGCTCCGCCACCCTCCCCGTACGCACCCTGGAGCCCGTATGCCCTCCCAACCCGGCGACGGCCGGCTGTACATCGACGGCGCCTTCGTGCCCGCCGCCTCCGGAGCGACCGCAGTCGTCGAGGAGAAGGCCACCGGCCGCCCCCTCGGCAGCTACGCCCGCGGCGGCGCCGCCGACATCGACCGCGCGGTGGCCGCCGCGCGGGCCGCGCAGCCCGGCTGGGCCGCGCTGTCCGCACCGGACCGGGCAGCGTACCTGCGCGCCATGTGCGGCTACCTGGAGGCGCACTTCGCCGACCTGGTCGAACTCAGCATGCGCGAGACCGGCGGGGTGCGGGCCAAGGCCGAGGACGAGGTCGGCACGAGCATCAAGCAGCTCACGCTGTCCGCGGTCCAGGCGAGCGAGAACGCCGGCGACATCCTGCCGCCGTACAAGGCGGGCAAGCTGTCGCTGTCGCGCGCGGTGCCGCTGGGGGTCCTCGGGCTCATCACACCGTGGAACTACCCGATGAACCTGGCGATGCGCGCCCTCGCCCCGGGCCTGGCCTTCGGCAACACCGTGGTGCTCAAGCCCGCCGAGCTGACCCCGGTGATCGGCGGCCAGGTGCTCGCGGCCGCCGCCGACCACGCGGGGCTGCCGCCCGGCGTCCTCAACGTCGTCACCGGCGACGGCCCGGACGCCGGCTGGCCGCTGGCCCGCCACCAGGGCGTGGACATGCTGGACTTCACCGGCTCGCGCGAGGTCGGCCTGGCGATCGAGCGCGCCGCCGCGGGCGAGCTGCGCGACATCCGGCTCGAACTCGGCGGCAGCAACGCCTTCGTGGTCCTCGACGACGCCGACATCGACCTCGCGGCGGGCTGCGCGATGATCGCCTCGCTGGAGTTCCAGGGCCAGACCTGCATCAGCGCCAGCCGCCACATCGTGCTGCGCGAGGTCGCCGACGCCTATCTCGACGCGCTGACCCGGCGGGCCGCCGCCCTCACCGTCGGCGACCCGTTCACCCCCGGCACCGCGCTCGGCCCGCTCATCAGCGAGGCGCAGCGCGACCGGGTGCACCGCGGCATCGTCGAACCGACGCTCGCGGCGGGCGCCCGGCTGCTGACCGGCGGCACGTACGACGGGCTGTTCTACCGGCCCACCGTGCTCGCCGACGTCACCGCGGACATGCCCGCCTTCCGCGAGGAGATCTTCGGCCCGGTCATCCCGGTGACCGTCGTCGACACCGAGGCGGAGGCGGTGGCCCTCACCAACGGCCTGCCCATGCTGATGAACTCGGTCTTCACCCGCGACCTGGTACGCGGCCTGTCCGTCGCGGAGCAGCTGCACGCCGGTGAGGTGCACGTCAACGACGCGCACGCCCGGCACGGCGCGGACAACCAGATGCCCGGCTTCACCCGGCGCCAGTGGATCGGCCTCCAGCGCACCCCACTGACCCTTCCCGACTGGGCCGCCGCGCCCGCCACCACAGAGAGCTGAGGACACCCCATGAGCGTGACACCGAGAAGACGGCGCGCGGGCGCGAGCGCGGCCGCGGCCCTCGCGGCCGGGCTGCTGCTGGCCACGGCCGCGTGCGGGGGCGGCGGCTCCGGCGACAAGGCGGACGGCAGGCCCGGGGGGACGGACGGCGGCAAGGGCAAGGTCACCCTGACCTTCTGGGACTGGGACCCCAACATCGACAAGGTCGTGGCGAAGTGGAACACCACCCACCCCGACATCCAGGTCAAGCTCTCCAACCCGGCGGGCGGTGACCAGCTCGTGGCGAAGATGATCACCGCCCACGAGGCGAAGAACGGCCCCGACATCGCCAAAGTCGAATACCAGTCGCTGCCCGCGCTGGTGTCCAAGGGCGTGGTCGCCGACATCACCGACTACACCAAGGACACCGTCACCAAGTTCGACGACGCGACGCTGCGGAGCACCGTCTTCCAGGGCAAGGTCTACGGCGTCCCGCAGGACGTCGCCCCGCTCATGCTCTTCTACCGCACCGACCTCTTCCAGAAGTACGGCCTGAGCGTCCCGAAGACCTGGGCGGACTTCGCGACGACGGCCAAGGCGCTGCGCGCGAAGGACCCGAAGGCGTACCTCACCAACTTCGACGCCGCGGACCCGGGCTGGTTCACCGGGCTCGCCCAGCAGGCCGGCGCGCAGTGGTGGTCGGCGAGCGGCGACATCTGGAAGGTGAACATCAACGACGCGCCCACCAAGAAGGTCGCCGGCTACTGGCAGCAGCTCGTCGGCGACGGCAGCGTCGCCAAGAACCCCTCGTTCTCCCCGCAGTGGAACAAGCAGATGAACGACGGCACGCTGCTCACCTGGATCTCCGGCGCCTGGGCCCCCGCCCAGCTCGGCGGCATCGCCCCCGCGACCAAGGGCAAGTGGGCCGTGGCCCAGCTGCCCGCCTGGACCGCGGGCGACCCGGCCACCGGCATCTGGGGCGGCTCGGCGACCACCGTCACCGCCGACTCCGAGCACCCGAAGGAGGCCGCCGCCTTCGCGTCCTGGCTCAACACCGACGACGCGGCCGTGACCGAGCAGGTCAAGCAGATCAACGTCTACCCCGCCGCGACCGCGGGCCGCTCCCTGCCGGTGCTCCAGGCCGCGCCCGCGTTCTTCCCCAACCAGCCCGACTTCTACGCCGAGGTGAAGAAGGTCGCCCCCGCCGCCCGCAGCTTCCCGATGTGGGGCCCGGACGTCACCGTCACCTTCACCGGCTACACCGACGGCTTCGGCAAGGCCCTGCAGTCCGGCGGCGACTTCGGCGCCGCGCTCGACGGCATGCAGAGCGCGACCCTGGCGGACATGAAGAAGCTCGGATTCACGGTCGGCTGATGGCACGCCACGTTCCTCCCGCGCGCCGGACCAGCGGGTTTCCCTACCTGCTGGTCCTGCCCGCCGTGCTGCTCTTCGCCGGCTTCGTCGTGGCCCCCGGCGGCTACGCGCTCCTGCTCAGCTTCCAGCGCCGCAAGGTCAACGGCGGCCTGCTGGGCGGCGGCACGCACACCGTCTGGGCCGGGCTCGCCAACTACCGCGACGTCCTGGGCGACTCCGAGCTGTGGTCCGGCGTGGTGCGGATGCTCGCGCTCGGCGCGATCACCGTGCCCGCGACCGTCGGGCTGGCGCTGCTCTTCGCGGTGCTGCTCGACCTGGAGGGCACCCGGCTGCGCCGCGCCACCCGGCTGACGATCTTCCTGCCGTACGCGGTGCCCGGCGTCATCGCCTCGCTCATGTGGGGCTTCCTCTACCTGCCCGCCACCAGCCCGATCGGCGGCGACCGCGCCGACTTCTTCGGCCAGGTCGCGGTCTACTTCTCGGTCGCCAACGTCTCGGTGTGGGGCGCGGTCGGCTTCAACATGATCGTCATCTACACCGCGCTGCGCGCCCTGCCCGCCGAGCTGTACGAGTCCGCGCGCCTCGACGGCGCCTCGGAGTGGCAGATCGTACGGCGCATCAAGGTGCCGATGGTGATGCCCGCCGTCGTGATGTGCACGCTGTTCACCGTCCTCGCCGCACTCCAGGTCTTCAACGAGCCCAACACCCTCAAGCCGCTGTCCAACGCGGTGTCGTCCACCTGGGTGCCGCTCATGAAGATCTACGACGACGCGTTCGGGAACTCCGACATCTACTCGGCCGCCGCCACCTCCGTCGTCCTGACCACCGCCGCCCTCGCGGTGTCCTTCGTCACCGCCCGCCTCATCCACACCCGGGTCCAGCAGGAGTCCGCATGACCGCCCCCTCCCTGGCCCCCGCCGCCCGCGGCCGTACCGCCGCCGCCCCGGGCGCGGCCCGGCGCCCGCGGCGGATCGCGGTGCTGCCGACCGCCGGGCTCGTGCTCGGCGCGCTCTACTGCGTCGTGCCGACCCTGTGGATCCTGGTCGCGGCCACCAAGTCGAGCACCAAGCTGTTCTCGACCGACACCTACACCCCCTCGCTCGACCTCGGCCTGGTGCACAACATCCGTGACCTGTCGGACTACCAGGGCGGCATCTTCTGGCACTGGATGTTCAACAGCTTCCTCTACGCCACCGTCGGCGGGGTGCTGGCGTCGCTGGTATCGGCGGCCACCGGTTACGCGCTGGCCAAGTACACCTTCCGCGGGCGGACCGCGCTGTTCAACACCATCCTCGCCGGGGTGCTGCTCCCGCAGATCGTGCTCGCGGTGCCGCAGTACCTGCTGCTGTCCAAGGTGGGGATGACCGACAGCCTGGTCGGGGTGCTGCTGCCGCAGCTGTTCAACCCGTACGGCATCTACCTGTGCAAGATCTACGCGGAGTCCGCCGTGCCGGACTCGCTGCTGGAGGCCGGGCGGATCGACGGGGCGGGGGAGGGGCGGCTGTTCGTCTCGGTCGGCCTGCGGCTCATGGGACCGGGACTGGTGACGGTCTTCCTGCTCCAGTTCATCGCGATCTGGAACAACTTCCTGCTGCCGTTCGTGATGCTCACCTCCGACGACAAGTTCCCGCTCACCGTCGGGCTCTACAGCCTGCTGCGGCACGGCGCGGCGGAGGCGTCGCTCTACTCACTGGTGATCACCGGGACCCTGCTGTCCGTGCTGCCGGTGATCGCCCTGTTCCTGTCCCTCCAGCGCTTCTGGCGGATCGACCTGGTGACGGGGGCCCTCAAGTAGGGGACCGCGGCTCGCGCCTGTGCCCGGCCCCGACCCTGTGCGGGCTTCGAGGTCTTCACTTCTTGAAGCCCGCACAGGGGATTGACGCCGGTAGTGCTGCGAGGAGTTAATTCCTTCAACCGCCGGTGGGAGCGCTCCCATCCCATGCCGGGCAGCGCTCCTCGGCGGTCACCGTGTCCTGTGCCCGAGGAGTACCGAGGAGCCCGTCCGCATGACCGCACGCGCCCGCGCCCGTACCCGTACGCTCACCGTCGCCGCCGCGACCGCCGCACTCGCCGCCGTCACGGCCGCGGTGCCCGCGCACGCCACCGCGCCCGGCCACCCCGCAGCCGCCCCCACCACGCTGTTCACCCCGCCGGCCAACGCGGACGCGAACGCGCAGATCCTGGACCTCGCCAAGCACCTGAAGCTCAAGGACGCCGCCGGGCTGCTGGCGATGACCCTCACCCCGCAGGCCGTGTGGTTCGACGGCGGCACCGATCCCGCCGCCACCCGCGCCGCCGTCGACAAGACCGTGAGCGCGGCCGCCCGCCGCCACCAGCTGCCCGTCCTCGCGCTGTACAACATCCCCGGCCGCGACTGCGCCCAGTACTCCGCGGGCGGCGCCGCGAACACCGCCGACTACCAGGCCTGGATCGACGCGGTGAAGGCCGGTATCGGCAACCGTCCCGCCGACGTGGTCCTGGAGCCCGACTCGCTCGCGCTCGTCCCCTCCGACTGCGGGATGGACGACGCCCAGGGCACCAAGACCGCCGAGCGCTACGACCAGATCCACTACGCCGTGGACGCCCTCGAACCGCTGGCCGGCACCAAGGTCTACCTCGACGCCGGGCACAGCGGCTGGCACAGCATCAACGACATCGTCCCGCGGCTCGTCGCGGGCGGCGTGGACGACGCCACCGGCTTCTACCTCAACATCTCCAACTACCGCTCCGACAGCGAGATCGCCTGGTACGGCAAGCTCGTCTCGTCCTGCCTCGCCTATGTCTCCGGCGGCGGCGACGCGGCGGCCTGCCCCAACCAGTGGTGGCCCGTCAACGACGCCCAGACCTGGATCGACGCCAACGTCCACACCGCGCCCGCCGCCATGAAGCACTACGTCGCCGACACCAGCCGCAACGGCCAGGGCCCGTGGACGCCCCCGGCCGGCGTCTACTCCGACGCCCAGGACTGGTGCAACCCGCCCGGCCGCGGTCTCGGCGCCCGCCCGACCCTCAAGACCGGCGACCCGCTCCAGGACGCCAAGCTCTGGGTCAAGATCCCGGGTGAGTCCGACGGCCAGTGCACCCGCGGCACGGCGGGCCCCAACGACCCCGAGCGCGGCTACCAGGACCCGGCGGCCGGCAAGTGGTTCCCGCAGCAGGCGCTGGAACTGCTGCACAACGCGAACCCGGCGGTGCTGCCGCACTGAGCCGGGACGGGGCCGGGTCCGTGGCGGGCCCGGCTCCCGCTGCGGCTCCGCGCCGCACCTTTGGCGGACCCGCGCCGGCCCCGGACCGCCCCCGGGCCGCGCGCCGCGGCTCCTCCGCCCTCAGCCTCGGGCGAGGACCGCGCAACGAGCCCGCCCGCCGGCACCGCGCCGGCGGGCGGGCTCTCCGCCTTCCCGGCGTGGGGCCGCCGGTGCGGTGGTGGGCGATGGGGCAGAGTGGCCGCATGCTGCCCGAGGTGCCCTCGCCGGACGACCCGCACGTGCGCCACATGCGCCGCGTGCTGCTGGCCGTCATCACCGGAAGCTTTCTCTTCCTCATCCCCTGGATCGGCTATCTCTACGTGAGCCTGCCCACTCACCGGACGGTGAGCAACTGGCGCTACGCCTGGGTGGGTTTCGACGGCGCGCTCATCGTGCTGCTCGGCATCACCGCGGTGTGCGCGTGGCGCCGGCTGCAGATCTTCATCCCCTGGGCCGTCGCCACGGCGACGCTGCTGTGCTGCGACGCGTGGTTCGACATCGTGCTGGACTGGAACAGCGGCGATCTGGCGGTCTCGATCATCACCGCCGCCGTGGCCGAACTCCCGCTCGCCGCACTGCTGCTGCACGCCGCCCGGCGGATGATCCGGCTGACCCTGACCGTCGCCTGGGCCCGGGCCGGGCGCGAGGGCCCGGTGCCGCCGCTGTCCCGGATGTCGGTGCTGGTGCTGACGGAGGACGCGGAGCCGGAGCGCCGGTCCGAGCACCGGTCGTAGCCCGAGGGCCTGGCTCCGGCGGGGCCTAGGGAGTTGTCCACAGGGCGGGGCGCGGGCCTGGCCGGGGCTTGGGTGGCTCGGTAAGATCTTTCTGTAAGTTTCAGCACGGCCGGTCAGGTTGAGGCCGGCCGGGAAGCGGGGGGAGCACAGCCATGGCGGTCGCAGCGGAGGGCGCGGCGTACGACGTACTGGTCGTCGGCGGTACGGGCGTCGACACGATCGTGCTGGTGGACGAACTGGGGGTGCCGGAGGGCGACTCGCGCTCCGTCCCGCCGATCAGGGACTACGTGGCGCACTCGGGCAACGGGGTGGCGCTCGGCTTCCACGCCCTGGGCCTGGCCACGGCTTTCATCGACTTCCTCGGCGAGGACGTGCAGGGCCGGATGATCCTGGAGCGGTATGCCGCGACCGGGCTCGACTTCCACCATCTGCCCGCCCCGGCCGGCACCCCGCGCAGTGTCAACCTGGTCGACCGCGAGGGCCGCCGCTTCTCCTTCTACGACGGCCGCCATCCGCTCGACCTGCGGCTGCCGCGGGAGTTCTACCTGCCCCACGTCGAGCGGGCGCGGCACGTGCACATATCCCGCTCCGCGCACGCCGAGCCGGTCTTCGCTGACGCGGTACGCCTGGGCCGCACCGTCTCCACCGACCTGCACGCCTGGGACGGCGAGGAGGCCTCCGCGCTGCCCTGGGCGCTGGGAGCCGATCTGGTCTTCCTCAGCGCCGCGGCCGTGGGGGAGCGGATACCCGAGGTCATGCGGCGGATCCTCGCCGAGGGCCGCGCCTCCCTCGTGGTGGCGACCGACGGCGCGGCGGGCTGTCACGTCCTGGAGCGGGGCGAGCCGGTGCCGCGACGCTTCCCCGCCGTGGCACCGGAGCGGCCCGTCGTGGACAGCAACGGCGCGGGCGACGCCTTCCTGACGGCCTTTCTGCACCGCCGCTTCTCCGGCGCGCCCCTGGAGGAGTGCGTGCTCGCGGGCGCGGTCTCCGGAGCCTTCGCGTGCGGCAGTCCGGGCACGCACGAGGAGCTGATCGGCGCCCCGGAGCTGGCCGCGGCCGTCGCGCGGGCCGCGCGGGCCCGCACGGCGGCGGGCTGACCGGCTCCGCAGGGGCGGCGGTCCGGCGGACCGGCGGTCCCGCCGGGTGGGCGGCGCGGGATCCGGGACGCCGGTACGGCGGCGGGAGTCCGCCGGGAGGTCCTTTCGGGAAGGCGGTCAGCCCGCCTCGATACGGCGGACGGCGGTGTCGAGGGCCGCGTCCTGCGAGGTGTAGACCTCGCACACCGGGTTGCCGGTCGGCGTCCTGGTGTGGTCGATCTCCCACAGGCTCAGCTCGGTGCCGTCCAGCAGCAGGAAGGCGTGCTCGTAGAGCGACCAGGACACCTGCCGGCCGGCCACCAGGGTGCTCCGGCGGGTGACGATGCTGATGTCGTGCGCGATGGCCGCGCGCAGCCGGGCCCGCAGCTCGTCGCCGGGCGCGCTCGGGTTCGCGGCGCGGCGCAGCAGCCGCCGGGCGTGCTCCGCCGAGTCGCCCTCGGTGTACGTGCGCCGCAGCGTCTGCTCCGGTCCCGTGGCGGCGAGCAGGGCGTCCACGTCGTCGGTGTCGCCCGTGGCCGGAACACCGGTGCGGGTGCCGTCCGCCGGGCCGGTGTCCCGCGGTGCTCCGCCGAGGGCGGCGTAGGGCACCTCGGGCGGGCCGCTCGGACCGCCGAAGGCCAGGTCGACCTCCCACTCGGCGAGCGCCAGGTCCTCGGGCTGTGTGAAGAGCGTGCGGTGCGGCAGCCCGTCGGGCCGGGTGTCGTGCTCCAGCTCCCACACCAGCCGCACGTCGCCGTCCGGCATGAGGAAGCTGTGCCGGAAGGTCCGCCGGTTCATCCGGCGCGGCGGGCCCTTGGCGTGGCGGCAGGACTGCAGGCCGCAGTGGTGCATCAACGCGGCCCGTAACGCGTCCAGTTCGTGCGCCGCCTCGATTCCGCCGACCGCTCGGGCGAGCAGTCCTGCGAGCTGGTCCGCGGGTGTGCCGCCCGCGCGCTCGGGTTCCGCCGTGTCCGCGACCTCGCCGTCCATACGGTCCTCCCGGCCTCCGCCGTACCGCAACCCCGGCGACTCAGGGTAGTAGGACCGTCGCCGATTGCGCCCGCGAACGCCGACATTTCCGGGCGTGCGGCCGATTTTCGCGCTTCTCGCGATACGTTCCGGCCCCGCGCGCCCCGTACGCAACCCGCCGCGCTCCTGCCGCAACGGCCCCTCGCGTCAGAGGTGTCAGGGCGCACGGTCGCGGCGTCTGCGGCGGTCTGCGGCGGTCTGCGGCGGTCAGTCCGCGGGGTGGGGGGCGCCGTCCGGCTCCGGTCCGGGGAAGGGAGTGCCGCAGCGGGCGCAGCGGGGGGCCTTCATGTCCTCGCGCATCGCGCCGCATTCGTCGCAGACCCGCTCCAGCCAGCAGACCGGGTCACCGCGCTCGGTGCGCTCGTGCTGTCCGTGCTCGCCGTCCGCCGTCATGGCTGCCGCGTCCCTTCTTCCGTCGCCGGTCCGCCGGTGCCTTCCGTGGCCCTGGGCCCGTCGCCGTCCGCCGGGTTCCCGTCCTCGCGGACGCCCCAGCGGCTCCGCGCCCGCCGCAGCGAGCGGGCCTCGGCGTAGCCGAGCCGGGCCGCGGCCTGCTGCGCCGACCAGTTTCCGGTACGCCGCAGGCCCAGGGAGAACTCCTGTCGCACGGCGTCCAGTTCCGCCCGCCAGGTGGTGCCGGACTCGGCCAGCCGGCGTTGCAGGGTGCGCGGGCTGACCGCGAGCTGCCGGGCGGCGGTGGCCAGCGACGGGCGGTCGTCGGCGAACTGCGTGAGGATCGCCCGCCGCAGGTCGGGCAGCGGTCCCGTGGGCCGGGGCGGCGGGACGGCCGCAGCGGTGCGCCGGATGATGGCCGCGAGCGCCGGGTCCGCGCCGGGCAGCGGGGTGTCCAGGGCCCGGCGGGTCAGGGTGATGCTGTCGGCGCCGGTGCCGAAGTGGAGGCTCCCGCCGCCGAACAGCTCCGTGTGGCCGCCGGTCCTGCGCGGCGCCCGGTGGGCGAAGGAGACACGCGCGGGGGTGACCGCGCCGCCGGTGCTGTGCCGGATCACCTGGGTGAAGGCCCCGAGGACGAACTCCGCCACCGGTCCGCGCAGTTCGCTGTCCGGCAGCAGCGCGCCGTAGGTGATGGTCACCTCCTCGTCCGACTCCTCGGTGTCCAGCGCGGAGCCGTCGCTCAGCAGGTGCAGGTAGGTGCCCGTGACCGCCAGCCCCTCGCCCAGCGTGGGCGCGGTGCTGAAGAGGTAGTCGAAGAGGTCGAACTGGCCGTGCCGGTAGGCCGCGGCGGTCAGCAGGCCCGCGTCCTGCCGTCCGGTACGGCCGAGCACCTCGGTCCACAGCCGGTACAGGTGCATCGACGGCACGCGCGCGGTCACCGGGCCGTCGAGCACGCCGGGCGGCAGCCCCGCCGCGCGCAGCAGCGAACGGGCCTGCGTGTCACCGGTCGCGGCGGCGCGGGCAATCAGCCGGGGAAGGGCGACGCTCTCGGTCGGCCCGGCGTTCTGCGCGGCCACGGCGGGCGGCGGGGACGTCAGGGGCGGCGGCATTCCGGGCACCTCGCGAGTCTGCGGCGTGGGGGTGTGCGGACGTCGGGCGGGCCGGAGGGGAGCGGTACGCGCGGCGCCGCCGGACTTCCGGAAGCCTAACCTCCTGCTGGCGCGTCGCGTTCGACTCCTGGCGCGTTCTGTCCTCCCCGGCCGCGGGAGCCGTGACGATGATCAGACGAACTGGTGTCTCCGGGCACCGGGTACGCCCGCGCCAGGGAGGGGGCGGGCGTGCCGGGGGGAGGGCCGCCGGCGCGGACGGGCCACCGTCCGCGCCGGTGAACCGTACCGCCGGTCTCAGCCGACGCCGTCGCCGCCCGCGCGTTCGCGCGGCCAGTGGCGGCGGCCGAGGCTGACGATCCGCATCCGCAAGGCGGCCGTCTCGGCGATCGAGGCCCGGACCGCCGTGTCGTCCGGCGGCGCCTCCATGACGGCCGCCGCGGTCAGCACCATGTGGTCCACGTACAGCCCGGCCAGCACCCGCAGTTCGGCGGGCCGCCAGCCCGCGGAGTCCGGCTGGGCGGCGAGCCCGTCGGCCACCTCGCCGGTGAAGCGCTCCAGTTCGGCGGCGATGGCCTCGCGCACCGGGCGCACCCCGCCGTAGCGCTCGCGCGCGATGAAGCGGACGTGCGCGCGGTGCTCGTCGGCGTACGCGACGGTGAGCGCCACCGCGCGGTCGATGAGGTCCGCCGGGTCGCCGGGGTCCGCCCCGTCCCCGGTCGCCGCGTGGTCCGTACCGTCCGCCATGACCTCCCGGACGACCGCGTGCAGGCTGCCCAGCGCCTCGCCGACCAGCGCCACGCCCAGCGCGGCCATGCCCGGGAAGTGCCGGTAGAAGGCGGCGGGTGCGACGCCGACCTCCCGGGTGACCTCGCGCAGGCCGAGGCTGCTGAGGCTCTGCCGGTCCAGCAGTCGCAGCCCCGCGTCCAGCAGCGCCTGCCGGGTCTGCTCCTTCTGGGCCTGCCGGACCCCTGGTGTGTGACTCATGTCATTCAGTAAACAACCGTTCTCCGACTCCCGCTACTACTAGACTCGTCAGTCAGTGAACAACTGTTTTCCGAATCTCCGACCGACTGGAGGTGCCGCCGGTATGGCCCTTGTCGTCTTCCTGCTCGGCATCGGCGTCATCATGGGCGCCGCCGCTCATATGCCGCTCACCGTCTTCGGCGTCGCGTCCGCGGCCGTCGCCGCGTGGCTGCTCGCCTTCGCCGTACGCGAGGCCGTCGCGCGCCGCCGCGGCTGACACCCGCCCCGGCGCCGTCCCCGCGCCGCCCGCCCCCACCCGACCACCGCCCACGGAAACGGAAGAGGACACCGTGAACTCCGCAGCCCATCCGGTCCCGGCCGGCGCTCCGGCCGCGACCACCCGCGACGCCGACGGCATGGCCGTCGCGTCCTTCCTGCTCGGCCTGCCCGGCCTGCTCGTGCTGAACCTCGTGCTCGGCCCCGCCGCGATCGTGCTGGCCCTCGTCGCGCTCCGCCGCGGCACCCGCCGCCGCGGCCGCGCCCTGCTCGGCCTCGCCCTCGGCGTGGCCGGCGTCGCCGTCCAGGTCGCGCTGACGATCGCCGGCCACGGGGTGCTCTGGTCGTTCGAGTGAGCCCCGCCCGCCGGGCGGCAAGGACAGGAAAAGGGTGAGGGCCCGGCCGGACGGCCGGGCCCTCACCCTTCCTCGCGGGGCGCGCACCGGCGCGCCCGTCACGTCAGCTCAGGTCGATGCCGGGGTAGAGCGGGAAGCCGGACAGCAGGTCCGCCGCGCGCTTGGCGACCTCGTCGGCAACCGCGGCGTCCAGCACGTGGTGCGCCTTCGACAGCCCGCCCTTGGGCGCGGCCGCGGCCGTCGTCCCGGACAGCACGGTGTGGATCAGCCCGGCGATCTCGTCCATCTCCGGCGCGCCGAGCCCGCGGGTGGTGAGCGCCGGGGTGCCGATGCGGATGCCGGAGGTGTACCAGGCGCCGTTCGGGTCCTGCGGGACGGAGTTGCGGTTGGTGACGATGCCCGCGTCCAGCAGCGCCGCCTCCGCCTGCCGGCCCGTCAGCCCGTAGCCCGACACGTCGATGAGCACCAGGTGGTTGTCGGTGCCGCCGGTCACGAGCTTCGCACCGCGGTTCAGCAGGCCCTCGGCGAGCGACCGCGCGTTGTCGACGATCCGGTGCGCATAGGCCCCGAACTCGGGCCGGGAGGCCTCCGCGAGCGCCACCGCCTTCGCCGCCATGACGTGCGGCAGCGGCCCGCCCAGCACCATCGGGCAGCCCCGGTCGACGTGCTCGGCGAGCGAGTCGTCGCACAGCACCATGCCGCCGCGCGGGCCGCGCAGCGACTTGTGAGTCGTGGTGGTCACGATGTTCGCGTGCGGCACCGGGTCGAAGTCGCCGGTCAGCACCTTGCCCGCGACCAGGCCCGCGAAGTGCGCCATGTCGACCATGAGCGTCGCGCCGACCTCGTCGGCGATCTCCCGCATGATGCGGAAGTTGACCAGCCGCGGATAGGCGGAGTAGCCCGCGACGATGATGAGCGGGCGGAACTCGCGCGCGGTCTCGCGCAGCGCGTCGTAGTCCAGCAGGCCGGTCTGCGGGTCCGTGCCGTAACTGCGCTGGTCGAACATCTTGCCGGAGATGTTCGGCCGGAAGCCGTGGGTGAGGTGGCCGCCGGCGTCCAGCGACATGCCGAGCATCCGCTGGTTGCCGAACTCGGCGCGCAACTGCGCCCAGTCCTGCTCCGACAGGTCGTTGACCTGCCGCACCCCGGCCCTGGCCAGGCCCGGGGTCTCGACCTTCTGGGAGAGCACCGCCCAGAAGGCCACCAGGTTCGCGTCGATCCCGGAGTGCGGCTGTACATACGCGTGCGAGGCGCCGAAGACGCTGCGGGCGTGCTCGGCGGCGAGCGCCTCGACGGTGTCGACGTTGCGGCAGCCCGCGTAGAAACGGCGGCCGATGGTGCCCTCGGCGTACTTGTCGCTGAACCAGTTGCCCATCGCCAGCAGCACGGCGGGCGACGCGTAGTTCTCGCTGGCGATCAGCTTGAGCATCTCGCGCTGGTCGGTCAGCTCACCGGCGATGGCGTCCGCGACACGCGGCTCGACACCCCGGATCACGTCCAGGGCACTGCGGAAGGCGATCGACTCGGTGCTGTACGGCTGTTCGGGCGCGGCCACGGCGGTCCTCCGGTTGGTCAACGGGACGGCCCAGGCGCACGGCACTTCGATCTTCCGGATCTTTCCGGTCGAGCCGCTCCCCGATGGTTGACCCCATCCCAGCGCGCCAGTCACGGCTCCGCCCCGAGCCTACCAACCCCGCCCGGCGGGCACACCGGGGGAGCGCGCCGCCCGCGCCGTCCGGGGCGGGCGGCACCGCAGCTCAGGGCGGAGGGCGGGCGGTGTTTGATGGGGGCAGGCGACGGCGGAAGGAGCCGCATGGCAGGCAGCAACGGGCCCGCACCGGTGCAGACCCGGGTCGGGGCGGACGGCACGGCGGTGATCGAGCTGGACCGCCCGGCCGCCCTCAACGCGCTCGACCTCACGATGGTGCGGCTCATGACGGACGCGCTGGTGCGGTGGCGGGACGACCCGGCCGTCCGCTCCGTCCTGGTCGTCAGTACCTCGCCCAGGGCGTTCTGCGCGGGCGGCGACATCGTGGCGGTGCGGGCTGCGGGCGCGTCGGGCGACGAGGACGCCGTGCGGGGCTACTTCACCGCCGAGTACGGCCTCAACGCGCTGATCGCGCGCTACCCGAAGCCGTACACCGCGCTCGTCGACGGCTACGCGATGGGCGGCGGGCTCGGCATCTCGGTGCACGGGTCCGCCCGGGTGGTCACCGAGCGCGCGTCGCTGGCGATGCCGGAGACGGCCATCGGCTTCTTCCCCGACATCGGCGCGAGCCACTTCCTGCCGCGGCTGCCGGGCGCCTACGGCTGGTACCTGGGCCTGACCGGCGCGCGGATCGGCGGACCGGACGCGGTGGCCTGCGGGCTCGCGACGCACCATGTGCCCGCAGCCGAGCTGCCCGCCCTGCGGGCCGCGCTGACCGCGGACGGCACGCCCCCGGACGCGGTCCTGCGCAGCTTCGCACGTCCCGTCCCGGAGCGCCCCGCGCACGCCGCCGCCGTGGCCCGCTGCTTCGCCGAGCCGGACCCGGCGCGCGTGCGGGCCCGGCTGGTGGCCGAGACCGAGGACGCGCGGTGGGCGGCGGACACGCTCGCGCTGCTCGACGCCGCCTCGCCCGCGAGCCTCGCGGCCACCGCGGGCCTGCTGCGGGCGGGTGCGGGATCGACGCTGGAGGAGTGCCTGGCCCGTGAACTGGAACTGGCGTGCCGTACGGCGGGCAGCGCCGACTTCCAGGAGGGGGTGCGTGCGGCCCTGGTGGACAAGGACCGGAGGCCGGTCTGGTCGACCCCTGCGCAGTCCACATTGTAAGATGGCGGTGTCACTATACGGACAGCGGGCGTAGTGTCGCTGTCGAACCCGCCGCGCCGCGGCGGGACATGGCCACGGGAGAGCCGAGCATGCCTCGCGAATGGGACGCCAAGACCTACGACTCGCTGCCCCTGCCCCACCTGGGCTGGGGCCGCCGCACGCTGGGGCGGCTGGAGCTGCGGGGCGACGAGCGGGTGCTCGACGCGGGCTGCGGCACCGGCCGCGACACCGAGGGTCTGCTCGACCGGCTGCCGCAGGGGCAGGTGGTCGCCGTGGACGGATCCGTCCGCATGCTGGACCAGTTGCGTGAGCGGCTGTCCGGCCGGCTGGACCGGGTCGAGGTCGTGCACGCCGACCTGACGAAGCCGCTGCCCTTCGACGGCGAGGTGGACGCCGTCTTCAGCGTCGCCGCCTTCCACTGGATCGAGGACCACGCCGCCCTCTTCTCCTCGCTGGCCGGGCGGATGCGGCCGGGCGCCCGGCTGGTCACCGAGTGCGGCGGCCAGGGCAACATCGCGGCGGTCAACGCCGCGGTCGCCGAGGTGACCGGCGAGGCGCGCGACGTCTGGGAGTTCGCCGGCGTCGAGGACACCCGGCAGCGGCTGGCCGAAGCGGGCTTCACCGACATCGAGGTGCTGCTGCGGCCCGACCCGGCCCGCTTCGAGCCGGGTGAGCAGCTGGAGGCCTTCCTCGCCACCGTCGTGCTGGGCCCCTATCTGGACGCGATGGCCGAGGACGACCGCGAGCCGTTCGTGAAGGCGGTGGCCGCGCGCCTGGCGGAGCCGGTCGTCGACTACGTGCGGCTGGAGATCGCCGCGACCCGCGGCTGACGCCGGGGCCACCGCACGGTGCCGCCCGGCGTGCGGTGGGACGGGGGTCCGGCAGCCGTGCCGGGCCGCCGTCCGCGTTGTTAAGGTATGGGCGCCGATCACCCGATCACCCGTCAGTCCGCCCGTCGGCCCGTCATCCGGGACCGGCGCGCGGGCCCGCGGGCCGTCCGCCGTATCGAGGCCCCATGAGCCCCAAGAAGCGTCCCACCATCGCCGACATCGCCGAGGCCGCCGGTGTGTCCAAGGGCGCCGTGTCCTACGCGCTCAACGGCAAGGCGGGGGTCTCGGAGCAGACCAGGGCCAGGATCCTGGAGATCGCGGCGCGGATGGGCTGGCACCCCAGCAGCGCGGCCCGTGCGCTGTCCGACGGGCGCAGCGGCGCGGTCGGCCTCGTGGTGGACCGCCCGGCGTGGGTGCTGGGCATCGAGCCGTTCTTCATGCAGCTCATCTCCGGAGTCGAGGCGGGTCTCGCGGCCACCGGCACCGCGCTGCTGCTCCAGGTCACCGACGACGCCCGCGCCGAGGAGGCGGCCTACCGCCGCTGGTGGGGCGAGCGCCGGGTGGACGGGGTGCTGCTGGTCGATCTGCGCGAGCAGGACGCCCGGCTCGGCCTGGTCGCGGAGCTGGGCCTGCCCGCGGTGGTGATCGGGCACGCGGCGGAGTCCTCCGGGGTGCCGTCGGTGTGGATCAACGACGGCGCGGCCGTACGCGAGACCCTCGCGTACCTCGGAGCGCTGGGCCACCGCCGGATCGCCCGGGTCGCCGGCCCCGCCGACTTCGTGCACACCCGCGAGCGCAGCGAGGCCTTCGAGTCCGCCGCCGCGGAACTGGGCCTGGAGGGCGTGCCCTGCGTCTACACCGACTACTCCGGCGAGGCGGGCGCCCGTGCGACCCGGCGGCTGCTGTCGGGCTCGGCGCGCCCCACCGCGATCGTCTACGACAACGACGTCATGGCCGTCGCCGCGCTGAGCGTCACGCAGGAGATGGGCGTGCGCGTCCCCGGTGAGCTGTCCCTCGTCGCGTGGGACGACAGCGAGCTGTGCCGTCTGGTGCACCCGGCGCTGACCGCGGTCAGCCGGCGCGTGATGGAGTACGGCGAGCGGGCCGCCGCCGCGCTGCTCTCGCTCATCGACGGCGGCCCCGTCCCGGACATCCAGCTGCCCGCGCCCGCCCTCGTCCCGCGCGGCAGCACCGCGCCCCGGGGGGCGTGACCCCCGTCCCGCAGCGCCGTCCGCGCCCGCACCGCACCGGTGCGGGCGCCTTCGTGTGCGCTGCCCGAGTCGCCTGCGTTACATGGTGTTTCATGGCGCGGACCCCGTCGCGATCCCTTGACGGGCGGGAGGCGCGCTAGTTAAATCACGTCGCGATATAAGGCGTGAAACAAGTGATGAAACAAGCGTGCGGACCCCCTCACTGCACGCTTGACCCTGTCAGGCCCATGCCATCGTGCCGAGAAAGGCAACGACTCATGAGCGCAGCAACCCGGCCCCACACGGGCAGATCCACCGCATCCCGGCTGCGGCGCACCGCCGTCGGGATCCTCACCGCCGCCGCGGCGGCCGTCGTCCCGGTGCTCGCGGTCCCCACGTCCGCGCACGCCGCGGGCGAGAGCGTGCAGGTCTACCTCACCACCACCAACGACTCCGGCGGCCGCAACGTCGTCAAGGGTCTGGAGCAGCAGTCCGCGGTGTCCTTCGCCGCCGGCACCGGCGGCTCCGGGCAGAACGTCACGGTGGACGAGGGCACCACCTACCAGCAGTTCACCGGCGGCGGCGCGTCCTTCACCGACACCGCCGCATGGCTGATGAACAGCAGCGGGGCGCTGTCGTCGGCGACCCGCAACACGGTCATGCAGAAGCTCTTCGACCCGGTCAACGGCATCGGTCTGGGCTTCCTGCGCAACCCGATGGGCGCCTCCGACCTGGCCCGCAACAGCTACACCTACGACGACATGCCGGCCGGCCAGACCGACCCGACGCTCGCTCACTTCTCGATCGCCCACGACCTCGCTGACGTGGTCCCGCTCACCAAGCAGGCCCGCCAGCTCAATCCGAACGTCAAGGTCATGGGCACCCCCTGGACCCCGCCGCCGTGGATGAAGGACAACGGCGCCTACAGCCAGGGCTGGCTCCAGTCGCAGTACTACGCGGCCTACGCGCAGTACTTCGTCAAGTACCTCCAGGCCTACCAGGCGCAGGGCGTGCCGGTGGACTACGTCACCGTGCAGAACGAGCCCACCTGCTGCTCCGGCTACCCGTCGGCGCAGTGGAACGGCTCGGGTCTGGCGTACTTCACCAAGACGAACCTGCTGCCCGCGCTGCACGCGGCGGGCCTGCCCACCAAGGTCCTGGCGCTGGACTGGAACTGGGACACCTACGACAGCTACGCCGCGCCCACCGTCACCGACGCGTCGATCCGCGACGACCCCAACTTCGGCGGCATCGCGTGGCACGGCTACGGCGGCAACGTCTCCGAGCAGACCACGGTGCACAACCAGTACCCGAACCTGCCCGCCTTCGACACCGAGCACTCCGGGGGCACCTGGATCGGCAACCAGCAGAAGGAGGACATGGAGAACCTGATCGACTACACCCGCAACTGGGGCCAGAGCTGGGTCAAGTGGAGCCTCGCGGTCGATCAGAACATGGGCCCGCACAACGGCGGCTGCGGCACCTGCACCGGCCTGGTCACCGTGCACAACGGTGACAGCCGCAGCGGGCAGGTGGACTACACGATCGAGTACTACACGATGGGCCACCTCACGAAGTTCGTGAAGCCCGGCGCGACCCGTATCTCCTCCACCGACAACTCCACGATCCGCAACGTGGCCTGGCGCAACCCCGACGGCTCCAAGGCGCTCATCGCCTACAACGAGTCGTCCTCGGCGCAGACCCTGCGGGTCAACTGGGGCAACGAGAACTTCTCCTACTCGCTGCCCGGCGGCGCCTCCGCCACCTTCACCTGGGCGGGCACGCCCGGCACCGGCGGCGGCACCGGAACCGGCCACACCGGCACGATCACCGGCTACGGCGGCAAGTGCGTCGACGTGGCCGGTGCGAGCAGCGCCAACGGCGCGGCGGTCCAGCTCTACGACTGCAACGGCACCGGCGCCCAGCAGTGGACCGCCTCCGGCTCCGCCCTCCAGGCGCTCGGCAAGTGCATGGACGTCAGCTCGGCCGGCACCGCCAACGGCACCCAGGTCCAGTTGTACGACTGCAACGGCACCGGTTCCCAGGTGTGGACCCGCGGGGCGAACAACTCGCTGGTCAACCCGCAGTCCGGCAGATGCCTGGACGCCACGGGACCGAGTTCCGCCAACGGCACCCGGCTGCAGATCTGGGACTGCACCGGCGCTGCCAACCAGCAGTGGAACGCGCCCGCCGCGTGATCCGCTGAACCCCTGAACGGCCGGCTGCGGACCTCTCACCGCGGCCGGCCGCGCTGAAGGAAGAGAGTCGGACCGCCGGGTCCGCGCGACACGCGCGGGCCCGGCGGTCCGGCGTGTGCGGGGCACGCCGGAATAGGAACGGGGTCCACCGGGCATTCCAGCCGTCAACAGGTGTTTGTCAGACGTTGACCCGGCCGGCCGCGTGGGGGTGGGGCACGGCCACCCGCGCCGCCTAGTCTGAAGGAGGGTCCGATCCGCTCCGGTTGTGCGCATCCGTACGGTCCTGCCCGCTTGCTCCGTCCGCTCTGCTCCGCCCAGCCCTCACGCCGCGCCCCACGCTGCCGTGTCCCCACGCGCCGAGGAGTCCACCGTGTCCATCGCCCGCAACGAGGGGGCCGTCCGGCAGCGTGTGTCGCTGCGGACGGCGGTGATGCTGCTGCCGGTGGTCGCGGTCGCGGCGCTGGTGAGCAGCAAATGGACGGTGATCGGCTCCAGCGCGGGCCGGCTGGGTGAGGCGGACGCCGGATGGCTGGCCGTGGCGTGCCTGGCGGCCTTCATGACGTGGGTGTGCTCGGCCACCGCGCAGCAGGGCGCGGTCGTCGAGATGCTCCCGCCCGCGACGCTGCTGGCCACGCAGTTCGCCGCGTCCGCCGCCAACCACGTGCTGCCCGCGGGGGTCGGCGGCAACGCCGTCAACCTGCGCTTCCTGATGCGCCGCGGGCTGACCCCGACCCGGGCGCTCGCCGCGCTCGCGGTACGCGCCTGCGCCGCGGTCGCCGGCCGGGTGACGCTGCTGCTCACGGTGCTGCTGCTGTTCCCCGACGCCCTCCAGCTGCACCGGGTCACCGGGGGCGGTCCGCGGATGCCCGACCACCCGCTGGTGCTGGGCTGCCTGGCGGTGGCGGTCCTGGGCGGCGGGGTGCTGCTGACCCGCTGCGTGGGGCGGCTGCGCGACCGGCTGCGCGAGGTGCTCGGCTCGGTGCTGCACGACGTGCGGGTGCTGCACGGCAACCGGGCCCGGGTGGCGGCGCTGTGGGGCGGTTCGCTCGCCTTCCCGGCGATGCACGCGGCGGTCGTGGTCGCGGTGGTGCGCGCGGTGCACGCGCCCGTCCCGGTGAGCGGGGCGGTGGTGGCCTACCTGTTCGCGAGCACCGCGGCGGGCTGGCTCCCGACCCCGGCCGGGCTGGGCTCGCTGGACGCCGCGCTGGCCCTCGCGCTGGTCACCGCGGGTGCGTCGGGTGTCACGGCGACCTCCGCGGTGCTCGGCTACCGGCTGGTCACGACCTGGCTGCCGCTGGTCCCGGGCATGCTGGTGCTGGCGGTGCTGGTGCGCCGGGGGGAACTCTGAGCGGCACGGGCGAAGTTATTGGTACGGACCTTCGTCACAAGTATTGACGTGTACTTCGCCCCGCCAGTTAAATCACGTCCTGAACTAAGACGTGAGCGAAGCAATCCGGGGCGGCCGCCGCCGTCCCGTGGCCGCTCGGAGTCCGACAGTCCATCTGTCAGGGGCATGACCTGCTGCGCCCGTGCGCCGCCCGTCGTGCCCGCGTCCCGCCGCCCCTACCGAGGAGTCCGGCATGTCGGCAACACCCCCCACCCGACGTATCAGACGGATCCACCCCCTCCCGCTGCTCGCCGCGGCCGCGCTGCTGGCCGCCGCCCTCTTCCAGGCCGCCGCCCCGGCCGACGCCCGTACCGCCGCCGCTCCGGCGGTGGCCCCCGCGGCCGCCACCGCGACCTTCACCGACGACTTCAACGGCCCCGCGGGCAGCGCCGTCGACAGCTCCAAGTGGGGCTACGAGACCGGTGACAACGTCAACAACCACGAGCGCGAGTACTACACGAGCGGTACCCACAACGCCGCGCTCGACGGCAACGGCGACCTCGTCATCACCGCCCGCAAGGAGAATCCGGCCAACTACCAGTGCTGGTACGGCACCTGCCAGTACACCTCGGCCCGGCTGTCGACCCCGCAGAAGTTCACCCAGGCCTACGGCCACTTCGAGACCCGTATGAAGCTGCCGCGCGGCCAGGGCATGTGGCCCGCCTTCTGGATGCTCGGCAACGACATCGGCTCGGTCGGCTGGCCCAACAGCGGTGAGATCGACATCATGGAGAACGTCGGCTTCGAGCCCGGCAGCGTCCACGGCACCATCCACGGCCCCGGCTACTCCGGCTCGGCCGGCATCGGCGCGGGCTACACGCTGCCCGGCGGCCAGAGCTTCTCCGACGCCTTCCACACCTTCGCCGTCGACTGGGCCCCGGGCTCCATCACCTGGTCGGTCGACGGTCACGCCTACGAGACCCGCACCCCGGCCGACCTGAACGGCAACCGCTGGGTCTTCGACCACCCGTTCTACATCATCATGAACCTCGCGGTCGGCGGCTACTGGCCCGGCGACCCCGACGGCAGCACCACCTTCCCGCAGCAACTGGTCGTCGACTACGTCCACGTGACCACCTCCGACACCTCGGGCGGCAGCACCGGGGGTACCGGGGGCACCGGCGGCACGGGCGGCCACCCCATCACCGGCATCGCCGGGAAGTGCGTCGACGTCGCGGGCGCGAGCACCGCCAACGGCGCCGCGGTCCAGCTCTACGACTGCAACGGCACCACCGCGCAGAACTGGACGGTCGGCTCGGACGGCACGCTCCGCGCGCTCGGCAAGTGCCTGGACGTCACCGCGGCCGGCACCGCCGACGGCACCAAGGTGCAGCTCTACGACTGCAACGGCACCGCCGCGCAGAAGTGGACCGTCACCGCCGCCCACGACATCGTCAACCCGGCGGCGAACAAGTGCCTGGACGCCACCGGCAACAGCTCCGCCAACGGCACCCGGTTGCAGATCTGGACCTGCACCGGCGCCTCCAACCAGAAGTGGACCGTTACCGGCTGACCACCGCTCCGTCCCGCCCCCTCCGGGCCGCACCGGGCCCGGCCATGGCACTCCGCTCCCCGGCCGTGTAGGCATGGTTCCCGCGATGCACCATGCCTGCGTCCCGCACCACGCGTGACGTGACGGCAGGGGAGCGGAGGCAGGTCGCAATGAACGGGCGGAGGCACACCGGATGACGGACACCACAGGCGGCACGGCCCCGGGCGCGGGCGGCGGACGAGTGCTGGTGGTGGACGACGACGCCGTCATCCGCCGCTCCCTCGGCCGCGCACTGCGGCTGCGCGGCTTCACCGTCGCCGAGGCGGACGGCGGCGCCGCCGCCCTCGCCCGGCTGACCGGCGACGACCCGCCCGACGTGCTGGTGCTGGACATCTCGATGCCCGACATCGACGGCATCGAGGTCTGCCGCACCCTGCGCTCGGCCGGCAACGACCTGCCGGTGCTCGCCCTGTCCGCGCTCGACGAGGTCGCCGACCGGGTCGCCGGGCTCCAGGCCGGCGCCGACGACTACCTCGTCAAACCCTTCGCGCTGGACGAACTGGTGCTCCGGCTGCACGCGCTGCTGCGCCGCCGCCCGCCCCGCCCCGGCGGTCCGGTCCGCGCCTGCGGCCTGACCGTCGACCCCGACGCCCGCACCGCCACCCGCGACGGCAGCCCGCTGGACCTGACCCGCCGCGAGTTCGAGCTGCTGGAGACCCTCGTGCGCAACGCGGGCCTCGTCTTGACCCGCGACCAGCTGCTGGACCGGGTGTGGGGTTACGACTTCGACGTGCGCAGCGACGCCGTGGACACCTTCGTGAGCTACCTGCGCCGCAAGCTGGAGGCCGGCGGGCGCCCGCGCATCCTGCACACCGTGCGCGGCGTCGGCTTCGTGCTGCGCCCGGCCGAAGGCGCCGGACCCGCGGCCGGTGCGGGGGCGGGACCCGCACCCGCCGGGAGCGGCACATGAGGCTGACCACCAGGATCGCGCTGGCCGTCGCCGTCGTCGTCCCGCTGCTCGTGCTCGCCTCCGGATGGGTCATGGTCCGCCTCGTCACCCGGGACGTGCACGCCGCCACCGACACCCACCTGCGCGAAAGCGCCGCAGCCGCACGCCCCGAAGCCCTCTCGCTGCTGCGGGCGATGGCCAACGACCGCCCCGCGAGCGTCGAACAGGCCCGGCAGCGGAAGCTGTTCACCTCCGCGCTCGACGTCGGCATCCGGGTCGCCGGACCCGAGGGCACCGTCAGCGGCGGCCCGCAGCCCGCCGCCTCCGCCGCGCTCCCGGCGCCCGCCGACGCCGTCCGGCCCGTCACCGTGACCGCGGACGGCAGCGGCTGGCGCGCCCTGGCCGTCCCGCTCAGCAGCGTGCGGCCCGCCGCGCGCGGCACCCTGTGGCTCTTCTCCGCCGACACCGCGGGGCGCCGGCAGATCGCGCAGGTACGCCGCCGGGTGCTCACCGTCGCGCTGCTCACCGCGCCGGTCGCCGGACTCGCCGCCTGGCTCGCCGCCGTACGGCTCGCCCGCCCGCTGGCGGCGCTGCGCCGCCGCGCCGCCGGCATCGACCCGCGCACCGGCGCCGCCCGCCTGGACCACACCCCCACCGGCGTGCCCGAGGTCGACGACCTGGCCCGTACCCTGCGGACCCTGCTCGCCCGCTACGACGAACAGGCCGCCCGCACCGCCGAAGCACTCGCCACCGCCCGCTCCTTCTCCGCCGCCGCCTCCCACGAACTGCGCACCCCGCTCATGGGCATGCGCATCAACCTCGACGTGCTGGCGGGCGACCCCGCACCCGGCGCCGCCGAACGCACCGAGATCCTCGCCGACCTGCGGGACGGGCACGACCGGCTGCTCGGACTGCTGGTGATGCTGCGCACCCTCGCCGCGGGCGACCTCGTCGAGGCCGACGCCTTCGGGCCCGCCGACCTCGCCGACATCCTCGACGCCGCCGTACGCGACCTGCGCCGCGACCACCCCGCCGCGCGGGTGAGCGTCCACGCGGACGGGCCCTGCACCGTGCAGGGCTGGCCGCCGGGGCTGCGCAGCGCGGTGGACAACCTGCTCCGCAACGCGGTCGTGCACGGCGCCGGGGAGGTCGAGGCCGCCCTGACCCGCGCCCCGGACGGCGCCTCGGTGCGCCTCACCGTCGCCGACCACGGCCCCGGGGTGCCGCCCGACGCCCGCAGCGGGGTCTTCGCCCGCTTCCGCCGCCGCCCCGGCAGCCCCGGATCGGGCCTCGGGCTCGCCCTGGTGGGCCAGCAGGCCGCCCTGCACGGCGGCGCCGCGACCGTCACCGACCGGCCCGACGGCGGGCCCGGCGCGTACTTCGTCCTCGACCTGCCGACCGCCGTGCCCGAACTGCCGCGGCAGCGCGACTGGCTGGGCGGCGAGGACGCGGGAAGCTCCGGCGGGGCCGTCCGGGCGCCACAAGATTTCCACAAGGAGCGCTCCTAGCCTCCCCGGCGGGACGGGCGCCGCGCCCGCGGCGCCGCCACCGAGGAGGTCACCCATGCGCACCACCCGTACGGTCGTGCCCGCCGTCGCAGCCGTCGCGGCTCTGCTCGCCGCGGCGGGCTCCGCGACCGCCGACACCGGCAGCACGCCGTCGCCCTCGTCCACCGCGAAGTCCGCGGCCAAGGCGCCCCAGGGCGACGGCGCCCGCGCCCTGTGCCGCCGGCTGCCCACCGTGGACGCCCGCATCGACCGCGCCCTGGCCCGGCTCAACGGCCCGGCCACCGAACGCGGCTCGGTCGCGCGGCTGCAGCAGCGCGTCACCAACGCGCAGGCCAAGGGCGACACCGCCGTGGCCACCTACCTCAAGGGACGGCTCACCTTCCGCACCTCCCTGGTCACCACCCTCGGCCAGCGCTCCACCGACCTGGACGCCGTCCGCACCTGGTGCGGCACCCAGCACTTCCCGGTGAAGAAGCCGAAGTCGGACAAGGGCACCGGCAAGTGACCCGGCGTCAGGCCCTGGCCCTACTTCCGGCCGGTGCGCTGGCCGCGGCCCTGCTGCTCACCGGCTGCGGCAGCCACGACGGCGCCTCCGGCAGCACGGGTGCCACCTCCCCGGCCCCGGCCGCCTCCGACCTGGCCCACATGCAAAAGCTCGTGGACGACGCGGACTCCGCGGCCGCGGCGGCGGAATCCGACGCGGCCTCGGACAACTGACGCGCGCCGCCCCTCGCCGGGAGTGCTACTTGGCGTCCGCGTAGCACTCCACGGCATGCGTCTCCAGCGGGAAGGGCACCGGCGTGCCGCCGAAGACCAGCCTGCGGGCCTCGTCCGCGGACGAGGCCACCGCGGCCTCGACCGCGGGCGCCAGCTCCGCCGGGGTGTGCACCACCACCTCGTCGTGCTGGAAGAAGACCAGCCGCGGCGGGGCGCCGATGCGGGCCAGCTCGCGGCGCAGCGCCGCCAGCATCGCGAGCGCCCAGTCCGCGGCGCTGGCCTGGATCACGAAATTCCGTGTGAAGCGGCCCCAGGAGCGCGCCGCCCTGCGGTCCGGCGAGGCGCCGTCCGCGGGGTCCGCCGACTCGTCGAGGAAACGGTCGGCGGACGGCGCGGGCGACGTCCGCCCGAGCTGCGAGCGCACGATCCCGCCCGCCTCACCGGTCCGGGCCGCGGACTCCACCAGTGCGAGCGCGGCCGGGAAGCGCCGCCGCATCACCGCCAGCAGCTGGCCCGCCTCCCCGCTGGTCTGCCCGTACATCGCCGCCAGCAGCGCGATCTTGGCCCGCGGCCGGTCGCCCGCGAAGGCGTCGCGGGCGAGCGTCGCGTACAGGTCGCCGCCCGCCGCCGCCCGCGCCAGGCCCGGATCGCCGGACATCGCGGCGAGCACCCGCGGCTCCAGCTGCCCCGCGTCCGCCACGACCAGCCGGTGCCCCGGATCGGCGACCACCGCCGCCCGCAGCGGCCGCGGGATCTGCAGCGCGCCGCCGCCCCGGGTCGCCCACCGGCCGGACACCACACCGCCGACCACGTACTCGGGGCGGAAACGCCCGTCGCGCACCCACGCCTCGCGCCAGGCCCAGCCGTGCGCGGCATGGATCCGGGACAGCTCCTTGTAGCGCAGCAGCAGCTCGGCCGCCGGGTGCGCCACCTTGCGCAGCTCGTGCGAGCGGGTCGAGGCGAGCGGCACGCCCACCCGGGCGAAGGCGGGCAGCAGCTGCGCGGGCGAATCCGGGTTGACCGGGCGCCCGCCCAGCGCGTCCTGGATCTGCTGCGCGAGCCCGGCCAGCAGCGCGGGCCGCACACCGGCGGCCGGGCGCGGCCCCAGCAGGCCGGTGAGCAGTTCGTCGTGCGCCGCCGCGCTCCACGGCAGCCCGTCCCGCCCCATCTCGACGGCCGCCAGCGCGCCCGCCGACTCCGCCGCGCACAGCAGCCGCATCCGCTCCGGGTGCTCGCCCTCGGCGACCCGGCGCTGCTGGGCGGCGTGCACCTCCACCAGCGCGGCCAGCGCGTCCGTACCCGGCGGCAGGTGCAGCCGGTCGGCCGTGAAGAGCACCGGCTGGCCCTCCGCGCCGTGCTCCGGGGCGTCCGGCGGCTCCGGCAGCCCGCGCAGCCGCGCCCACGCGGCGCCCAGCGACCGCGGCCTGCCCCACCTGCCCTCCGCGCCGAGCAGCAGCGTCTCGACCAGCCGTACGTCGTGGCACCGCGCCAGCCGGACCCCGCCGCGGTCCAGCAGATCCGGATAGACCTCATCCGTCCCCGCCCACACCCAGCGCGGCGCGGCCGCCGCCTCGATCTCGCCGACCGCCGCCGCCAGATCCCCGACCGTCCGCACCTCCCCGACCGGTGCGCCCTGCTCGTCCACCCGGCGCAGCCGGCCGCCGCCGCCCACCGGGTCGGCCACGACGGCCACCCGCGCTGCCCTGGCGTCCACGGCTCCACTCACACCGCGAGCGTAGGTCCCGCCACTGACAATCCAGCCGGTCCCGGCCGTTCGGGGCGCGTGCGGGCACAACAACGAGCCCGGCGGCGCGAAGGCGCCTGCCGGGCTCGGCGGCGGACGGTCAGCCCTTCTGCTCGGCCTGGGCCTCCTGCACGGACTTGTGGACCTCGGCCATGTCGAGCGCGCGGGCCTGCGAGATGACGTCCTCCAGCGCGGGCTCGGGCAGGGCGCCCGGCTGCGCGAAGACGGCGACCTTCTCGCGGATGATCATGAGAGTCGGGATCGACTGGATCCCGAAGGCCTGCGCCAACTCGGGCTGCGCCTCGGTGTCCACCTTGGCGAAGACCAGGTCGTCGTGCTTGTCCGACGACTTGTCGTACACCGGGGCGAACATCCGGCACGGGCCGCACCAGGCGGCCCAGAAGTCGATGAGGACGAAGTCGTTCGAAGACACGACCTCGTCGAAGTTCTCCTTGGTCAGCTCCACAGTGCTCATGCCCCCCACAACGGGTGGCAGCGCCGGGAAATTCCGCCTGCGCGACCGGGTTCTTCACCCGTTCGGGTGATGCCGCTCGCCGCGACGGGCCGAGCGGCGGGACCGCTCGTTGGCCCCGGTATGGCACCGACGCAGACGAAGTGGACCCGCCAGCCGGACCCCTCGACGGCCCCTCCTCCCGCCGGAACGGTTCTGCACCCCTCGGCGGAGCCCCCCGTCTTCGCGGCCCTCGCCGCCCAGTGGCGCTCCGCCGGCCGCATGGTCCCCGGCCAGACCGACCCCGAATGGTCCGCCCTGGTCACCCACGTCCCCCACGTGACCCGCACCTGAGGCCCGCGAAGTCCCGCCTGGCGGACGGCGCCCGGCACGCACCCCCGCCGCGTCGTCGGGCTCGTCCGAGCAGGCCACCTACGAGGACGGTCCTCCGCCGTGCGATCGCACGCACCGGGCACCGTCCGCCCCGCCCTCCGGGCGGACGCCGGGACTTCGCGGATCCGCCCTAGCCCTCCGGGGGCTGCTCTCCGCGCACCAGGCACGCGGTCCGCGGCGAGGCCGCCGCTCCGCGTGGGCCGCCGGGGCGCCGCGCCCGGGGGGGGTCAGTCCGCCGGGCGGGGCAGTGGCTGGGGCGGCGGGGGGCCCGCGTACGTGCCGGTGGGGCGCAGGCGGAGCGGTGGCTCGGCGTACTCCTCCAGGGCGTGCGCGATCCAGCCCGCGGTGCGGCTGACGGCGAAGACCGCCTCACCGGCCTCCGCGGGCATGCCGGAGGCCACGGAGAGCACCGCGAGGGCCAGATCGACGTTGGCGTGCAGCGGCCTGTGCCGGGCCACCGTGTCGACCGTGTCGCGCGCCGCGGCCAGCGCGTCCGCCGCCTCCGGCACCTCCGCGAGCCGGGCGAGGAGCAGCCGCGCCCGCGGGTCCTCGCCGCGGTAGAGGCGGTGGCCGAGGCCGGGCACCCGCTGTCCGCCGCGCAGGTACTCGGCGACCACCGGCCCCGCACTGCCGCGGTCCAGCACCTCACGGAGCATGCGGTGCGCCAGCCCGCTGGCCTGCCCGTGCAGCGGACCGTCGAGCGCGCCGAGCCCCGCGGAGACCACCGCGTACGGGTGCGCCCGCGCCGAGGCCGCGACGCGCACGGCGAGAGTCGAGGCGGCCAGGCCGTGGTCGACGAGCAGCGCCAGCGCGGTGTCCAGCGCGCGCAGCGCCGCCGGGTCGGGCTCCCGTGCGGTCAGCCGTGCCCAGAGCCGTCCGGCGGTCGTCCCGCCGTCGGCGGCGGGTGCGCCGCCGGCCGCCGGCAGCGCGTCGACCAGGGTCGGGATGAGCCCCCGCGCGGACGCCAGGACCGCCTCCGGCGCGAGGTCGAAGCGCAGCGGGTCCGCGCAGCCCGCAGCGACGACCGCGACCCGCATACGGTCCATGGGACCGCTCCCGGCGGGCAGCGCTGCCGCCGCCGCGCGGGCGGCGGCCAGCGGCTCCGGGGGAGCGGTGAAGCGCGTGCCGGGCCGCACCCGGCCGGTCCACAGCCACTCCGCGACCTCCTCGAAGGCGTACGCCCCGGCGAGCGCGACCGCGTCCACCCCGCGGAAGGAGTACGTCGTGGTGGCGGTGTCGATGTGTGTGACGCCGCTGCGGATCCGCCCCCAGCCGCCGTCCGCGCCGCCGGAGTCCGCCCCCGGCTCGCCCGTGCCCGCGGCCTCCGTGCCGCCGGGCCCGGAGCGGCCGCGGGCGGCCAGCGCGGCCACCTCGGCGGGGTCGAAGGTGCTGCCCCGCCCGCCCGGCACCCGCCTGCTGCCGAGCAGCCCGCGGCTCACGTACGCGTACAGCGTCTCGGGCTTGACCCCGAGCCGCCGCGCGGCCTCCCGCGTGCCGATCCGCTCTCCGGTGCCGCCCTCGCCCACGCCGGTGTCCGCCGTCCCCTCAGCCATGGACGCCACCGTACCCACTTTCCGTCAACCCTCGTCCGCATTGATTCAATCAATATTGACAGAATTTCAATCAATCATGGACAGTCGAATCAAGAGCCGAGGAGGAGAACCCATGCGCACAACCGAATCGCCCGCCCCGTCCGCCCTGCTGGAGGCCCCGCGCGGGCTGAAGGGCGTGATCGTCACCGACACCGTGCTCGGCGACGTACGCGGCGCCGAGGGCTTCTACCACTACCGGGAGTACTCCGCGGTCGAACTGGCCGCGAGCCGCGGCTTCGAGGACGTCTGGCACCTGATGGTGCACGGGTCGCTGCCCACGCCCGCCGAGCGCGCCCGCTTCACCGCGCAGACCGCCGCGCTGCGCCACCTGTCGCCCGAGGTCAGTGCGGCGCTGCCGGCCGTGGCACGGGCCACCGGCGCCTCCGGCCCGCTCGCCGGGCTGCGGACGGCGCTGTCCCTGACGGGCGCGGCGGCCGGCTTCCGGCCGGTGTACGACCTGGACCCGGCCGCCCGGCAGGCCGACGCGCTGGCCGCGTGCGCCGCGGTGCCCACGCTGCTGACCGCCCTGCACCGGCTGGGCCAGGGGCTGGAGCCGGTCGAGCCGCGCGACGACCTGCCCCACGCCGCGAACTACCTCTACATGCTCACCGGCGAGGAGCCCGACCCTGTGCGGGCACGGGCGGTCGAGCAGTATCTGATCTCCACCGTCGACCACGGCTTCAACGCCTCCACCTTCACCGCCCGGGTCATCGCCTCGACCGGCGCCGACCTGGCGGCCTGCCTGGTCGGCGCGGTGGGCGCGCTGTCCGGGCCGCTGCACGGCGGGGCGCCGAGCCGCGCGCTGGACACCCTGGACGCGATCGGCACGCCGGACCGTATCGACGGCTGGCTGCGCGAGCACATCACCGCGGGGGAGCGGATCATGGGCTTCGGCCACCCCGTCTACCGCACCGAGGACCCGCGCTCGCGGCTGCTCAAGGGCATAGCCCGGGGGATCGGCGGCGAGCTGGTCGATTTCGCGGTGCAGGTCGAGGAGCGGGCCGAGGCACTGCTCGCCGAGCTGAAGCCGGGGCGGGAGCTGCACATCAACGTGGAGTTCTACGCGGGAGTGGTGATGGACCTGTGCGGGCTGCCGCGGGAGATGTTCACCCCGACCTTCGCCGCCGCGCGGGTCGTCGGCTGGAGTGCGAACATCCTTGAGCAGGCGGCCGACAGCAAGATCATCCGACCGTCCGCCCGCTACGTGGGCACACCGCCGCCCCGTCCCGTCCCGGCGGCCTGAGCGCACGTACCGACTGGTCGGTAATATGGTCGCGCCGGGAGGTGCCCGGTGCGAGGCCCACCCGGGAGGAGTCGCCCGTGCGCGCGATCCAGATCACCGAGTTCGGCGGACCGGAGGTCCTGAAGGAGGCCGAACTGCCCGACCCCGTCCCGGGGGAGGGGCAGCTGCTGCTGGACGTCGCATCGGCCGGCGTGAACTACGCCGACACGCACACCGTGGAGAATTCCTACCTCTCGCGCAGCACGCTCCCCCTGGTGCCGGGCGCCGAGGTCGTCGGCCGCACCGCCGACGGCCGTCGGGTGGTGGCCCTCACCGACAACGGCGGCTACGCCCAGAAGGCCGTCGTCCACGAGGGCATGGCGCACGAGGTGCCCGACGGCGTCACCGACGCGCAGGCGCTCGCGCTGATCATCCAGGGCGTCACCGCCTGGCACCTGCTGCGCACCTCGGCACGGATGGCCGCGGGCGAGAGCGTCGTCGTCCACGCCGCGGCGGGCGGCACCGGCTCGCTCGCCGTCCAGCTCGCCCGGCACTTCGGGGCCGGCCGGATCATCGCCACCGCGTCCACCCCGGACAAGCGCGACCTCGCCCTGGAACTGGGCGCCGACGTCGCCGTCGACGGCGCCCCCGAGGGGCTCACCGAACGGCTGACCGAGGCCAACGGCGGGCGCAAGGTGGACATCGTGCTGGAGATGACCGGCGGCCCCGTCTTCGACGCCTCGCTGGCCGCGCTCGCCCCGTTCGGCCGCCTGGTCGCCTACGGCATGGCGTCCCGTGTCCCGCCGACACCGGTGGAGCCCGCGCAGCTCATGGGCCGCTCGCGGGCCGTCGTCGGCTTCTGGCTGGCGCACTGCGTCGGCCGGCCGGGGATGTACCACGAGCCGCTCGGCGAACTGCTGGCCATGACCGCGGACGGCAGGCTGCGCCCGCAGGTCGGCGGCGTCTACGGCCTGTCGGAGGCGGCGCGCGCGCACACCGACCTGCGGGCGCGGCGTACGGTGGGGAAGCTGGTGCTCGACGTGACCCGATGAGTGGAACCAGGGGGTCGTCCCGCACGTTGCACCGGTGCAAGAGTGGAAATTGCAGGCACAATCACCACCAGTGCAGCACGTCGGGCCGCCGCCCGCGACCCGCGCCCCGCACAGTTCGGGAGGGGCTCATGCCACGCAACCGCTTCGCACCCGACCGGGGCCTGACGACCCGGATGGTCGTCACCATGTTCCTGATCGGGCTGCTGTACGTCGTCTTCGTCGGCGCGCTGCTGGCGCTGCTGCGCGGCTCCTGGCCGATCATCCTGGTCGTCGCGGGGCTGCTGTTCGTCGCCCAGTTCTGGTTCAGCGACCGCATCGCCTCCTTCAGCATGGGCGCCCGTGAGGTCACCCCCGAGCAGCAGCCGGAGCTGCACGGGGTGGTCGACCGGATCTGCGCGCTGGCGGATCTGCCCAAGCCCAAGGTCGCCGTCGCCCGGTCCGACGTGCCGAACGCGTTCGCGACCGGCCGCAACCAGAAGAACACGGTGGTGTGCGTGACCACCGGCCTGCTGCGGAGGCTGGAGCCCGAGGAACTGGAGGGCGTCGTGGCTCACGAGCTGTCCCACGTCGCCCACAAGGACGTCATGGTGATGACGGTCGCGTCGTTCCTCGGCGTCCTGGCCGGTGTCATCACCAGGATCGGCCTGTGGGGCGGCTTCCGGCGCAGCCGGGATCCCGGCACCACCGCGCTGGTCGTCCTGGTGCCGCTGGTCAGCGCCGCGGTCTACGTCGTGAGCTTCCTGCTCACCCGGATGCTGTCGCGCTACCGCGAGCTGTCCGCCGACCGCAGCGCCGCGCTGCTGACCGGCCGCCCCTCCGCGCTGGCCTCGGCGCTCACCAAGGTCAGCGGCGAGCTGGCCGCGATCCCCACCAGGGACCTGCGCGCCACCGAGCCCTTCAACGCCTTCTACTTCGCCCCCGCGCTCACCACCAGCGCCACCGTCTCCAAGCTGCTCGCCACCCACCCCAGCCTGGAGCAGCGCCTCGCCCAACTCGCCGCCGTCACCGTCGAACTGGACCGCCGCTGATGGGACTGCTCGATGTGCTCCTCGGCCGCAGCAAGCCCGTCAAGCCGGATCTCGACCAGCTCTTCGGGCTGGCCTCGGCCGCGCTGACCCTGGAGGCGGCGAGCGAGCTGCGCCCGACCGGACGCGGCGCGGTGTGCTTCGCCCCCGTCGAGGGCGGGGCCTTCACCGAGATCCAGCAGGATCTGCACGCCCTGCTGCCGCTGGAGTCCAGCCGTGACTCCTACGGCTACACCTGGCTGGAGTCCCGGCACACCCCCGACGAGACCAACGACCTGGTCACGGATCTGCACGCGGTCAATTCCGCGCTGGAGTCCGGAGGGTTCGGCCCGCAGCTGCTGTGCTCGCTCGTCTCCTTCCACGACCCCGGCGGCCCCGAGGACCGCCGGATGGCCCTCGTGTATCTCTACAAACGAGGCTCCTTCTACCCCTTCGCCCCACTGCCCGGGGAGAAGCGCGACCACGCTCTGGAACTCCAGGTCAAGGCCCTGGTCGCGAACGACCTGCGGCTGGAGCAGGACCTGGCGCGGTGGTTCCCGGTCTGGGGTGCCCCGGGCCTGAGCGGCTGAGCGCCGCGCCGCCGCGCCGTCCGCATGCCTAAGGTGGGGCTGTTGCCGGACAGATTCGTCAGGAGGCGCACCGATGACCACGTACGACCCCGCCACTGTGAAGATCAGCCCCGAATCGTGGGTGGCGGACCAGGCCAGGCGGTACGAGGAGTCCAACGGCACCGAGGCCACCGACATGAAGGGCTCGCCCTGCCTGCTGCTGGACTACCAGGGCTGGCGCAGCGGCGAGTGGCGGCGCACGGTGCTCATCTACGGCCGCTCCGGCGAGGATTATCTGATCGTCGCCTCCAAGGGCGGCGCCCCCGAGCACCCGCTGTGGTTCAAGAGCCTGATCACCAACCCCGAGGTGCACGTCCGGGTGCTCGGTGAGCGCTTCCCGGCCCGTGCCGAGGTGCTGACGCCCGAGGAGAAGGCCGAGGTCTGGCCGGATCTGGTGGAGGTCTACCCGCCGTACGAGGACTACCAGCAGAGCACCAGCCGCGAGATCCCCGTCATCCGCCTCACCCGCGTCTGACGGTTCCGGCCGGAACCGGACACCGGTAAGGGGCGCCCATCCAGGATGGGCGCCCCTTACATCAGTAGATCCGTTGTGCCGCTCGGCCTACCGGTCGGCGTGCTTGCCGCGTACCGCCATCCAGGTGGTCAGTGCGGCCAGGGCCAGTTCGAGGGCCAGCAGGAAGACCAGCGCGAGGCCGAAGGCGTGCGGGTAGCGGCCCGGCGCCCCGGCGCCCACCGCGCCGTAGAAGACGATGCCGATCAGCGCGATCCCCAGCGCGCCGCTGACCTGCTGGATGGTGGCGACGACTCCCGAGGCGGCGCCCACCAGGTGAGCGGGGACGGTGCCGAGCGCGGTGTGGGTCAGCGGGGCGATGACCAGCCCCATCCCGACGCCGTCGAGGAAGAGTCCGGGCACCAGCTCCCACAGGCTGCCCGTGGTCCCCGAGGCGTGCACCGCGGCCCACAGGGCGCCCAGCCCCGCGGCCATGGCCAGTGCCCCGGCGGGCACGGTCCGGCTGCCCAGACGTTCGGCGATGCGGTGCGCGGTGGTCGAGGTGAGCAGGTAGCCCGCGCCGATCGCCACGAAGACCACACCCGAGGTCAGCGCCTGCAGGCCGCGCCCGGCCTGCAGGTACAGCGCCAGGACGAGGAAGAACGAGCCCTGTCCCGACCAGAAGACCAGCTGCGCCACGGCGCCGGCGGCGAAGCCGCGCTGCCGGAAGAGCGCGATGTCCAGGACCGGGTCGCCGCCCGCCGCGCCCACCCGGCGCTGGTGTGCCACGAAGGCCGCGAAGAGCACCACGGAGCCGGCCAGGCACGCCCACGTCCACGCGGGCCAGCCCAGGGCGCGTCCCTGGATGAGCGGCAGCACCAGGGCGACCGTGGCGGCCGTGGACAGCGCCACTCCGGTGATGTCCAGCCGCGGGCGGCGCGGCGCCCGCGACTCGGCCAGCGCCCGCGGCGCCACCGCGAGTGCCACCAGCCCGATGGGCACGTTGATCAGGAAGCAGGCCCGCCAGCCGAGCCCGAGCACGTCCGCCTTGATCAGCAGTCCGCCGATGAGCTGTCCGAAGACCGCGCCCACGCCCATCGTCATGCCGTACATCCCGAACGCGCGGGCCTGTTCCCTGCCCTTCCACTCGGTCTGCAGGATGGCGAGCACCTGCGGGCCCATCAGGGCCGCGGACAGCCCCTGGCAGACCCGCGCCGCCACCAGGCTCCCGGAGGTCGGCGCCAGGCCGCAGGCGGCCGAGGTGGCGGTGAAGAACGCGAGCCCCAGCATGAACATCCGCCGCCGGCCGTGGATGTCGCCCAGCCGGCCCGCGGTGATCAGCCCGGTGGCCACGGCCAGGGCGAACCCGGCCACCACCCACTGGATGGCCGCGGTACCGGCGTGCAGGTCGCCCTGCACGGCCGGTATCGCCACGTTGACGATGAAGAGGTCCAGCGAGGTCATGAAGGTCGCTGCCAGCAGGACCGGCAGACCGAGCCCCGGCCGCCCGGCGGCCGGTGCCGCGTCCGCGGAAGCGGACGGGGAGAGCGTGGAGGTGGCCGAGGCCATGGCTGAACTCCTGTCACGAAGAGGATCGGTGGGGGGCGGGGCCGGTCAGGCGCCGGCCGGGACCTTGTCGAGGAAGCCGTGGACGCGCTCGATCAGGCCGTCCTCGCCGGTGGCGATGACGTCGAAGCCGACCACCAGCGACTCGCCCCCGGCCGGGCCCAGCTCCCAGGTGAAGCGGGCGATGTGGTGGTGGGCGTCGACCGGGCCGAGGGTGAAGACCAGGCCCGCGAACTGCGCCTGCACCGCGCCGATCACCGCGTCCAGCGCGTCCGGGCCGGTGACGTCGGCCAGCGGGTCGGTGTAGCGGGCGTCGGCGGCGAAGACCGCGCCGATCGCGGCGCGCCGGGCGGCCGGGTCGGTCTCGTTCCAGGCGGCGATGTACTGCTCGGCAAGCTGCTGGATGTCGCTCATGACGGGGTGTCTCCCTGCTGTCGCCGGCGCCTTGTTGCGCCGTGTCCTTGCAGGTCATGAAGTTACGGACCGCGCTGTACAGCCGAATCGGTCATCGTTAGGTAATCGCCGACCGGTCACCGGTGTACATGTCCGCCGACCCCTGCCGGACGGGAAGCGGCGCAGGTCAGCGTGGGTGCCGGCGTACCGCTCGGGGAGTGCCGTGCGGCGGGCGGTGCGCTGTCGCGGACGGTTCGGGGGTTGCCGCATGGCCGGGTGCGGGGAAGGGCGGGTGAAGGGCGTCGCCGCGCTAAGCGCCCGCTCAGCCGGACCCTTGCGAAAACTGGAACACGTTTCTACGATCGCGGGTGTGACATCGTCAGTGTCAAACCCGCCCGCACGCCCCGTCCCGCCCGGACCCGGCCCGCTGGCCGGGGTGCGGGTGGTCGAGCTGGCGGGCATCGGCCCCGGCCCCTTCGCGGCGATGCTGCTCGCTGACCTCGGCGCCGACGTCGTCCGCGTCGACCGCCCCGGCGGCCCGGGGCTGGGTGTCGCCCCGGCGGACGACCTGACCAACCGCAACAAGCGCTCGGTGCTGCTCGACCTCAAGACGCCCGAGGGCACCGCGGCCGCCCTCGACCTGGCCGAACGCGCCGACATCCTCGTCGAGGGCTACCGCCCCGGCGTCGCCGAACGCCTCGGTGTGGGCCCCGCGCAGTGCCTGGCGCGCAACCCGCGGCTGGTCTACGGGCGGATGACCGGCTGGGGCCAGGACGGACCGCTCGCCGCCACCGCCGGCCACGACATCGGCTACATCGCGATCACCGGCGCCCTGGCCCTGAACGGCCCCGCCGACCAAGCCCCCACCGCTCCCGCGAACCTGCTCGGCGACTACGCGGGCGGCGCGCTCTACCTCGTCACCGGCGTCCTCGCCGCCCTGCACCACGCCCGCACCCACGGTGCGGGCCAGGTCGTGGACGCCGCGATCGTGGACGGCACCGCCCACCTCGGCACCCTGCTGCACGGCATGCTCGCCGCCGGCCTCTGGCAGGACCGCAGAGGGTCCAACCTGCTGGACGGCGGCGCACCCTTCTACGGCGTCTACGCCACCTCCGACGGCGCACACATGGCCGTCGGCGCCCTCGAACAGCGCTTCTACGACACCTTCGCCACCCTGCTCGGCCTGACCCCGCAGCAGGCCGAGCTCCGCGACGACCCGGCCCGCTGGCCCGAACTGCGCACCGCCGTCGCCGACCGCTTCCGCACCCGCACCCGCGAGGAGTGGACGGCGGTCTTCACCGGCACCGACGCCTGCGCCGCGCCCGTCCTGTCGCTCACCGAGGCCCCGCGGCACCCCCACCTGGCCGCCCGCGGCACCTTCACCGAGGCGGGCGGCACCGTCCAGCCCGCGCCCGCGCCGCGCTTCTCCGCGACACCCGCCGCGCTGCGCCGCCCGCCGGCCCTCCCGGGCGCGCACACTGCGGAGGTGGCCCGCGACTGGGACGTCCCCGCCCTGACCGACCGCCGACGCGGCGCCGCCCCGCCCGGCCCCGCCGCCGACCGCCCATGACGTACGACCGCGTGCGGGCCGCGCCCCGCCGCCCGCGACCGCATCAGGAACCGACCCCGCCGCCCGCGCCGAACCCGCACAGAAAGGCCCGACGTTGAGCACCGACGCCTACGTCTACGACGCCGTCCGCACCCCCCGAGGGCGCGGCAAGGCCAACGGATCGCTGCACGGCACCAAGCCGATCGACCTGGTCGTCGGCCTCATCCGGGAACTGCGCGAGCGGCATCCCGGTCTCGACCCGGCCGCGATCGACGACATCGTGCTCGGCGTCGTCAGCCCGGTCGGCGACCAGGGCTCCGACATCGCGCGTGTCGCCGCCGTCGCCGCGGGCCTGCCGGACACCGTGGCCGGCGTGCAGGAGAACCGCTTCTGCGCCTCCGGCCTCGAAGCGGTCAACATGGCCGCCGCGAAGGTCCGTAGCGGCTGGGAGGACCTGGTGCTCGCCGGCGGCGTCGAGTCGATGTCGCGCGTCCCGATGGCCAGCGACGGCGGCGCCTGGATGATGGACCCGATGACCAACTTCGAGGTCGGGTTCGTCCCGCAGGGCATCGGCGCCGACCTCATCGCGACCCTCGGCGGCTTCACCCGCCACGACGTCGACGCCTATGCCTCGCTGTCCCAGGAGCGCGCCGCCGAGGCCTGGAAGGAAGGCCGCTTCGCCCGCTCCGTGGTGCCCGTGCGCGACCGCAACGGCCTGGTCGTCCTCGACCGCGACGAGCACCTGCGCCCCGGCACCTCACCCGAGTCGCTGGCCGCGCTCAAGCCCTCCTTCGCCGACATCGGCGAACTGGGCGGTTTCGACGCCGTGGCGCTGCAGAAGTACCACTGGGTCGAGAAGATCGACCACGTCCACCACGCGGGCAACTCCTCCGGCATCGTGGACGGCGCCGCGCTCGTCGCCATCGGCAGCCGGGAGATCGGCGAGCGCTACGGGCTGGAGCCCCGCGCCCGTATCGTGTCGGCCGCCGTGTCCGGGTCCGAGCCCACGATCATGCTCACCGGTCCCGCGCCCGCCAGCCGCAAGGCCCTCGCCAAGGCCGGTCTGACCATCGACGACATCGACCTGATCGAGATGAACGAGGCCTTCGCCGCCGTGGTGCTGCGCTTCGCCGCGGACATGGGTGTCGGGCTCGACAAGGTCAACGTCAACGGCGGCGCCATCGCCCTGGGGCACCCGCTCGGCGCGACCGGCGCGATGCTGCTCGGCACCGTCGTCGACGAACTGGAGCGCCGCGACCAGCGCTACGGCCTGGTGACCCTCTGCGTCGGCGGCGGCATGGGCATCGCCACCGTCGTCGAACGCCTCTGACCTGCCCCGCCCACGCCCCCACCCCGCCGCTACGGAGCCACCCGACATGAGCGAGCCCACCACCATCCGCTGGGAGCAGGACGCGGACGGCGTCGTCACCCTCGTCCTGGACGACCCGGCGCAGTCGGCCAACACCATGAACGCCGCGTTCACCGCCTCCCTCGAAGCGGTCGTCGACCGCCTGGAGGCCGAGGCCCAGAACGTCCGCGGGGTCGTCGTCACCTCCGCGAAGAAGACCTTCTTCGCGGGCGGCGACCTGCGCGACCTGATCCGCGCCACCCCCGAGGACGCCGCCGACGTCCTGGCCGGCAGCATGCGCGTCAAGCGCGCGCTGCGCCGCCTGGAGACCCTCGGCAGACCCGTCGTCGCCGCGATCAACGGCGCCGCGCTCGGCGGCGGCTACGAGATCGCGCTGGCCTGCCACCACCGCGTCGCCCTCGACACCCCCGGGACCAAGATCGGCCTGCCCGAGGTCACCCTCGGCCTGCTGCCCGGCGGCGGCGGGGTCGTCAGGACCGTGCGCCTGCTCGGCATCGCCGACGCACTCCTCAAGGTGCTGCTCCAGGGCACCCAGTACTCGGCGCCGCGCGCGCTGGCCGCCGGGCTGATCCACGAGGTCGCCGCCGACCGCGACGCGCTGCTCGCCGCCGCCCGCGCGTACATCGACGCCCACCCGCAGGCCCGGCAGCCGTGGGACGAACCCGGCTACAAGATCCCCGGCGGCACCCCGAAGAGCCCGGCCTTCGCCGCCAACCTGCCGGCCTTCCCGGCCAACCTGCGCAAGCAGCTCGCGGGCGCCCCCTACCCGGCGCCGCGCAACATCCTGGCCGCCGCCGTCGAGGGCTCCCAGGTCGACTTCGACACCGCGCAGGTCATCGAGGCCCGCTACTTCACCGAACTCGCCTGCGGCCCGACGTCGAAGAACATGATCCAGGCCTTCTTCTTCGACATGCAGGCCGTCAACTCCGGCGCGGGCCGCCCCGCCGGGATCCCCTCCCGCCCGGTCACCAGGGTCGCCGTCCTCGGCGCGGGCATGATGGGCGCCGGTATCGCGTACGCCTGCGCACGCGCGGGCATCGACGTCGTCCTCAAGGACGTCACCCCCGAGGCGGCCGCCCGCGGCAAGGCCTACTCCGAACGGCTGCTGGACAAGGCGCTCGCCAAGGGCCGCACGACACCGGAGAAGCGCGACGCGCTGCTCGCCCGCATCACGGCGACGGCGGAGCCCGCGGACCTGGCGGGATGCGACGCCGTCATCGAGGCGGTCTTCGAGGACGCGGCGCTCAAGCACAAGGTCTTCCAGGAGATCCAGGACGTCGTCGCGCCCGACGCGCTGCTGTGCTCCAACACCTCCACGCTGCCGATCAGCCGGCTCGCCGAAGGCGTCGAGCGCCGCGCGGACTTCATCGGCCTGCACTTCTTCTCGCCGGTCGACAAGATGCCGCTGGTGGAGATCATCAAGGGCGAGCAGACCGGCGACGAGGCACTGGCCCGCGCCTTCGACCTGGTGCGGCAGATCCGCAAGACGCCGATCGTCGTCAACGACTCGCGCGGCTTCTTCACCTCCCGGGTGATCAGCCACTTCATCAACGAGGGCGTCGCGATGCTCGCCGAGGGCGTCCCGGCCGCGTCCGTCGAGCAGGCCGCGGCGCAGGCCGGCTACCCGGCCAAGGTGCTGTCGCTGCTGGACGAGCTGACCCTGACGCTCTTCGTCCGGATCAGCCGCGAGACCCGCGCCGCGGTCGAGGAGGCCGGCGGCGTGTGGACCCCGCACCCCGCCGAGGCCGTCATCGGCCGCATGGTCGACGACTTCGGCCGCACGGGCCGCAGCGGCGGGGCGGGCTTCTACGACTACGCCGACGGCCGCAGGACCGGGCTCTGGCCCGGCCTGGCCGAGCACTTCGAGAAGCCCGGCACGCAGATCCCGCTGGAGGACCTGAAGGAGCGCATGCTCTTCGCCGAGTCGCTGGACACCGTGCGGCTGCTGGAGGAGGGCGTGCTCACCTCGGTCGCCGACGCCAACGTCGGCTCGGTGCTCGGCATCGGCTTCCCCGCCTGGACCGGCGGCGTCCTGCAGTACGTCAACGGCTACCCGGGTGGCGTGGCCGGCTTCACCGCCCGCGCGCGCGAGCTGGCCGCCACGTACGGCGAGCGCTTCACCCCGCCCGCGCTGCTGGTCTCCACCGCCGAGCGCGGCGGGACGTTCACCGACGGCGACCGGACGCGCTGAACCGCGCCCAGGAACGCGCCGGACGGCCGCTCAGGGCCCTCCGGCGCGTTCCGCGGCGTCCCGGTCCGGGTTGGCGGTCCCGGCGTCCTGAGCGGGCCACGGCGGCCCCGCTGGCGGTACGGGCCAGCCGGCCCACAGCTGTTCCTTCAGCGACCGCTGGAAGGCCGTCACGAGCGCCTGCACCACCAGCGGCTGCATCTGCGCCGACAGCGACCGTGCCGCGGGATCCGGACCTGCCTCCTGGCCCGGCCCGCCCACCGTCTCCCGGAAGATCCGGGAGATCGCGCCCGCCGCCGCCCGCGCGTGCTCCTGGAGCGCCTCCCGGGCCGCGACGATGGCCTCCAGCGGGACGGGCGTGTCCAGCAGCCGCAGCCCCAGGTGCAGGACGCCCGGGTCGGCGACGAAGGCGTCGGGGTCCGCGGTGCGCTCCAGCACGGTCATCGCCACCAGCCGTGCCACGTCCGCCTCACCCAGCGGGCGGCCCGCCCGCCGCTCCAGCTCGCCGCGGTCCAGCCGCGCGCTGCCCTCGGGCAGCCAGGACGCCACGAGCGCCCGGTGGATCGCCAGGTCGTGCTCGCCCACCCCGGCCGGCAACTGCGCCAGGTAGCGCTCCACCGCCGCGAGCGTCAGACCCTGCTGCCGCAGCTCGCCGATGAGCGCCAGCCGGGACAGGTGCCCCGGCCCGTACCTGCCGACCCGGCGCGGGCCGATCTCCGGCGGCGGCAGCAGGCCGCGGGCGCTGTAGAAGCGAACGGTGCGGACGGTCACCCCGGCGCGGGCGGCGAGCTCGTCGACGGTCAGGGCGGTCTGCGGCACCGCATCAGTATTGCCGTGCCGCCGCCCCCGTGAAAGGCGCCCGCAGGCTCCCGCGCGGGGGACTCCGCCCTGGCCACGGCCCGTACACCGTGCCGCCCCGCCCGTCCCGCCGTCCCGCTCGTCCTGCCGCCGCCCGCGGCCGGGCCGCGCCTCGTACGCTGACCTGCGTGCCCCGACCCCGTACCGCCCGCGCCCGGCGGTTCGCCGCCACCTGCCTGGCGACCGCGCTGCTGGCCTGCCTGCCGTCCTGCTCCGGCGGCGGCTCCCCGGACCCCTCGGCGGGCGCCGCCGGGGTCGGCGACCGGCTCTTCCCCGGCGCCGGCAACGGCGGTTACGACGTCACCCACTACGGCCTCGACCTGTCCTACGACCCCGGGACGAACCGGCTGTCCGGCACCGCGGTCGTCAGCGCCACCGCGACGCAGGAGCTCACCCGGCTGAACCTCGACCTCGCGGGCCTGACCGTGAGCCGGGCGAGCGTGGACGGGCGCCCCGCCCGGACCACCCGCTCGGGCACCGAGCTGACCGTGCGCCCGGCCCGTGCGGTGCGCCGCGGCGCACACTTCGCCGTCACCGTCGCCTACGCCGGGGTGCCGCGCCTGCTCACCGATCCCGACGGCTCGCACGAGGGCTGGTTCCGCACCGACGACGGCGCGCTGGCGCTCGGTGAGCCGGTCGGCTCCATGGCGTGGTTCCCCGGCAACGACCACCCCTCCGACAAGGCCGCCTTCGACGTCACCGTGTCCGTGCCGGCCGGTCTGACCGTCGTCTCCAACGGCGAACTCGCGGACACCCGCACGGCGGGCGACCGTACCGCCTTCCACTGGCGCAGCACCGCGCCCATGGCCACCTACCTCGCCACCGTCGGCATCGGGCACTACACCGTCAGCCGCTCGCGCACGCCCGGCGGGGTACCGCTCCTCACGGCCGTCGATCCGCGCGCGGCGGACGCCACGACGACCGCCGCGCTGGCCCGGCTGCCGGAGATCCTGGACTGGGAGACCGGCCGGTTCGGCCCCTACCCCTTCGCCTCCTCCGGCGCGATCGTCGACCATCTGCCCCGCGGCAGCGTGGGATACGCGCTGGAGACGCAGAACCGTCCCGTCTTCCCCGGCGACGGCGACGGCCCCGCGGTCGGCGTCACGACGCTCGTGCACGAGCTGTCGCACCAGTGGTTCGGTGACTCCGTCACCCCGCGCAGCTGGCAGGACATGTGGCTCAACGAGGGTTTCGCCACCTATACCGAGTGGATGTGGCAGCAGCACGACGCGGGCGTGCCCCTCGCCAGGAGCGCCGCCGAGGCCTTCTCCGACCCCGCCACCTGGTCCTTCCCGCCGGCCGCGCCGCCCACGGCCGCCGACGTCTCGGCCCCGCCGGTCTACGCCCGCGGGGCGCTGGTGCTGTACCGGCTCCACCAGACGCTCGGCGACACCGCCTTCGACCGGCTGCTGCGCGGCTGGGCCGCGGCACATATCCACGGCAACGCCTCCACGGCCGACTTCACGGCATACTGTGCGCGTTTCACCGGCCGTGACCTCACCCCGCTGTTCTCGACCTGGCTCTACGGCAAGGCCAGACCCGCCCGGCTGTGAGCGGTCCCGGCCCCGCGGGTCAGCGCAGCGGCTCGCCCACCGCGTGCATATGGCCGAGCGCCTGCGCGTAGGAGTCCAGCAGCCCGGTCTCGGTGTAGCGCACACCGACGTGCGCACAGTGGTCGCGCACCAGCGGGCGGGCGAGCCGCAGGTGCGGGCGCGGCATGCTCGGGAAGAGATGGTGCTCGATCTGGTAGTTCAGCCCGCCGAGCAGGAAGTCCACCACCGGATTCCCGCGGACGTTGCGCGAGGTCAGCACCTGGCGGCGCAGATGCCCCCAGCGGGCGCCCGGTTCGGGCATCTCCATGCCCTTGTGGTTGGGGGCGAACGCGCACCCCAGGTGCAGACCGAAGAGAGCGTGGTGCAGCGCGGCGAAGGCCAGCGCCTGCGGCCACGGCAGGGTGGTCAGCAACAGGGCCGCGTAGCCCGCCAGATGGGCGGTCAGCAGCGAGCCCTCCACCAGCCGGCCGCGGCGGTCCAGCCGCCTCAGGTCCTGGAAGCTCGCGACCTTCAGGGCGAGCCCCTCCAGCAGCAGCATCGGGAAGAACAGCCGCGCCTGGTGCCTGGTCAGGAAGCGCGCGAAGCCCTGCCGTTCGACGGCCTGCGCCCGCGTCCACACCAGGGCGCCCACCTCCACGTCCGGGTCCTTGCCCACGTGGTTGGGGTTGGCATGGTGCCGGTTGTGCTTGTCGCTCCACCACGCGGCGCCCATTCCCAGCAGCAGGTTGCCGTGCACCAGTGCGATGAACCGGTTGGCGCGGCGGCCCGCCGCTATCTGCTGGTGCCCCGCGTCGTGTCCGGTGAAGCCGCTGCGCGCGGAGAACACCGCCGCCGGGAGCGCCAGCGCCAGCACCCACCACGACCCGGTGCGCCCGACCAGGGCCACCGCCGTCCAGACCGCGGCCATGGCCAGCAGGTCGGCCGCGATCGACACCGCGTAACGCCCCCGGCGGCGGCGCAGCAGCCCCGACTCGCGCACCGTGCGCAGCAGCGGGGCGAATTCGCTGGACTCGCAGCCGGGGGCACGCCCGGTCGGTTCGACGGGGGTCAGGACGGTCGCCATGGGCGCTCCTCGGTGACGGGCGGTGTCTGTCCTACGGCCCGGACGGGCCGTACGGCGACGCTACGAACCACCGCCCGCCGCGGACCATGGCACTGTCACCCGGCTTCCCGGGGTGCCCGTCCCCCCGGGAACGCGGGGGATATCCCCACCCCGGTCAGTTGCGAGGGGGACCGTACTGGCCACGGACGATCTCTGCCCGGCCGCATCCCGGCGGCCGCGCCCGGCCCAGTGTCCCATCCCGGCGAGCCGTTCAGAACCGTTCCTGCGCTCCCAAAGACGCGCGGGCCGCCAGGCGGCGCCTTACCGTGTGCCGCTCCGTGGCGGCGTCTACGATGCTGGACAACCGCCAAGCGGCAGGTGTCTTGGCCAGGTCTGAGGAGCACCATCATCAGCGGCAACGTTTCGGTCGAACGCAGGATCGCCGAGGAGCTGGGCGTACGCGAAGGACAGGTACGGGCCGCCGTCGACCTGCTCGACGGCGGGGCCACGGTGCCGTTCATCGCGCGCTACCGCAAGGAGGCGACCGGCACGCTCGACGACGAGCAGCTGCGCAACCTCGAGGAGCGCCTGCGGTATCTGCGCGAGCTGGACGAGCGGCGCGCCGCGGTGCTGGAGTCCATCGACTCCCAGGGCAAGCTCGACGACGCCCTGCGCGAGCAGATCATGGCGGCCGACTCCAAGGCGCGGCTGGAGGACATCTACCTGCCGTACAAGCCCAAGCGGCGCACCAAGGCCCAGATCGCCCGCGAGGCGGGCCTGGAGCCGCTCGCCGACGCGCTGCTGGCCGACCCGGGGCTTGACCCGCAGACGGCCGCCGCACCGTACGCGGACCCCGACAAGGGCGTGGACGACGCGGCGGCGGCGCTGGAGGGCGCCCGCGCCATCCTCACCGAGCGCTTCTCCGAGGACGCCGACCTGGTCGGCGAGCTGCGCACCCGGATGTGGAGCCGCGGCCGGCTGGTCGCCAAGGTGCGCGAGGGCAAGGAGGAGGCGGGCGCGAAGTTCGCCGACTACTTCGACTTCGCCGAGCCCTTCGGCAAGCTGCCCTCGCACCGTGTGCTCGCCATGCTGCGCGGCGAGAAGGAGGAGGTCCTCGACCTCACCCTGGAGCCGGAGGAGCCCGTCGAGGGCCCCAGCAGCTTCGAGCGGCGCATCGCCCAGCGCTTCGGCGTCGCCGACCGCGGCCGTCCCGGCGACCGCTGGCTGCTGGACACCGTCCGCTGGGCCTGGCGCACCCGCATGCTCGTCCGGCTCGGCATCGACCTGCGCGTGCAGCTGCGCCAGGAGGCCGAGGACGAGGCGGTGCGGGTCTTCGCCGCCAACCTGCGCGACCTGCTGCTCGCCGCGCCCGCCGGCACGCGCGCCACGATGGGCCTCGACCCGGGCCTGCGCACCGGCGTCAAGGTCGCCGTCGTGGACGGCACCGGCAAGGTCGTCGCCACCGACACCATCTACCCGCACGCGCCGCGCAACCGCTGGGACGAATCCCTCGCCACCCTGGCCCGGCTCGCCGCCGCGCACGACGTCGACCTGATCGCCATCGGCAACGGCACCGCCTCCCGCGAGACCGACAAGCTGGCGGGCGACCTCATCAAGGCGCACCCGGAGCTGAAGCTCACCAAGGCCGTCGTCTCGGAGGCCGGCGCCTCGGTCTACTCCGCCTCCGCCTACGCGTCCGCCGAGCTGCCCGGCATGGACGTGTCGCTGCGCGGCGCGGTGTCCATCGCCCGCCGTCTCCAGGATCCGCTGGCGGAACTGGTCAAGATCGACCCGAGGTCCATCGGTGTCGGCCAGTACCAGCACGACCTCTCCGAGGTGAAGCTGTCGCGCTCGCTGGACGCCGTGGTCGAGGACTGCGTGAACGGCGTCGGCGTGGACGTCAACACCGCGTCGGTGCCGCTGCTGCGCCGCGTCTCGGGCATCACCGAGGGCCTGGCCGCCAACATCGTCACCCACCGCGACACCCACGGCCCCTTCCGCAGCCGCAAGGCCCTCAAGGACGTCGCCCGGCTCGGCCCGAAGGCGTACGAGCAGTGCGCGGGCTTCCTGCGCATCCTCGGCGGCGAGGACCCGCTGGACGCGTCCGCCGTGCACCCCGAGGCCTACCCGGTGGTCCGCCGGATCGGTGTGAGCGCGGGCACCGCCGTCCCCGACCTGATCGGCAACGGCACCGTGCTGCGGCGGTTGCGCCCGGCGGATTTCGTCGACGAGTCCTTCGGTCTGCCGACCGTCACCGACATCCTCGCCGAGCTGGAGAAGCCGGGGCGCGACCCGCGGCCCGCCTTCAAGACCGCGGCCTTCAAGGAGGGCGTGGAGGAGATGAAGGACCTGCGCCCGGGGATGCTGCTGGAGGGCGTGGTCACCAATGTGGCCGCCTTCGGCGCGTTCGTGGACGTCGGCGTCCACCAGGACGGGCTGGTGCACGTGTCGGCGCTGTCCGACCGGTACGTCTCCGACCCGCGCGAGGTCGTCAAGCCCGGGGACATCGTCCGGGTCAAGGTCCTGGACATCGACCTGCCGCGCAAGCGGATCTCCCTCACGCTGCGGCTGGACGACGAGCCGCGCGCCGGAGCGGGCGCGGGCGGCGGCGGTGAGCGCCGCGGCACCGCGCCGCGGCAGGGCGGCGGCGGGCGGCAGGGCGGCGGCCGTCAGGGGCAGGGCCAGGGCCAGGGCGGCGGGCGCCGCGGAGGCTCCGCGCCCGCCCCGCAGAACGGTGCCATGGCCGACGCGCTGCGCCGGGCGGGCCTGACCGGCGGGCGCTGAGGGACGGGGCGGGCCGGGCGCGCGCCCGGCTCGCCCGGTCTGCCGGAAACGCCGGGAACCAGGACGGTCGAGCGGGCGTTCTGGTGGGTAGGCGGTAACTGACTGAAGGAGCGGCGACCTGCCGCGGGACGCCGTGAACGGAGGCGGGGACAGATGTCGAATCGTGCGAAGGTCGCCATCGGTGGTGTGGCGGTCGGGCTGATCCTGCTCATCGTTCTTCCCTGGTGGGTGTCCTTCCTGATCATCGTCGGGATCCCGGCGGCGGCGTACCTGACGCTGGATTCCTCGCAGCGCCGCAGGCTGCGCCGTGTCTCCCGGCGCCAAATAGGTCGCTGACCCGGACGAGGCCCCGGTAGCGTGGCGGCCCGCCCCGTCCCGGCACGGGCGGGGCGGTCACCTGGGAGGGGTTCGGCCAGATGTCGCTTGTTCCCGCCACCGTGCGGTCCGCCGAGGAGCTGGTCGCGTACACCGCGCGCGGCAACCGCGTGAAATACCTGCACTTCTGGGGGCACCGCCCGCAGCGCGACGGCAGCGTGGGCCCCGGCTGTCTCAGCCAGTGGTGGCCCGCGCCCTTCACCGTGGACGGCACCCGCTACGCCACGGCGGAGCACTGGATGATGGCCGGCAAGGCGCGGCTCTTCGGCGATCCGGAGGCCGGGCAGCGCGTCCTGGCGGCCGGCTCGCCCGGCGCCGCCAAGGCCGCCGGGCGCACGGTGCGCGGATTCGACGAGGCGGTCTGGGTGCGGGAGCGCTTCGCGCTTGTCGCCGAGGGCAGCCGCCACAAGTTCGGGCAGCACCCCGAGCTGCGGAAATACCTGCTGGCGACCGCGGGCCGGGTGCTCGTCGAAGCCAGCCCGGTGGACCGCATCTGGGGCATCGGCCTGGCGGCGGACGACGAACGCGCCGCCGACCCCGCACGCTGGCACGGCCTGAACCTGCTGGGCTTCGCCCTCATGGACGCCCGCGACGCCCTCGCGTGACGCCCCCGGTGCCCGCCCGAGCCCCCGCCGTACGGCAGGCCCGGGCGGGTAGCCGCGCTACTTCAGATACGGTCCGTCCGTGCCGATCTTGCCCGGCGCGGCGTTGCTGCCGCCCAGGTCGAGGACGTAGACGCGCATGTCGCCCTTGCCGGGCGCGGCGACGGACAGCGTCCCGTCGGCGACCGTCCGCACGTCCCCCGTGACGGCATCGACGTAGCGGCCGTTCGGTATCCCGGTGAAGGTGGCCGCGTCCGTCACCGTCACCAGGGCGAAGCTGTCGGTCCCGGAGGCGCTGTCGGTGTAGCGGCGCTTGAACGACATGCCGCCGCCGCTGACTCCGTCCGTGCTGTACTGGCCCATCTGCAGGGCCGGTATCGCCCGGCGGATCCGGTTGAGCCGCTGCAGGTGCTCGACCAGCGGCTGCGCGAGCGTGGTGGCCACCGCACCGGACGCGCTGCCCACCACACCGAAGTCCGGCGCGGTGACGCTGCCCTCCAGATGGTCGCCGTAGTAGGCCCGGCCCGTCGTCGCCAGCGGGCAGCTCGGCCCGCAGTCGATCGTCTTTCCGGCCTGGAACTGGATCTCCGAGCCGTAGTAGAGGGTGGGGATGCCGCGGAACGTCCACATCAGCGCCATGTTCTCGGCCCACGCGTCCTGGCCTCCGGCATAGCGCACGGACGACTTGTTGGGCCCGTAGTCGTGGCTGTCGACGTAGACGACGTTGTAGGTCGCGTCGTTCGTCGAGTCGTCGGAGTCCTTGCCGTTGAAGAAGGCGTTGTGCGCGTCACCGAAATTCATGTGCATGCGCATATCGATGATGTTCATGCCGGAGAACCGGCTGTGGTCCGGCGTGTGGTAGGTGTTGCCGTCGAGGAAGGCGTTGGCGGACGTCGGCTGGTTGCCGGTGCCGAGCTGCTCCTCGTAGGTGTACTGCTCGATCGCGGCGGTGGCGTCGTCGGGGCTGTACTCCTTGCGCTCCTTCCATGTGTAGAACTGCGCCGAATGGTTGACCGAGCCGCGGTTCCACTTGTCGTTGACGAAGGCGCCGACCTCGCCGAAGACGAAGAAGTTCTGCGCCTTGTCCTGGCCCCAGTCCTGGAGCACGCGCTGCTGGATGGCGGGCAGGAACCGGCGGTTCCAGGTGACGCGCGGAATGTGCACGGCGGTGTCGATGCGGAATCCGTCCACGCCCATGTCGATGTACTTGTCGTAGGCGCCGATCAGGTAGTTCTGCACCGTCGGGTTCTCGGTGTTGAAATCGGCGAGGTCGTCGGCGAGCCAGCACGACCGGGAGTCCTCGCCCTCCCAGTTGCCGATCCAGCACTGGTGGTAGAGGTCGGCGGGAAAGAGCCCCGAGGTGGGCGTGGGCCACTGGCAGTTGTAGAGGGTGTAGCCCTCGGGGCTGTGCTGGCCGTTGGGCTTGCCCCAGTTCAGGCAGGTGTTTCCGGCCGGTTCCGCGGTCGACCACAGGTCGCCGTTGTAGTACGACTTTCCGGTCTTCGGATCGATTGTCAGACCGTCGTAGCCGAAGCCGTCCTCCTTCTCGTCGTAATACCACGACCACTGGGTGTCCCGGACGCCGTAGACGGTGGGCACGAAGAGGCCCTTGGCACCCCACCGGGAGCTGTGGTTGTAGACGACGTCCTGGTAGATCTTGATGCCCTTGGCGTGCGCGGCGTTGATGAGGTCCTGGTAGGACGCGCCGGCCGACTCCAGCCGAGGGTCGACCCGGTAGAAGTCCCACCCGTGGTAACCGTGGTAGTCGTAGTCGCTGCGGTTGAGGACCACCGGGGTGATCCAGATCGCCGAGAAGCCGAGCGCCTTGACGTAGTCCAGTTTCTGGACCAGACCCTTGAAGTCGCCGCGGAACATCGGGTCGTGGTTGGCGGCGTTGCCGGACGCCACGTCCTGGTTGCCGCCCCGGTCGTTGCTCGTGTCGCCGTCGTAGAAGCGCGCGGTGAGCACGAAGTAGATCGGGTCCTTGCGCGGGTCCGTGCCGATCATCTCGCCGGAGGTGGCGGGCGGCGGGGCGTGGCCGGTGGTCGCGCCGGCCGGGGCGGAGGCCGCCGACACGTTGCCCGCCGCGTCCAGGGCGACGACGGTGTAGGTGTAGGTGGTGGCCTCCTCCAGGCCGGACTCGGAGAAGACCGTGGAGCCCACGCTCGTCACCACCGTGCCCCTGCTGCCGCCGGTACGGGTGACCTGGTAGCCCGTCACCCCGGTGTCGTCGGTGGACGGATCCCACGTCAGCACCACCGCGGTGTCGGTCGCCGCGGCCTTGACCGCGTCCGGCACGCTCGGCGGTGCGGTGTCGGGCACGACCGCCGCGCAGGGATCCGCGGCCCCGGAGGTGACCTTGTGGTCCTTGACCGTGCTCACCCCGGTGCCCAGCGCGTAGTTGGCGCCGTTGTTGTTGTCCCACGTGCCGTTGCCGTTGTTGAACGTCGCCGCGAGGCCCCCGGCGCCTTGCAGATCGACGGATTTCTTCACCCACCCGGTGCAGGCCGGCTCCATGCCGACACCCGGAACGGCCGTCCACGGCTTGCCGTTCGGCGCGTAGTGCAGGTTGACGGTCGTCCACCCGACCGTCGCGGTGGAGTAGAAGACCGTCGCGGACGTCGCCGTCGGCGGGTCGCCGGTACCTCCGGCGCACGGGTCGCTGTGCGCCACCGCGCCGTCCTTGACGGTGATGGTGCCGGTGCCCAGGGCGTAGTTCTTGCCGCCGTTGTTGTCCCAGGTGCCACGGCCGTCGGTGAACGTGGCCTGCCACCCGGTGGCGGCGCCCAGATCGACGGTCTTCTTCACCCAGCCGGTGCAGGCCGCCTCCATGGCCACCCCGGGAACGGTCGTCCAGCTGCCGCCGTCCGGCGCCCAGTGCAGGTTGTAGGCCGCCCAGCCGGTCGACGTGGTGGAGTAGAAGACGGTGGCGCTGTTGCCGGCGGCGGTCGCCGCGGCGGCGCGGGCACCGCTGGTCGCGGGCAGCAGCGCGGCCACGAGCGCGCAGAGCGTGGCGAGCAGCAGCGTCAGCGGGCCGGGTCCGGCCCTGTGGTGATGGCGCGTCAGGAGGGTCACAGGGTGCTCCTCGGAAAGGGCCGCACACGGGCGGCCGGTGTGGGGGGTGCCGTCTCCTCCGCGCGCCACGGAAAGAACGGCCGTATTTCTTGCGCAACTTGCTGCAAGAACCTTCGTGAGGGTACTGGGACATGTGAGTGACGTAAAGAGGTGCGGACGGGCACGGTGCCGCACCGCACGTAGGGTGATCGCGGTGCGGCAGCCGCACCCGCGCGACGGAAGGTGGTCCGGCGGAGATGACGGAGCGTCTGGTGGTCATCGGCGGCGACGCCGCCGGGATGTCGGCCGCGTCGCAGGCACGGCGCCGCAGGGACGCCGCGGACCTGGAGATCGTCGCGTTCGAGCGCGGCCGTCACACCTCCTACTCGGCCTGCGGCATCCCGTACTGGATCGCGGGTGACGCGGCCGGTCCCGGCGCCCTCGTCGCCAGGACCGCAGAGGAGCACCGCGAGCGCGCCATCGATCTGCGGCTCGGCACCGAGGTCGTCACGATCGACCCGGAGCGCGGCCGGGTCCGCAGCCGGGACGCCGCGGGCCGCGAGGAGTGGACCGGCTACGACCACCTGGTCATCGCGACCGGCGCGGAACCGGTGCGCCCGCCCGTGCCGGGCATCGACGCGCCGGGCGTCTTCGGCGTGCAGACGCTCGACGACGGCGAAGCAGTCCTCCGGGGGCTGGAACGCTCCGGGGTACGGCGGGCCGTCGTCGTGGGCGGCGGCTACATCGGTGTCGAGATGGCCGAGGCGATGCTGCGGCACGGGCTCGACGTGACCCTGATCGACCGCAACGAACAGCCCATGACCACTCTGGATCCGGACATGGGCCGACTGGTGCGCACCGCACTCGAAGGCCTCGGGGTGCGGGTGGTCTCCGGCGCCCCGGTCCGCGAGGTGCTCACCGGCGCGGACGGCCGGGTCCGCGCAGTGGCCACGGACACCGGCGAGCATCCGGCCGACCTGGTGGTGCTCGGTCTCGGCGTCCGGCCGCAGACCCGGCTCGCGGCCGCCGCGGGACTGCCGCTCGGCGCCCACGGCGGCCTGCTCACCGACCGCGCCATGCGGGTGCGCGGCAGTGAATGCGTCTGGGCGGGCGGCGACTGCGTCGAAGTGCTCAACCTCGTCTCCGGCGAGTTCCAGCACATCGCGCTCGGCACCCACGCCAACAAGCACGGCCGGATCATCGGCATCAACATCGGCGGCGGTTACGCCACCTTCCCGGGCGTCGTGGGCACCGCGGTGAGCAAGGTCTGCGACGTGGAGATCGCCCGCACCGGCCTGAAGGAGTCCCAGGCACGGGCGGCAGGCCTGCAGTTCGTGACCGCGGTCATCGAGTCCACCAGCCGCGCCGGCTACTACCCGGGCGCGGCCGTCATGACGGTCAAGATGCTGGCCGAGCGCCGCAGCGGGCGGCTGCTGGGCCTGCAGATCGTCGGTGGCGAGGGCGCGGCCAAGCGGGTCGACGTCGGCGCGGTCGCGCTCACCGCGGGCATGACGGTCGAGCAGATCACCGGCCTCGACCTCGGCTACGCCCCGCCCTTCTCCCCGGTGTGGGACCCCGTGCTGGTGGCCGCCCGGAAGGCTGCCGACGCGGTGGCCGCGGACCTCGCCGCCGGCTGAGGCCCACGGCAGGACACGGGCCCGGCCACGCGGGCCGGGACCGGAGGCGACCGCGTACGTGCGCGTGGTGCGGGCATGGTGCCGGGGTGCGTACGTACGCGAGGTGCGGCCGGAGCGCGGGGGTGCGTACGTGCGCGGGGCGCGGCCGGCGGCCCGCCGTCAGGAGGGTGAGCCCGCGAGCTTGTCGAGCGCCTCCAGCAGGTGCGGTAGTGACCGGCCGCGGCCGACCGGCATGACCTCGCCGGGAGCGTCGTCCAGCAGCACGAAGGCGATGTCGTCGGTCCGGGCGACCAGACTCCATCCCGGTCCGTCGGCGCGCAGCGACCCCGCGGTGGTCCGTACCCGGCCGGGCGGCGGGGGAGTGCTGACGTACTCCGCCGCCTCGGCCAGCGCGCGGCGCACCCCGGGGTGGGAGATCTCGGCCGGCGCGGCGGCGTCGGCGGGGCCGGGCGCGGTCTCGGCGTCCGGGCCCGCGGGCGGAGCGTCCGCGTCCGGTGCCGCCTCGCCCGTGCCGGAAGCGGCCGTGCCGCTCGCGGCCTTCTCGCCGTCCGTACCCGCACCCGTGGAATCCGCCGCCTCCTGCGGGGCAGGGGCGGGCGCCGTGTCGGGCGCTGCACCGGGCGACGGGTCGGGCGCCGTGTCGGGTGACACGTCCGCGGGAGCGAGGGACGGCGGGAGCTGGTCGCGCCACTCGTGCCAGTGCACCGCTATCTCGTCGGCGCCCAGCCGCCGTTGCGGCGGCCCCCAGACCGAGACGTCCGGCGGGGTGAGCGCGGGTCCCGCCTCCTCCTCGGCCGGGTCGTGCGGATCCGGGACGTCCGGCACCGCCACGGCCACCGGCAGCGGCCAGCCCGGCAGCGACGCGGCAAGCGTCTCCTCCTGGGGCGCCAGCTCGTACTCCAGGCCGCAGTCCCACGCCGCCAGCGCGCACGCGACGAGGGCGGCGTCCGTGGTGACGACCGTCCAGCGGGCGCCGCGGCCGTCCTGGCCGAACATCAGGCCGTAGCCGTCGGGCAGCGGGTCGAGCCCCAACTGCTCGCACGCGGCGGGGTAGTCGTCACCGAGCACCCCGGGGAAGCGCTCGGCGGTCAGCATCGCGGCCGTCAGCACGAACAGCGCGTCCTCGTCCTCCGCGTAGTCGGCATGCTCGGCCGCGGCCATGTGGCGCCCTCCCTCTCGTTCCGGTTCGCGCACCTTAACCAGCCGGTAACCACTACGTCGAGGGGGTCGGGGGCACCGTAAATCCGTTCGGCGGCCCGTCGCCGTCGCCTATCCTCGCCGCATGGGACGCATCCGCAGCACCCACTACGTCTGCCTGCCGTGCCGGTCCTCGTGGAAAGTGCCGATCGCCCGCGACACGGCGGGGACGTGCCCGCGTTGTGCGGGGCGGCTCGTCAACGCCGGAACGCAGTTCGCCGCCCCCAGGCGCCGGGACAAGGCGGCGTGGCGCGTGCTCGGCGCGGTGCTCGCGTCCGGGCTGCGCTTCCACTCCGCGTGCGAATGCTGCCAGGACGGTCCGGGCTACCGGCCGCGTACGCCGCGCGAGGTGCGCGAGCGGCTGGCCCACGCCGCGGCCACCGGGGTGCCGGTCGCGGTCGCGCTGCAGTGCCGGGACATGACGCACGGTCACGAAACCCCGGGGCGATGCATGCCGTAGCGGCCCCTTCCGCCCGGTCCGTCCGGCCCGCGCGACGAGCCGGCACCTCCCCGCCGTCCGCGGATACCGGCCATGCATCATGGGGGAATGATCACCCTGCGTTCCATGGCCCTCTTCGTCCTCGCCGCCGTGCTGGAGATCGGCGGCGCCTGGCTGATCTGGCAGGGCGTGCGCGAGCACCGGGGCCTGGCCTGGATGGGGGCGGGTGTCGTGGCCCTCGGCCTCTACGGATTCGTCGCGACCCGCCAGCCCGACGCGGAGTTCGGCCGCATCCTGGCCGCGTACGGCGGCGTGTTCGTGGCCGGTTCGCTGCTGTGGGGTGTGGTCGCCGACGGTTACCGCCCGGACCGCTTCGACATCATCGGGGCCGTGATCTGCCTGGTCGGAGTGGGCGTCATCATGTATGCCCCGCGCGGCGGCTGAAACCCGCCGGTCCCCGGCCGAAGCCCGGCCGTTCCGTCCCTGTGGCGCCCCGAGGCGGGGTTGCCGAAGCGCCTCGGGCGCGACAGGCTCTACGGCAGGGGAGACGGGAGGCAGGGGCGATGACGGTGAGCAACAAGCTTGCATGGCTGCTCGATGATCTGACACGGCGCGTGCCGCACGTCCGACACGCCCTCGTCCTGTCCAACGACGGACTGGTGACCGGAGCCAGCGAGAGCCTGGACCGTCCGACGGCGGAGCATCTGGCGGCGGTCTCGTCCGGATTCCACAGCCTTGCCAAGGGGGCCGGCCGGCAGTTCGGCGTCGGCGGGGTCCGGCAGACGATGGTCGAGTTCGACGAGGGCTACCTCTTCGTGACGGCGGCGGGCGACGGGAGTTGCCTCGCGGTGCTCAGCGGCATGGAGGCCGACGTCGGGCGGGTGGCCTACGAGATGACCCTGCTGGTCCACCGGGTGGGCGAGCACCTCGGGGTCGCGGCCCGCCAGTCGAGCTCGCCGTACTGAGTCCCGCCGGGGCCGATCGTGCTGCGGACCATGAGCTGAGCTGCGGGGATGTGAGTTATCCACAGGGCCGGGAACGGGTGTTCGTCTGCGCGCGCTACCGTCGTGACTGTCAGTGATTAAATGACAGCACAGAGGAATGGTGGTTGCGATGGGGACGACAAGGACGGCGGCGGGCCCGGCGCGGGTGACGGACAGGCCGGGGCCGGGGGCGGCGAAAGCGGTCCTCGCGGGCTCGACGGGCTCGGCGGGCTCGGGCGGTGCGCGGAAGGGGCCGGGGGCGAACGGGCCTGCGCGCCGCCCGGCTTCCCGCCCGGAGCGGCGGGCACGGGTGCCGCGTCCGGCGGTGGCGGTGCAGCCGCCGCTGCCGTCCGAGGCGGTGGAGGAGACCGCGCCGCAGACGTTCACCCTCAACCGGGCCCGGGAGGAACTGGGCCTGCCCTTTGCCGAGTTCGAGCTGGCGTTGCAGCTCGGCGAAATCGGCACGGTTGCGGGCGGCGCTGCCGACCGGCCGAGGGTGTCCGCCGCGGAGGTCGCCCGGGTGCGCGGACAGGACGGCGGCACGCAGGCCCTGCTCTCTCGGATCGAGCTGGTCAGCACCACGGCGGCGGCCGAGCTGCTCGGGATCGGCCGGGATCGGATGCTGCGGCTGACGCGCGCGGGATGCGTCCGGCCCGTGCGGTGGTACGTGAACCGGTACAGGGCCCTCGTATGGCTCTACCTCGCCGGTGAGCTGCGGGAGTTCGCGGTGGCCCGGCCCGCGCTGCTGGCCGGGAAGCTGCCGTCGGAGGTGCGCGCGGCGGATGCGGAGGGGGTGGATCTGCGGGCGCGGGGCTGGCGGTCCCGGCAGGTCACCCGGCTGGTGCAGGACGCACCCGGCCCCTGGGAGGAGGCCGCGGTCTGGGCGGCGCTGCTGGGGCCCGAGGTCACCGGCGAGGCGGTGCCGAATCCGCACGAACGCAGGCGCCTGCGCGGGATCCACGCGGCGCTGCCCTACGGCCACCCGGGACCGCTCGCCGGTCCGGCTCTGATCAGACGGCTGACGGTCGCGGACGCCCCGGACGAGGTCGCCGCCGGACTGCTGGCACTGGCCGAGGCCCTCGGCCGTGCCCGGGCGGGGGAGAGGGTGCCGCCGAAGCCGCGGCACGAGCCGTGGGGCGCAGCGCCGCCGGAGCCGGCCGGTGCCCTGGTGACAGGGCGGGGCGTCATGCTCGCGCCGTCGCCGTCGCCGTCGCCGTCGCCGTCGCCGCTGTCCGGGGCCGGCGCGGATGGTTGGGCCGTGGGGGAGCGGCCCCGGCGCAGCCTGCTGCGGCTGCTGCGCGGGCGGCGCCAGGCCGTCGACGGCTGACGCCACCCGCAGGGGAGTTCCTTCAGAGCTCTCCGACCCCGGTCACCCTGATCACCGCGCGGCCCTCCTCGTCGGAGGCCGCGAGGTCGACCTCGGCCGAGATGCCCCAGCCGTGGTCGCCTGCGGGGTCGGCGAAGGTCTGCCGCACGCGCCAGAGCCCGTGCTGCGGCTCCTCCTCGATCATGAGCAGTTTCGGGCCACGGGCGTCCGGACCGGTGCCGAGGTCGTCGTACTCGTCCCAGTAGGCGTCCATGGCGTCGGCCCACGCGTCCGCGTCCCAGCCGGACGCCTCGTCCAGCTCGCCCAGCAGCTCGTACTTCTCCAGGGCGGCCAGCTCCACGCGGCGGAAGAGCGCGTTGCGGACCAGGACGCGGAAGGCCCGGCCGTTCGCGGTGACCGGCTTGACCTGGTCGGCGCGCTCGGCGGCCTCCTCCGCGGTCTCCACCTCGGGGTTGGCCAGCTGCTCCCACTCGTCCAGCAGGCTGGAGTCGACCTGCCGGACCAGCTCGCCGAGCCACGCGGTGAGGTCCTGGAAGTCCTCGGACTTCAGGTCGTCGGGCACGGTGTGGTCCAGCGCCTTGTACGCGCTCGCCAGGTAGCGCAGCACGATGCCCTCGGTCCTGGCCAGCTCGTAGTACGACACGAATTCGGAGAACGTCATCGCGCGCTCGTACATGTCGCGCACCACCGATTTGGGGGACACCGGATGGTCACCGACCCAGGGATGGCTCTTGCGGTATACGCCGTAGGCGTGCAGCAGGAGCTCTTCCAGCGGCTTGGGGTACGACACCTCCTGCAGCCGCTCCATGCGCTCCTCGTACTCCACGCCGTCGGCCTTCATCTCGGCCACCGCGTCGCCCCTGGCCTTGTTCTGCTGGGCCGCCAGGATCTGCCGCGGGTCGTCGAGCGTCGACTCGACCACCGAGACCATGTCGAGCGCATAGGACGGGGAGTCGGGGTCGAGCAGCTCGAAGGCGGCCAGCGCGAACGTGGACAGCGGCTGGTTGAGCGCGAAGTCCTGCTGGAGATCGACGGTCAGCCGGACGATCCTGCCCTCCGCGTCGGGCTCGTCCAGCCGCTCCACCACGCCGCCGTCCAGCAGCGACCGGTAGATGGCGATGGCCCGGCGGATGTGCCGCAGCTGGGAGCGGCGGTCCTCGTGGTTGTCCTCCAGCAGGCTGCGCATCGCGTCGAAGGCGTTGCCCGGCCGCGCGATGACCGACAGCAGCATCGCGTGGGTGACACGGAAGCGCGAGGTCAGCGGTTCCGGTTCGGAGGCGATGAGCTTCTCGAAGGTGTTCTGCGACCAGTTGACGAAGCCCTCGGGAGCCTTCTTGCGCACCACCTTGCGGCGCTTCTTCGGGTCGTCGCCCGCCTTCGCCAGCGCCTTCTCGTTCTCGATGACGTGCTCGGGCGCCTGGGCCACCACGAAGCCCGCGGTGTCGAAGCCGGCCCGGCCCGCCCGCCCGGCGATCTGGTGGAACTCCCGGGCCCGCAGCACCCGCACCCGCTGCCCGTCGTATTTGGTCAACGCGGTGAACAGGACGGTGCGGATGGGCACGTTGACGCCCACGCCGAGGGTGTCCGTCCCGCAGATCACCTTCAGCAGACCCGCCTGCGCCAGCTTCTCCACCAGCCGGCGGTACTTCGGCAGCATCCCCGCGTGGTGCACGCCGATGCCGTGCCGGACGTAGCGCGAGAGGTTGCGGCCGAAGGCGGTGGTGAAGCGGAAGTTGCCGATCAGCTCGGCGATGGCGTCCTTCTCCGCGCGCGAGCACATGTTGATGCTCATCAGCGCCTGGGCCCGCTCCACCGCGGCCGCCTGCGTGAAGTGCACGATGTAGACGGGCGACTGACGGGTCTCCAGCAGTTCGGTGAGCGTCTCGGTCATCGCCGTCGTGCGGTACTCGTAGCTCAGCGGCACCGGGCGGGTCGCCGAGCGCACCACGGAGGTGGGACGCCCGGTCCTGCGGGTGAGGTCCTCCTCGAAGCGGGAGACGTCGCCGAGGGTCGCCGACATCAGCAGGAACTGCGCCTGCGGCAGCTCCAGCAGCGGGATCTGCCACGCCCAGCCGCGGTCCGGCTCGGCGTAGAAGTGGAACTCGTCCATGACCACCTGGCCGACGTCCGCGTCCCGGCCGTCGCGCAGCGCGATCGAGGCCAGCACCTCGGCGGTGCAGCAGATGACGGGCGCGTCCGGATTCACCGAGGCGTCGCCGGTGAGCATGCCGACGTTCTCGGTGCCGAAGAGTTTGCACAGGTCGAAGAACTTCTCCGACACCAGCGCCTTGATCGGCGCGGTGTAGAAGGTGACCTCGTCGCGGGCCAGCGCGGCGAAGTGCGCACCGGCCGCGACCAGGCTCTTTCCGGAACCGGTGGGGGTGGAGAGGATCACGTTCGCCCCCGAGACCACCTCGATCAGCGCCTCCTCCTGGGCGGGGTAGAGCGTGAGGCCCTGCCCTTGCGCCCAGGTCGAGAACGCGTCGAAGAGGGCGTCGGGGCCGGGGTCGGACGGCAGCTGGTCGATAAGGGTCACCCCACCATCTTGCCTGTCCCGGCCGCTCCGGGCGGAACCGGAGGCGTCGCGGAAGATCACCGACGATATGGTGTGCCGTCGAACCACGCGTCAACTCCGCCTGCGGGCGGCACATTTTGGGGGACGGAGCAGCCTGATGATGGGACCTGCGCATTCACTGTCCGGGGCTGCGGCCTGGCTGGCCGTCGGCGCGGTAGCCGCGGGCCTCGACCATCCGATGCCCTGGCCGACGGTGCTCGTCGGCGCCCTGATCTGCGCGGGCGCGGCGCTCGCCCCGGACCTCGACCACCAGGCGGCGACGATCTCCCGGGCCTTCGGCCCGCTGTCGCGGTGGCTGTGCAAGATCGTGGACGCCATCGCGCACGCGACCTACAAGGCGACCCGCAAGGCCGGCGACCCGCGCCGGGCCGGCGGCCACCGCACCCTGACACACACCTGGGTGTGGGCGGTGCTCATCGGCGCGGGCTTCTCCGCCGCCGCCGTGTACGGCGGGCGCTGGGCGGTGCTGGTCATCCTCTTCATCCACATGGTGCTGGCCGTCGAGGGCCTGCTGTGGCGGCAGGCCCGCGGCGCGCACGACGTCCTGGTGTGGCTCCTCGGGGCGACCAGCGCGTGGATGCTCGCCGACATCCTGGACGACCCGGGCAACGGCAAGGACTGGCTCTTCACCCAGCCCGGCCAGCACTACCTGTGGATCGGCCTGCCGATCGTGCTGGGCTCGCTGGTGCACTGCCTCGGCGACGCGCTCACCGTCTCCGGCTGTCCGGTGCTGTGGCCGATACCGATCGGGCGTCGCCGCTGGTATCCGGTCGGTCCGCCGAAGTTCATGCGCTTCCGCGCCGGCAGCTGGGTCGAGATCAAGGTCCTCATGCCGGCCTTCCTCGTGGTCGGCGGCGGCTGCGCCCTGGGAGCCCTGGGGGCCCTGAGCTTCGTCGGCTGACGCCCGCGGCCGCCGGACCGCCCGGTGCCGGGCGATCCGGCGGTGAGCCGGGCACGTCAGCCGTGCCAGGAGCGCCACAGGGCGGCATAGGCGCCGTCCGCGGCGACGAGCTGGTGATGGCTGCCCAGCTCACTGATCCTGCCGTCCTCGACCACCGCGATCACGTCGGCGTCGTGCGCCGTGTGCAGTCGGTGGGCGATGGCGACGACCGTGCGGCCGTCCAGCACCCGCGACAGCGAACGCTCCAGATGGCGCGCGGCGCGCGGGTCCAGCAGCGAGGTGGCCTCGTCCAGCACCAGCGTGTGCGGGTCGGCCAGCACCAGCCGGGCCAGCGCGAGCTGCTGCGCCTGCGCCGGGGTGAGGACCGAGCCGCCGGAGCCGACCTCGGTGTCCAGGCCGCCGGGCAGCCCCGTCGCCCACTCCTCGGCGTCCACCGCCCGCAGCGCCTCCCACAGCTCGCCGTCGGCCGCAGCCGCCCTGGCCAGCAGCAGGTTGTCACGCAGCGTCCCGACGAAGACGTGGTGCTCCTGGTTGACCAGTGCCACGTGCGCGCGGACGCGTTCGGCAGGCATCCGGGCGAGCTGCGCGCCGCCGAGCGTGACCTCGCCGGTGCGCGGGGCGTAGATCCCGGCCAGCAGCCTGCCCAGGGTCGACTTGCCCGCACCCGACGGCCCGACCAGCGCGACCCGGCTGCCCGGCGTCACGCGCAGACTGACGTCGTGCAGCACGTCGCTGCCCGCGCGGTAGCCGAAGCGCACCCGCTCGGCCTCGACCTCGCGGCCGAGCGGGGAGATCCGCTCGTCGCCCGCCTGCTCCTCGATCTCGCGGACGCCGACCAGGCGGGCCAGCGAGACCTGGGCGACCTGCAGCTCGTCGTACCAGCGCAGGATCATGTTGACCGGGTTGATCAGCATCTCGGCGTAGAGGGCACCGGTGGTCAGCTGGCCCGCGGTCACCCAGCCGTGCAGTGCGAAGGTGCCGCCGATCATCAGGACCGAGGTCAGCACCAGCACGTGGGTCGCGTTGATCACCGGGAAGAGGACGGTGCGCAGCCACATCGTGTAGCGCTCCCAGGCCACCCACTGCCCGATCCGGGTCCGCGACAGCTCCTCACGGCGGCTGCCGAGCCCGTGCGCCTCGATGGTGCGGCCCGCGTCGACCGACTCGGTGAGTGCCGCGGCGACGGCGGCATACCCCGCGGCCTCGGAACGGTAGCCCTGCGGGGCCCGCCGGTAGTACCAGCGGGCGCCGACGAGCAGGACCGGGAGGGCCACCAGGACGGCCAGGGCCAGCGGCGGCGAGGTCACGCAGAGCGCGCCCAGCAGCAGGGCCGCCCACACCACGGCGATCGCCAGCTCCGGCACCGCCTCGCGCATCGCGTTGGCCAGCCGGTCGATGTCGGTCGTGATCCGGGAGAGCAGGTCGCCCGTTCCCGCCCGCTCCAGCACGCCGGGCGGCAGCGACACCGAGCGCACCAGGAAGTCCTCGCGCAGGTCGGCCAGCATCCGCTCGCCCAGCATCGCGCCGCGCAGCCGCACCAGGCGGACGAAGAACGCCTGCACCACCAGCGCGGCCAGGAAGAAGGCCACCGCCCGCCCGAGGCGCACGTCCCCTCCCCCGTCGGACAGGTCCTGGACCATCCCGCCCAGCACGTAGGGGCCCACCATCGAGGCCAGCACCGACACCGTGTTGACGCCCACCAGCAGCAGGAAGGCGCGGCGGTGGCGGCGGGCGAGCTCGCGGACGTACGCGCGCACCGTCGCGGGCGAGCCCACTGGAAGGGTGCTGCTCTGCTGCGGTGCGGCCGGATCGTGCTCCGGCGGTCGCACGCCGATCATGCGGACTCCTCCATCGGGACGGTCGGGTGCGCGGGGGCGGGGAGGGCGCCGCGGTCGGCGGTGCCCGCGTCGGGCTCCCGGGTGACCACGGCGCGGTAGCGGGGGTCGGTGCGCAGCAGGTCGTGGTGGCGCCCGGTGGCCACCGCGGTGCCGCCGTCGAGAAGGACCACCCGGTCGGCCCGGTCGAGCACCAGCGGGCTGGAGGTGAGGACGACGGTCGTGCGGCCCGCCCGTACCGCCCCGAGGCCGCGGGCGATCCGCGCCTCGGTGTGCGCGTCCACCGCCGACGTCGGCTCGTCCAGCACCAGCACCCCGGGGTCGGCGACCAGTGAGCGGGCCAGGGCCAGCCGCTGCCGCTGGCCGCCGGACAGCGACCTGCCGCGCTCGGTGATCCTGGCCCGCATCGGATCGGGCTCGGCCTCCGTCTCCGGCAGCGACTGCACCAGGGACTCCAGCACGTCCCCGCACTGGGCCGCCGCCAGTGCCTCGTCCGGTGCGACGCGCCCGGAGGACGGCACCGCGAGCAGTTCGGCGAGGGTGCCCGACAGCAGCACCGGATCCTTGTCCTGCACCAGGACGGCGGCGCGCGCGACCGCCAGCGGCAGCGCGTCGAGCGGCTGCCCGCCCAGCGTCGCGGAGGGCTCGCCGTCCTCCCCCGACGGGCTGTGGCCGCCCAGCCGGTCGGCCAGCCGCCCCGCGGCGTCCGGGTCGCCGCACACCACGGCGGTGAGCAGGCCGTGCGGGGCGCACAGCCCGGTCAGCGGATCGCACAGGTCACCGGTGGGTGCGGTCGCGCCGGTGTCGGGCGTCCCGCCGGAGGGCGCGGCCGCGTTCCTGGAGAGCGCCAGCACCCGGGCCGCGCGCTTCGCCGAAGGCCGGGAGAAGGACCAGGCCATCGCGATCTCCTCGAAGTTGCGCAGTGGCATCAGCAGGAAGCCCACCGCGCCGTACACGGTGACCAGCTCGCCCGCCGTGATCTGCCCGTCGAGCGCCAGCCGGGCGCCGTACCAGGCCACGCCGACCAGCAGCAGTCCGGGCAGCAGTGTCTGCACCGCGCTGATCAGCGCCCACATCCGGGCGCTGTGCACGGCGGCGGCACGTACCTGCTGCGACGCGCGCCGGTAGCGGTCGAGGAAGAGCTCCTCGCCGCCGATGCCGCGCAGCACCCGCAGCCCCGCGACGGTGTCGGACGCCAGCTCGGTGGCCTTGCCCGCCTTCTCCCGCTGGGCGTCGGCGCGCCGCGTCGCCGTGGGCAGCAGCGGCAGCGCGGCGAGGGCCAGAACGGGCACGGAGGCGGCGACGATGCCGCCCAGCTCGGGCCGGTAGACCAGCAGGGCGACGGTCACCCCCACGGTGGCCAGCAGCGCGGAGGTGAAGCGCGCAAGGGCCTCGACGAACCATCCGATTTTTTCCACGTCGCCGGTGCTCACCGCCACCACCTCGCCCGCCGCGACACGCCGGGTGAGCACCGCGCCCAGCTCGACGGTCTTGCGGGCCAGCAGTTGCTGGACGCGGGCGGCGACGCTGATCCAGTTCGTCACCGCGGTGCGGTGCAGCATCGTGTCGCCGAGCGCGGTGAGCGCCCCGAGCAGCAGCATCAGGGCGCCGGCCGCCGCGAGCCGGCGGCCCGAGTGGTCGACGACCGCCTGCACGGCCAGGCCGACGGGCACAGGGAAGGTCGCCACCGCGGCCAGGTGCAGGGTCCCCCAGGCGGTGGCGAGCAGCTGGCCGCGCCACTGCCGTATCTCCAGCCAGAGCAGGAAACGCGTTCCGGAACGGACGTCGGGGACACCGGGATCGGACAGCGGAAGGTCGCGTAGGGACGGCATGATGTCCTGGGGTCGGAGCGGCGGGTGGCGGGCACGGGTGGTTCCACGGCGGACGGTTCCGCGGTCGGGCGGTACCGCCGCGGGCGTGGACGATCCGGCGGGCGGGAATCCGGGGCGGAACGGCGGAAAGCGTCCCGAGTACGGTCCCGAACCGTGCAACCTTCGCGAAGCCGCCGGTGCGGGGTCAACAGGTTTTCCGCCGTCCGGAGGGCTCCGCCGGAACCCCGCCCGCGACCGCTGCCCCGCCCGCCGCAGGCCGCCCACCGGCGGCGAAAGCGCCGGCGGCGGACGCAAGGGGGTGAAGCGGACGGCGGGCCGCCCGGTTCACCCGTACGGGGCAGGAGCGGGCACACTGTGGTCTTCGACCGCTCGTGATCCACAGAGGGGACCCCCACCCATGAAGGGCTTCCGCGCCTTCCTGCTCCGCGGCAACGTCGTCGACCTCGCCGTCGGTATCGTCATCGGCGCCGCCTTCACCGCGCTGGTCAACGGCTTCGTCAAGGCGTTCCTCACGCCCGTCGTGGGCCTGGTCAGCGGCGCGACCGGCGACTTCAGCGCCAGGACCTTCCACGCCTCGGGCGTCACCTTCCCGTACGGGGTCTTCATCGACGCCACGATCAGCTTCGTCATCGTCGCGGCGGTGATCTACTTCCTGGTCGTGCTGCCCATGAACCGTATGCAGGAGCGGTTCTTCCCCAAGGCCGCGAGCGCGCCGATGCGCGAGTGCCCGGAGTGCCTGACCGCCGTTCCGGCGGCCGCCAAGCGGTGCAGCGCCTGCACCGCGCAGATACCGCAGACCGTGGTCCCGGCGCAGGACGGCACGCCGGACCTGGAGAAGTAGCCGCCCGTCCGGCGTCGCCGGACACGCGGTACGGGGGCTGTGGGGGCTCCGGGGGTCCGCAACCCCGGAGCCCCCACAGCCCCCGTGTCATGGGGAGGGGCGGGTCCGCCTCAGCGCGGGGGGCTCGCGCTCTCCGGCTCCTCCTGGTCGAGCACGGCCAGCAGCCGGGTGAGCGCGGCGCGCGCGTCGTCGTCCAGCGGCGCGAGGATCTCCGCGGCCGCCGTGCGGCGCGCCTGCCGCAGCTCCCGCACCGCGCCCCGCCCGCCGTCGGTCAGCTCGATCCTGATCACCCGGCGGTTGGACGGGTCGGGCGCCCGGCGCACCAGTTCGCGCTCCTCCAGCGCGTCCACCAGGGTCGTCACCGCCCTCGGCACCACTTCCAGGCGCTGCGCCAGGTCGGCCATCCGGGGCGGTTCGGCTCCGTGCGCGTCCCAGTGCGACAGGGCCCGCAGCAGCCGCGCCTGCGCCGGGGTGATGCCGAGCGGCTCCAGCCGGTGGCGCTGCGCGCGGTGCAGGCGGCGGCTGAGGCCCAGCAGCTGGTCGGACAGCTTCGCGGTGACGTCGTCGGTCCGGTCGGACGCCGCGGCCGGTGCCGTGCGCGGGGGGATGGGCCCGGTCGCGGGCGACGCCGTGGGCACCGGCTCGTGCGGGGTGTCCGTGGCGGGCTCGGCGGTGCGGGTCTCCATGGAATACAGCGTAGCAGAACAAGGTTCATTGTGAGCATAGGTAACAATGACCTACACTCTCCATCGAGAGTCCTGCTGCCGTCCCCCGAGGAGTCCCTTGCGCCCCGACGATCTCACCGACCGGTGGACCCCACCGAAGAAGAAGTCCGGCAAGCCCACCGACGTCCGCCGCATCGTCCGCCTGTTCCGCCCCTACCGCGGCCGGCTGGCCGTCGTGGGCCTGCTCGTCGCCCTGTCCTCGCTGGTGTCCGTCGCCTCGCCGTTCCTGCTGCGGGCGATCCTGGACACCGCCATCCCGCAGGGCCGTACCGGCCTGCTGAGCCTGCTCGCCCTCGGCATGATCGCCACCGCGGTCGCCAACGGCGTCTTCGGCGTCCTGCAGACCCTGATCTCCACCACCGTCGGCCAGCGCGTCATGCACGATCTGCGCACCGCCGTCTACTCCCGCCTCCAGCGCATGTCGCTGGCCTTCTTCACCCGCACCCGCACCGGTGAGGTGCAGTCGCGCATCGCCAACGACATCGGCGGCATGCAGGCCACCGTCACCTCCACCGCGACCTCGCTGGTCTCCAACGCCACCGCGGTCATCGCCTCGGTCGTGGCCATGGCCGCGCTCGACTGGCGGCTGACGATCGTCTCGCTCGTGCTGCTCCCGGTGTTCGTGTGGATCGCCCGCCGGGTCGGCCGCGAGCGCAAGAAGATCGCCACCGAGCGGCAGAAGCAGATGGCGGCGATGTCCGCGATCGTCACCGAGTCGCTGTCGGTCAGCGGCATCCTGCTCGGCCGCACAATGGGCCGCGCCGACTCCCTGACCCGCGACTTCTCCACCGAGTCCGAACGGCTCGTCGATCTCGAAGTGCGCTCCAACATGCAGGGCCGCTGGCGGATGGCCGTCATCGGCATCGTGATGTCGGCGATGCCCGCGCTGCTGTACTGGGCGGCGGGCCTGACCACCGGCCACGGCGGTCCCGCCGTCTCCATCGGCACCCTGGTCGCCTTCGTCTCGCTCCAGCAGGGCCTTTTCCGGCCCACCATCTCGCTGCTGGCCACCGGCGTGCAGGTGCAGACCTCGCTCGCGCTCTTCCAGCGCATCTTCGAATACCTCGACCTGCCGATCGACATCACCGAGCGGCCCGGCGCGCGCGCCCTGGACGAGGTCCGCGGCGAGGTCGCCTTCGAGGGCGTGGACTTCTCCTACGACCCCGACTCCGGCGCGGGTCCCACGCTGCGCGGCATCGACGTGACCGTGCCCGCGGGCGGCAGCCTCGCCGTGGTGGGCGCGACCGGATCCGGCAAGAGCACCCTGAGCTACCTGGTGCCCCGGCTCTACGACGTCACCGCGGGCCGCGTCGCCCTCGACGGCACGGACGTGCGCGACCTGACCTTCGGCACCCTCGCGGCCGCCGTCGGTGTCGTCTCCCAGGAGACCTACCTCTTCCACGCCTCCGTCGCGGAGAACCTGCGCTTCGCCAAGCCGGACGCCACCGACGACGAGATCCACGCCGCGGCGAAGGCCGCCCAGATCCACGACCACATCACCGGACTCCCGGACGGCTACGACACCATGGTGGGCGAGCGCGGCTACCGCTTCTCCGGTGGTGAGAAGCAGCGGCTGGCCATCGCCCGCACCATCCTGCGCGACCCGCCGGTGCTGATCCTCGACGAGGCGACCAGCGCCCTGGACACCCGCACCGAGCAGGCCGTCCAGGACGCCATCGACACCCTCTCCGCGGGCCGCACCACCATCACCATCGCGCACCGGCTGTCCACGATCCGCGACGCCGACCAGATCGTGGTGCTCGACGCCGGACAGATCGTCGAGCGCGGCACGCACGACGAACTCCTCGCCGCCGGCGGCCGCTACGCCGCCCTGGTCCGGCGCGACACGCAGATGGCGACGGCCGCGCCGTGAGCGCCCTGACCGCGGTGCGGCCGTGACCGCTTCGACCAGCCCCGGCATCGGGGCGGGCCGCTACGGCGTCACCAGCACCACGTCGAGGGTGCGGGGGCCGTGGACGCCCTCCACCCGGCTCAGCTCGATGTCGCTGGTCGCCGAGGGACCGGAGATCCAGGTGAGCGGCCGGGCCGGGTCCAGCCGCGGCAGCGCCTGCGGCACCGAGTCGACGACCTGCTCGGGCACCCGCACCACGCACACATGGTGGTCGGGGATGAGCGTGAGCAGCCGCCGTCCCTGGTCCGGGCCCGCGTCCAGGACGATCGTGCCGGTCTCGGCGACCGCCACCGCGCAGCCGGTCACGACGCTGTCGACCGTGTCCAGCCGGGCGGCCGGCAATGGTGTGCCGTCGTTCAGGACCTCGATACCGGCCGCCTCGACCTCGGGCAGCCACCCGCGTGGGGCCCGCTCCGGGACGACGACGCTGCGCGAGCCGTGCTCGGCCAGCAGCCGGGCGATCGTCGCGGGCAGGCCCGCGGCGTCGGTGCGGTGCACCGCGGCGCGGTAGTCGGTGAGGTTCTCGGCGAGCAGGTCCACCCGCTCGTCCGCGGTCCGCTCCGCGTGCACCGTCAGATAACCGCGCTCCGGGGGTTCCCCGCCCGGGGCGCCGCCGTCGGAGGTGACCGCCAGGGCCTGGCGCACCCGGCGCAGGATCTCGGCGCGGCTGTCCCCGTTCACTGCTGACCGCCCTTCGGTCCGTCGCCGTGCCCCGTCTCCGCCGGGCCTGCGCCCGCCCGCTGTTCGCGCTGCCGCCACCACTCGCGGAAGGACCGGCCCGGCAGCTCGGGCAGTTCGCGGCTCGCCGTCCAGGCCTTCGCCGTCCTGCCGGGCAGCCGCCGCGGGTGCAGCGCCCGGGTGCCCTGCGCGAGCCGCTGGGTGGTGCGCCAGGCCGCCGGGTGGTCCAGGGCCCAGCGCCCGGCACGCATCGCGGCGCGTTCGGCCGCGTGCCCCTTGGCGGGCCTGATCGTGGTACGGGTGCCCGCCCGGGTGACCTCGCCGCCCTCCACGACCCGTTCGCGCAGGCTCACCAGCACCTCGGGGATGTCGATGGCCACCGGGCAGACCTCGTAGCACGCCCCGCACAGGGAGGAGGCGTAGGGGAGCGAGGCGTCCAGCGCGGTGCCCGTGCCGCGCAGCTGCGGGGTGAGGATGGCGCCGATCGGACCGGGGTAGGCCGAGCCGTACGCGTGGCCGCCGGCCCGTTCGTACACCGGGCAGACGTTGAGGCAGGCCGAGCAGCGGATGCAGCGCAGCGCCTGCCGTCCGGTGGCGTCGGCGAGGGTGTCGGTGCGGCCGTTGTCCAGCAGGACGAGGTGGAAGGTACCCGGGCCGTCGCCGTCGGTGGTGCCCGTCCACATCGAGGTGTACGGATTCATGCGCTCGGCGGTGGAGGACCGTGGCAGCGTCTGCAGGAAGATCTCCAGATCCCGCCAGGTGGGCACGATCTTCTCGATGCCGGCGACGGTGATCAGGGTCTCCGGCACGGTCAGGCACATCCGGCCGTTGCCCTCGGACTCCAGGACGACCACCGTGCCGGTCTCGGCGACCATGAAGTTGGCGCCGGACACCGCGACCTTGGCCCGCAGGAACTTCTCCCGCAGGTGCAGCCGTGCCGCCTCCGCGAGCTCGCCCGGACTGTCGCCGAGGCCCTCGGGGGCGGGCCTGCCCCAGCGGCCCATCTGCTCGGTGAAGGTGTCGCGGATCTGCCGCCGGTTCTTGTGGATCGCCGGCACCAGGATGTGCGACGGGCGGTCGTCGGCGAGCTGCACGATCAACTCGGCCAGGTCGGTCTCGTACGCGGTGATGCCCGCCTCGGCCAGTGCCTCGTTGAGCTCGATCTCCTGCGTGGCCATTGACTTGACCTTGACGACCTCGCGCTCGCCGGTCTCCTGGACGAGCCGGGTCACGATCCGGTTGGCGTCGGCGGCGTCGGCGGCCCAGTGCACGGTGCCGCCCGCGGCGGTCACCGTGGACTCCAGCTGGAGCAGGTAGTGGTCCAGGTGCCGCAGGGTGTGGTCCTTGACGGCCGCGCCCGCGGCACGCAGCTCGGCCCAGTCGCCAAGTTCGGCGACCGCGGCGGCGCGCTTGGCGCGGATGGTGTGGGTGGCGTGCCGCAGGTTCGCCCGCAGCTGGGTGTCCCTGGTCGCGGGCGCGGCGGCCCGCGGAAAGGTCGGCAGGCCCAGGTAGGTGGAGTTCATCGGACCTCTTCCGTCCTTCGGTCGGACTTCTCCCGCGCAATGTGCCGCGGCCGCGTCCCGGGCGGCCGGTACGGCTCCTCGCGGGTCGAGGCCAGCACCTCGGCCAGGTGCACGGTGTGCATCGGCGCCTCGTCCCGGCGCAGGATGCCGTCCAGGTGCATCAGGCAGGAGTTGTCCGCCCCGCACAGCAGCCCGGCGCCGGTGCCGAGCGCGTTGGCCGTCTTGTCGCGGCCCATCGCGGCCGAGACGTCCGGGTTCTTGACGGCGAAGGTGCCGCCGAAGCCGCAGCACTCCTCGGAGCCCGGCAGCTCGCGCAGCTCCAGGCCCGCCACGGCGTCGAGCAGCCTGCGCGGCCGGTCGCCCAGCCCCAGCATGCGCAGCCCGTGGCAGGAGGGGTGGTAGGTCACCGTGTGCGGGAAGTACGCGCCCACGTCCGTGACGTCCAGCACGTCGACCAGGAATTCGGTGAGTTCGTAGGTCTTGGCCGCCAGCGCCGCCGCGGCCCGCTCCAGGCCGTCGCCGCGGCCCTCGGCCTTCGCCTTCGCGCCGATCCGCGGGTAGTTGTCGCGCACCATGGCCGCGCAGGAGCCGGAGGGGGTGACGACGCGGTCGTAGCCGTCGAAGGCCGCCGCCATGCGCAGCACCAGGGGCTCGGTCTCGCGCCGGTAGCCGGTGTTGAACTGCGGCTGCCCGCAGCACGACTGGGCGGCGGGGAAGTCCACCGTCACGCCCAGCCGCTCCAGCAGACGGACCGTCGCCTGCCCGGTGCCGGGGTAGAGCAGGTCGTTCACGCAGGTCACGAAAAGCGCTACACGCATGGGTCCTCCGCGCCGCACCGGCGCGGGCCGGGCTGATCTCGATCACGCATGCGCCCATACTGCCGCAGTCTGCCTCCCGGGGGAAGGAGACATCCGATGTTTATTGCGTCGGCGTGGCAGAAGTGGCGAGAAGCGCCCGTTCCCTGCTCAGCGGGCGGGTTGGAGCGCGGGGGGCGCGGCGGAGGGCCCCGGTGCCCGTCCGTCGAGCAGTGCGCGGATCTCGCGCACGGCGGTGCGGCCCGCGCGGTTGGCGCCGATGGTGCTGGCTGAGGGCCCGTACCCGACCAGGTGGATCCGCGGGTCCTTGACGACCCGGGTCCCCGCCACCCGCACGCCGCCGCCCGGCTCCCGCAGCCGCAGCGGCGCGAGGTGGTCGAGCGCGGCACGGAAACCGGTCGCCCACAAGATCACGTCGGCGTCGAGCGTGTCGCCGCCGTCCCAGGCCACCCCGTGCGGTGTGACGCGGTCGAACATCGGCAGGCGGCGCAGTGTGCCGCGGTCCGCGGCCTGCCGCACCGACTCGGTCGCCGCGAGCCCGGTCACGCTCACCACGCTCTGCGGCGGCAGCCCCCGGCGTACCCGCTCCTCGACGCGCGCCACCGCCTCGCGCCCCCAGTCCTCGTCGAACGGCGTGTCGCGGAAGACCGGCGGACGCCGTGTCACCCACGTCGTGCGCGCCACCTCCGCCAGCTCGATCAGCAGCTGGACGGCCGAGGTGCCGCCGCCGACCACGACCACGTGGCGGCCCGCGAACTCCGCGGCCCCCGGGTAGCCGGCCGTGTGCAACTGGCGGCCGAGAAAGGTCTCCTGCCCGGGGTAGTACGGCACGAAGGGCCGGTCCCAGGTGCCCGTCGCGTTGACCAGCGCCCGCGCCGCCCAGGTGCCCGCGTCCGTCTCCACCAGCAGCCGCCCGCCGCCGTCGCGCACCGCGGTGACGTCCACCGGGCGGCGCACCCGCAGGTCGAACCGCTGCTCGTAGGCGGCGAAGTACCCGGCCACCACCTCGGCCGACGGCCGCCGCGGGTCCGCCTCGCCGAGCGGCATGCCCGGCAGCTCGTGCACCCCGTGCGCCTTGCCGTAGGTCAGCGAGGGCCAGCGGTACTGCCAGGCGCCGCCGGCCCCGGGGGAGTGGTCCAGCAGGACGAAGCCGGCGCCCGGCTCCAGCCCGGACCGGCGCAGGAAATACCCGGCCGACAGCCCGGCCTGCCCCGCGCCGACCACCGCCACCTCGACCTCGCGCACCGCATCGTCCATGCAGACGGCAACGGTGCGGGCCCGGCAATGCTTCCCGGGCCCGGCGGCGGCCCCGCTCCCGGGGACCTACTCCGGCATCCGGGGCTCGGACGCCCAGCGGCGCAGCCGGGCCACCCGTTCGGCCGCCTCCTCCAGCCGCTGCTGCGGGAGGTCGCCGTCCGCCACCGCCCGCGCCGCGGCGGCGTGGATCGCGTCCCGCACCCCCGCGCCGCTCGACGGTCCGAGGCGCACCAGGTCCACCCCGGCGATCCAGGCCAGTACCGCGGCGCCCGGTACGCCCCAGCCGTCGACGATGGCCGGCCGGTCGAGCGACTCGCTCAGCACGACCCCGCGGTAGCCCAGCTCGCCGCGCAGCACGCCGGTGACCGCGCGGGCGCTGAGCATCGCGGGCACCTCCTCGTCCCCGGGCGCGGGCGCGTGGCCCGCGGTGATGGCCCGTACGCCCGCCGCGGCGCCCTCCGCGAAGGGCCGCAGGCTGGTCGCGTCGCCCGCGGTGAAGGGGCCGAGGGCGGCGGCGACGCCGTGCGTCTGGAGGTCGGTGACGAAGACCCGGGTGTCGTCGGCCCGCGCGCCCGGGTGCACGGCCAGGTGCAGGTTGGCGCCCGCCGCGACGAGTTCGGCCGCCGCCGCGCAGCCGTCGGTGCGGGCCGGGTGCTCCGGGCGGCGGACCGGCGGCGGGCCCGCATGGCCGGTGAGGGCGTCCGGCAGCGCCGCCTTGAGGGCCTGCGCCGTCGCGCGGGCGGCCGTGCCCTGGGCGTCCACGGCGGCGCCGGGGGCGCCGTTCTCCAGGCTGTGCAGGATCCAGTCGGGCAGTCGGCCGCCGCGTCCCCGTACGGTGGGCAGCAGGCAGGAGTCGACCAGTGCGGTGAGCCGGCGCAACGCGAATGCCCCCCTCCGGGCCGCGGGCTTGGGCCGGACGGTGGTCCGGGTCCGCAGAATGGTACAGACCAATCCCCGGTCCCGGCAACGATCCCCCCGCCGACCAGCCCCTCGGGCGTCCGGCCGCCCCGCACAACGCGCCGGACGCCCCCAACGGCCCGCCGCCGGGCGGCCGTACCCCGGGTGAGCGGACGCGGCGGGCGGTGCACAATGGCCGTATGGGTGATCGCTTCCGTTCCCGTGTGATCGACGTGGCCACCGGCTCGGCAGAGACCGTGCACGACCTGACGCAGGAGTGCGCGGCCTTCCTGCGGGAGGCCGCCGGGGGCCGCGACGGCCTGCTCAACGTCTTCGTGCCGCACGCCACAGCGGGGGTCGCGATCATCGAGACCGGCGCCGGCAGCGACGACGACCTGCTGGCCGCCCTGCGCGACCTGCTCCCCGCCGACGACCGCTGGCGCCACCGGCACGGCACCCCCGGCCACGGCCGCGACCACGTGCTGCCCGCGTTCGTCCCGCCGCACGCCACCCTCCCGGTGCTCGGCGGCGCCCTGGAGCTGGGCACCTGGCAGTCGGTGGTGCTGGTCGACACCAACCGCGACAACCCCCGCCGCCAGGTCCGGCTGAGCTTCCTCGGCTGAAGAGGGCCGCGCACCGGGCGCCCGCGGCCCCGCCCGGAAGCCGTCAGCCCCCGGGCCGCCCGGTGGCCAGGAAGTCCGCCAGGTCGTAGCGCACCGGCTCCTCCAACTGGGCGTACGTGCACTGCTCCGGCTCACGGTCCGGCCGCCAGCGGCGGAACTGCGCGGTGTGCCGGAAGCGGTCCCCCTGCATGTGGTCGTAGGCGACCTCCAGGACGCGCTCGGGGCGCAGCGGCAGCCACGACAGGTCCTTCTTGCCCGTCCAGCGGCTCGGGCCGCCGGGGAGCCGGCTCGTCCCCTGCGCCTCCTCGCTCGTCCAGTCCTGCCACGGGTGCCCGGCCACCGACTCCATGAGCAGCGGCGCCAGTTCCTCCATGAGCTGCGCCCGGCGCCGCATCGGGAAGGACGCGCAGACGCCGACGTGCTGCAGGCGGCCCGCGCCGTCGTACAGGCCGAGCAGCAGCGAGCCCACGACGGGGCCGCTCTTGTGCTGGCGCAGGCCGGCGACCACGCAGTCCGCGGTGCGCTCGTGCTTGACCTTGACCAGGACCCGCTCCCCGGGCCGGTAGGGCAGCTGCGGCGGCTTGGCCACGATGCCGTCCAGGCCCGCGCCCTCGAAGCGGTCGAACCAGTCCCCGGCGAGCGCCGGGTCGGTGGTGGCGGGCGCGGTGAAGACCGGCGCGTCCGCGTCCCGCAGCGCCGCCGTCAGCGCCTCCCGGCGGGCGCTCTGCGGCTCCTCCATGAGCGACCGGTCGTCCAGGGCGAGCAGATCGAAGGCGACGAAGGCCGCGGGCGTCACCTCCGCCAGATGGTGTACCCGTGACTCGGCCGGGTGGATGCGCTCCAGCAGCGCGTCGAAGTCCAGCCGCCCGTCCCGGGCGATGACGATCTCGCCGTCCAGCACGCAGCGCCGCGGGATCCGGCTCCGCAGCGCCTCGACCACCTCGGGGAAGTACCGGGTGAGCGGCTTGGTGGAGCGGCTGCCCAGCTCGATCTCGTCGCCGTCGCGGAAGACGACGGCCCGGAAACCGTCCCATTTCGCCTCGTACTGCATGCCCGGCGGAATGGTCTTCGCGGGCTTGGCGAGCATCGGCTGCACTGGGGGCATCACCGGCAGGTCCATGGTCCGATTGTGCGCGCGGCCGGCGCCCCGGGCGCGGTGGCGGCCCGTCCGGCCTAGCGTGGGAGGCATGGCAGAGACGCTGGAGCTGACCGTCGGCGAGCGCACCGTGCGCGTCTCGCACCCGGACAAGGTCTACTTCCCGCAACGCGGCCTGACCAAGGCCGACCTGGTGCGCTACTACCTGTCCGTGGGCGACGGGATCCTGCGGGCGCTCCGCGACCGCCCCACGACCATGGAGCGCTACGTCGACGGCGTCGAGGGCGAGTCGTTCTTCCAGAAGCGCGCCCCCAAGAACCTCCCGGACTGGATCCCGACCGGCCGGATCGCCTTCCCCAGCGGCCGCTACGCCGACGAGATCTGCCCCACCGAGGTGGCCGCCGTGCTGTGGGCGGCCAACCTCGGCACCTTCACCTTCCACCCCTGGCCGGTCCGCCGCGGCGACACCGAGCACCCCGACGAGCTGCGCATCGACCTCGACCCGCAGCCCGGCACGGACTTCGCCGACGCCGTGCGCGCCGCCCTGCGGCTGCGCGAGGTGCTGGACGGGCTGGGCCTGCGGGGCTGGCCCAAGACCTCCGGCGGGCGCGGGCTGCACGTCTTCGTGCCGATCGCGCCCGAGTGGACGTTCGTCCAGGTGCGCCGCTCGGCCATCGCGGTGGCCCGCGAACTGGAGCGGCGCGACCCCGGGCACATCACCACGGCGTGGTGGAAGGAGGAGCGCGGCGAGAAGATCTTCGTCGACTACAACCAGACGGCGCGCGACCGCACGATCGCCAGCGCGTACTCCGTACGCCCCTTCGCGCACGCCCCGGTGTCCGCGCCGCTGCGCTGGGAGGAGCTGACCGAGGTCGCCCCGGCCGACTTCGACCTGGTCACCATGCCCGCCCGGTACGCCGAGCTGGGCGACCTGCATGCCGACATGGACGAGCACGCCTTTCGCCTCGACGCGGCCCTGGACCTCGCCGACCGCGACGAGCGTGAGCACGGCCTCGGCGACCTCCCGTACCCGCCCGAGCACCCGAAGATGAAGGGCGAGCCCCGGCGCGTCCAGCCGAGCCGGGCGCGCAAGCCCGCAGATTGACACCGCGGGGCGCCCCCCGTGCGGTGTTGTGTGGCGGAAATCGTCACACGGCTGTCCTTGCCGCCACCGGAGCAGCCCGCCCAGGATGGACGCATGACCCGCCGGAATGTCGTCTTCGCCGTCTTCCCCGGCTTCCAGATGCTCGACCTCGCCGGGCCGCACGAGGTCTTCGTGCAGGCCGGGCGGCGGGCCGAGCGTGCCGGGAGGCCGGGAGTCGCGGTGACCACGGTGGCCGCGGCACCCGGCCCGGTCGCCTCCAGCGGCGGCCTCGCGGTCTCCCCGACCCGGACGGCCCGCGAGTTCACCGGCCCGGTGGACACCCTCGTCGCCGTCGGCGGCGCTGGCGTCCACGAGGCCTGCGCGGACGGTGAGTTCGTCGACTGGTTCGCCCGTACCGCGCGCCGGGCCCGGCGCACCGCCTCGGTGTGCAGCGGCGCCTTCCTGCTGGGCGCCGCCGGGCTGCTGGACGGGCGGCGGGCGGTCACCCACTGGTCGTCGTGCGCGCTGCTCGCCGAGCGGTACCCGGCGGCCGTCGTCGACCCCGACCCGATCTTCGTACGGGACGGCGACCTGTGGACGTCCGCGGGTGTCACCGCCGGGATGGACCTCGCCCTCGCCATGGTCGAGGCCGACGACGGGCCCGAGGTGGCGCGGGCCATCGCCCGGCAGCTGGTGATGTTCGTGCAGCGTCCCGGCGGCCAGGCGCAGTTCAGCGCGCAGCTCGCCGCCCAGCGGCCGGTCCGGCAGCCGCTGCGCGAGGTGCTGGACTGGATCGCCGACCACCTCGGCGACGACCTCGGCGTGCCCGCGCTCGCCGCCAGGGCCGGGATGAGCGAACGCAACTTCACCCGCGTCTTCCGCGCCGAGACCGGGCGCACCCCCGCCGCGTACGTCGAGAGCGCCCGCGTCGAGGCGGCCCGCCGGCTGCTGGAGTCCACCGGCACACCGCTGGACGCCGTCGCGCGCAGTTGCGGCTACGGCACCGTGGCCACGCTGCACCGCAGTTTCAAACGCGCCGTACGGGTGACGCCCGGCGAGTACCGGCGGCGCTTCGCGCCCCACACCGTCAGGGGCTGAACCCGCGTCACCCCCGGGACCCCACCCACCGCTGCACCGGCCAGGAAAGGCACCCCGCCATGCGTATCGTCCTCCCGCTCTTCGACGGTTTCACGGCGCTCGACGCCGTCGGCCCCTACGAGGTCCTGCGCAACCTGCCGGACGCCGACGTCGTCTTCGCCGCCGCGGCCCCGGGACCGGTCACCGACGGCGCGGGACGGCTCGTCCTCACCGCCGCCGCGTCGTTCGCCGACATCACCGCCGCCGACGTCCTGGTGGTCCCCGGCGGTCCCGGCGCCCGCGCGGGCACCGGCGACCCGGAGTTGCTCGACTGGATCCGCGCCGTCCACGCCACCACCGCCTGGACCACCTCGGTGTGCACCGGCTCGCTGCTGCTGGGCGCCGCCGGACTGCTCGCCGGACTGCGCGCCACGACCCACTGGAGCGCGACGGAACTGCTGGCGTCCTACGGGGCCGTCCCCACCGGGCAGAGGGTCGTCGAGCAGGGCCGGATCGTCACCGCGGCCGGGGTCTCCGCCGGCATCGACATGGCACTGCGGCTCACCGAGCTGATCGCGGGCCCGGTCGCGGCCCAGGCCTGCCAGCTCGCGATCGAGTACGACCCGCAGCCGCCCTTCGACGCGGGCTCCTGGAGCAAGGCCCCGCAGGCCGCGAAGGACTACCTGGCGGCCCGCTGACCGCCCTCCCCGGGCGGCGCCGCCGTCCCGTCCTCCTCCGGCACGGCCGGGCCCTGCTCGGCCGCCAGCGACTCCACGAGCGGCAGCAGCCGGTGCGCGACCCGCTCGCTCAGGGCTATCTCGGTACGGATCCGCACCACGCCCGGCAGCCGGCCCAGCCGCTGGATGACCGCCTCCAGATGCGCGTTGTCGCGCGCCACCACCCGGGTCAGCAGATCGCCGCCACCACCCGCGACCGAGAACGCTTCGACGATCTCCGGCACCGCGGCCAGCGCCGCGCCCACCTCGTCCAGATGCCCGCGGGCGACCTCCAACCGCACGAAGGCCAGCACCGGATGGCCCAGCGCGGCGGGGGAGACCCGCGGGCCCGCGACGGTGATGACCCCGTCGCGTTCCAGCCGCTCCAGGCGGGCCTGCAAGGTGCCGCGGGCGACGCCCAGGATGCGGGCGTATCCGCGGACGCTCGTACGGGGCTGGTCGAGCATCAGCCGCACTATGCGGGCGTCCAGGGCGTCGAAGGGCATGGTGCGGCCGTACTCCTCGCGGGCGTGGGCGACCGTGGTGATCGCCGGGGATCTCATGATCACCGTACTGACGGCCCCCGGCGGACCGGCTACTTTGAGCCATCACCGCCGCGAACGGCCGCCCGCGCCGCCCAACGGCCCCCGACAGCCGCCGCGTCGGGGTGCCACCGGCAGGCCGCAGACAGCCCCCGCGCGCGACGCGGCCGCCGCGAGGCACTACTCTCGGCCGCCGTACAGACATCAGGCGGAAGAGGTACGGCAGTGGCCGGGCACGCATACATCGGTTCGTTCACCTCAGGGGGCGGGCGCGGCCTCACCACGGCCGCCGTCGACCCGGGGACGGGAGCGCTCACCGCGCTGGGCGCCACCGCCGACGTGGTCAACCCGTCTTTCCTGGTGGTGTCCCCCGATGGGGGGACGCTCTACACGGTCAGCGAGACCGACCCGGACGGCGCAGCCGCCGCCTTCTCGCTCGCCGACCCGGCCGCGCCCGCGCTCATCGGCGCGCCCGTCGCGGTGCACGGCGGCTCGCCCACCCACCTGGCCGTCCACCAGGGCCACCTGCTGACCGCCAACTACTCGGCGCCCGGCAGCGTCAGCGTGCTCGCGATCCGCGCCGACGGCGGGCTCGACGGGCTGCGCTCGGTGCTGGAGCACGAGGGCGACGGCCCCAACCAGCAGCGCCAGGAGGGCCCGCACGCGCACGCCGTGCTGCCCGACCCGGCCGGCCGCTGGGCGGTCAGCGTGGACCTCGGCACCGACTCGCTGCGGGTGTGCGAACTCGACACCGCCACCGGCGAGCTGGAGATCGAGCGCGAACTCGGCCTGCGCTCCGGCATCGGCCCGCGGCACCTCGCCTTCCACCCGGACGGGCGGCACGCGTACGTCATGAACGAGCTGGACTCCGTGGTCACCGTGTGCGGCTGGGACGCCGAACGCGGCAGCCTGCGCCCGCTGTCCGAGACCCGGGTGCTGCCGGACGGGACCGACGGCGAGAACTACCCCTCCGAACTCGTGGTCTCCGCCGACGGGCGCTTCGCCTGGGCCGCCAACCGCGGCCACAACAGCATCGCGGTGCTCGCCGTGCACGACGGCGGCGAGCGGCTCGAACTCCTCGACACCGTCAGCTGCGGCGGCGACTGGCCGCGCCACCTCACCCTCGACCCCGAGGGCACCCGGCTCTACGCGGCCAACGAGCGCTCGGGCGACGTCACCTGGTTCGACGTCGACCCGGCCACCGGCATCCCCAAGCAGGCCGGCTCGCTCGACGTGCCCGCCGCGTCCTGTGTCGTCTTCCGCTGAACCCGCCTTGCCCCGGGCCGCTCGCCGACAGCGCGGGGCGGGCGGCCCCGGCCCGGGACCGCCTGCCCCGCGGACGCGGTGCAGGGCCCGGTCAGCGCATCGGCACGCCGCTGCCCTGCTGCGGCATCGCCAGGCCCAGCGCCGCCGCGTACTGCGTGACGACCAGCTTGCCGACCGCCGGGTAGGGGCCCAGCGCGTCGGCGGCGGAGCAGCCCGCCTCCTCGGCGGCGGTGTGCAGCACCTGCGGGGCGATCTCCGGACCGATCAGGCACGGCGCGAGCGCCAGCGTGCCGGAGCCGGAGGAGCGCAGCTGCTCGGCGGCGGACGCGATGGAGCCGTCCTCGTCGAGCGCGGCCGCGAGTACCGGCACCGCGAGCCGGGCGGCGAGCAGCAGCCCGGTCACCCCGGCGGCCTGCGCGGCCTCCTCGCCGCCGACGGTGGCGAGAATGATGCCGTCCGCGGCGGTCGCCACCGTGAAGAGCCGGGCCCGGTCGGCGCGCGCCAGCCCCGCCTCGGACAGCCGCACGTGCAGCGCCTCGGCGAGCAGCGGGTGCGGGCCCAGCACCTCGGTCAGTTCCACCTGGGCCTTGCTGTCGGCCACGGCCTGCCGCACACGGCGCAGCACCGACGCCTCGGGGCCGGCCAGCAGCGGCACCACGACCGCGGAGACGTCCTCACCGGCGCGCTCGACCGCCACCTGGTCCAGCACGCTGCGCAGCGAGGGGAATTCGGCGTCCTCGGCGTCCGTCCCGTCCACGAAGCCGACCCGCGGGTCGAGCCCGGACAGCTCGGAACGCGCGATGCTGACGACCTCCTCGGCCAGGCTCAGCGCGGCTGTCGACGGAGTGCCGGGAACAGCGAGGACCAGCACCGGGGCGCCCTCGGGCGCGGAGAGCGCCTCGGGCCGGCGGTGCCGTCCGGTCTGGCGCGGGCGCGGCATGCGAACAGGGAGACCGGAGGCGGGACCGCCTGTGGTAGTGCTCATGGCGTGGCATGCTAACGCCTCGCGGCGCTCGGCCGTCCAGCCGGGTGCGGGACGGTGCGGCCTGTCCTGAACTGTCCGTTTCCGTTGCCGCGCAGGCCGTCACCGACCGTCAGAAGGCGGTCATCGTATGCGTCTGAGCAGCGGCGACCGTTCTGCCACCGCCCGGTCAGCGGCTGCTGACGGTCAGCAGCGCACCGTCGCACGGCAACGACGGCGAACCGGCGTGCAGGGCGCCGGCGATCATCAGCGCGCCGTCCAGCGGGTCGCCCGCCGCGGGCACCAGGACGGCGTCGGGCAGCAGCCACTCCGCCTGGTCGCGCAGCGGCGTGAGCAGCGGCTCGCCCATCCGGAAGAGCCCTCCGGCCAGACCCACCGCGACGCTTCCGTCGCCCGGCGGGCGGGCCGCCGCGGCCGACTCAAGGATGTACTGCGCCGCCTGCCGCAGGATGCCGGAGGCCACCGGGTCCTGTGCGGCGCAGCGCGCCACGTCGGGCGCGAAGGACGCCAGCACCGCGGGCCGGTCGGCACGGGGGTAGAGCAGGCCGGGGAGCGTGTCCGGCGGGCCGAACCGCTCCCGCACGCAGGCCAGCAGGGGGTCCGAGCCGCCGGCCCGGCCGTCGTGCGCGCGCATCGCGGCGTCCAGTCCCGCGCGGCCGATCCAGGCACCGCCGCCCGCGTCGCCCAGCAGATGGCCCCAGCCGTCGACGCGCCGCCAGGTGTCCCCGGAGGTGCCCAGCGCGATCAGCCCCGTCCCGGCGGCGACGACCACGCCGGGACGCAGCCCGAGTGCGCCGGCGTAAGCGGTGACCGCGTCCCCGGCCAGCGCCAGGGTGCGCACGCCGAAGGCCTCGCCGAGGGCGGCGGGCAGCACGGCGCGCAGGTCGTCGCCGAGTGTCGCCATCCCGGCCGCGCCGACGCAGGCCGCGGTCACCGACTCGGCACCCGTCTCGCGCAGCAGCCCGGACACCAGCGGCAGCACCCGGTCGAGCAGGCTGGCCGCGTCGATGCCGCGCTCGCCGGTCACCGCGGGGCGGTCGGCCGTGACCGGCGCGGGGCCTCCCGAGCCGTCGGCGCGGGCGACGGCCACCCGCACCCCGGAGCCGCCCGAGTCGACCCCCAGTACCCAGTGCGTCATGCCGGGCTCAGCCGAGCCCGCGGGAGTCCTGCTTGAGGGCGGTGTCCACGGTCAGGGCGGAGGCCACGACCATGCTCAGCAGCGGGTCCTGGAGCGGCCGGTGGATCTGCAGGACGTAGTTGTCCGCGGTCGTGAACAGGGTCTTGGCCAGGCCCTCCCACGTCTTGGTGATCCGGGCGATCTCGGTCTCGGTGTGGTCGACGATGGCGAAGTTCCAGGCGCGCCAGTTCTCCGCCTTGATCGCGCCGATCTGCTGGCCGTTGTACATGAAGCCGAAGCGGATCTTGCCGAAGGCGTTCTGCTGGACGATCTCGCCGAGCGGCTCGCCGTTGGCCCGCTGGACCAGGACCTTGGACTTGATGAACTTCGCCGGCCGGGTCAGCACCAGGTGCGGGGTGCCGTGGGCGTCCCGCACCTCCAGCTTGTGGGTCAGGAACTGGTCGACGCTGGAGACGAAGCGCAGCACCTTCTTCGCCGTGCTCTGGCCGACCTCGACGACCGAGCCCAGCGTGTTGCCGTGCTGGTCGAAGACGCTGTACTCGTTGACCAGCTCGATCAGCTTGGCCTTCTGGTTCACCACCAGGACGGGCTCGGTGAACAGCGTGCCGCCGCCGAACCCCGTCGGGGACACGCCGGCCTGCTGCTGCACCTGGTGCTGGACCTTCGACGGGTCGGGGGTACGGCTGACATTCAGCTCCCAGGCACTGCCGCCGCCCTGCTGCTGGGGCACCTGGCCGGGGTTGGTGTGCTCGGTCCACTGGGCGCCGTCCCAGTAGCGGAGCAGGTTCGGGGTGCCTTGCGGGTCCGCGTACCAGCCCGCCGGGGTATTCGAATGCGTTGTCACCCGGGCAGAGTACCGTTTTCGGCCGCTCAGGGAAGCTGCCAGTTCACCGGCTGTCCGCCCTGCTGCAGCAGCATCTCGTTGGCCCGGCTGAAGGGGCGCGAACCGAAGAATCCGCGGTCGGCGGACATCGGGGACGGGTGGGCGGACTCGATCGCCGGAAGCCGGCCCAGCAGCGGGCGCAGGTTGCGGGCGTCGCGTCCCCACAGGATCGAGACCAGCGGCTTGTCCCGCGCGGCGAGCGCCCTGATCGCCTGCTCGGTGACCTCTTCCCAGCCCTTGCCGCGGTGTGCGGCCGGCCGCCGGGGCGCCGTGGTCAGCGCGCGGTTGAGCAGCAGCACCCCCTGCCGCGTCCACGGCGTGAGGTCGCCGTTGGACGGCCGGGGCACCCCGAGGTCGGCGCCCAACTCGCGGAAGATGTTCTCCAGACTGCCGGGCAGCGGGCGCACGTCGGGCGCGACCGAGAAGCTCAGGCCGACCGCGTGCCCGGGGGTCGGATACGGGTCCTGGCCGACGATGAGGACCTTGACCTCGTCGAGGGGCTGCTGGAAGGCGCGCAGGACGTTCGGTCCGGCCGGCAGGTACGTGCGGCCCGCGGCAATCTCCGCGCGGAGGAAGCCCCCCATCGCCGCGATCCGGTCCGCCACGGGTTCAAGCGCCTTCGCCCAGCCCGCCTCGACAATCTCGTTCAACGGTCGTGCTGTCACAGTCCGTCACTCTACTGGCTCAACAGGCCCGCCACGGACGGGGATCGGCGCCCCGGCGGCTCACGGCCCCCGCCAGTCCGCGCGCTCCCGTGGCCCTTACGCGACGGCCGCCCGCACGCACAGCACGTCCGGCAGATGTGCGGCGACCGGCTCCCAGGTGTCGCCCTGGTCGGCGCTCGCGTACGAAGTAGACCCTGCCCGGATCGGCGTCGTCGGTACACAGGGCGCCGCGCAGCACCACCCCGTGCGACGGGTCCTCCGGAAGGCCGTCGGCGAGCGCCGTCCAGCTCGAGCCGCCGTCCCGCGAGCGGAAGAGCGCACCCGGCCGGGTCCCCGTCCACACCACGTCGGGCGCCGCGGGCCCGGCCGGGTGCAACCCCTTCTGCGTGCCCATCGCGAGCATCACGTCGTCCATGGCGTGTCACCTTCGCTGTGCCCATATGACCGGCATCACAGAGTCTGCACCCCACCACTGACAACGCCCGTACGGCGCCTGTCGCCGCGGCTCAGACCGGCGTTGCCGGGGCGGCGGCGGGACCGGCGGGCCCCAAGGTCCCGGCTGGCTCCGGGGTCCCGGCGGGCTCCGGCGGCGGGAAGCCCCACTCCCACTCCAGGTCGTAGCGCTGGAACAGCTCGGCCCGCAGCCGGTGCACCGGCATCGGCGCCCCCGGCAGCAGCATGGCCACCGTCGCGCCCATCAGCAGCGCGCGCAGCAGCCGGTACTCCTCCTCCGGGTCGTCGGCGCCCCAGCAGGTGACCGTGTCGCGCAGCAACAGGGCCAGCCGCTGCTGCTCCGGGCACTGGATGAAGCCCTCCTCCTGGAGGATCGCCGCCATGTGCGTGCGCATCAGCGTGGTGTGCCGGACGCTGATGCCGAGCATCCCGTCGATGGCGCGCGCCAGCAGCTGCTGACCGTCCGCGGTCCGCGGCTCGAACTCCAGCGCGGCAGCCAGCTCGTCGGCCATCAGCCGGTGCACGGCCGACTGCAGCAGCGCCCGCTTCCCGGAGAAGTAGTACGAGACCAGGCCTCTGGCCGACCCCGCGCGCTGGGTGATGTCGGCCAGCGTGGTCGCTTCGTAGCCGCGCTCCTCCACGAGCTCGACGGTGGCTCGCAACAGCCGTTCCCGGGAACGCCTGCGCATCGCTTCATTGACCGAAGCGCTCCGAGGGGACATGCTTTACTCCTGCGTTGACTGGCTCCGAGCCAATATACTCAGCGCATCCCGCCGGACCAGGGTCCGCACGGGGCAGAGGACGGGCGCCGTCCCGGCGACGCGGGGGATCGCCGGGACGGCGCCCGCCGTCGCTTCCGGGGGCGCCATCAGGTCAGCGCGTTGAGACCGGGGCCGAAGGCGATCAGCAGCGGGACCACCGGGACGAGCAGGGCGTACGCGCTCATCCGCACTCGGCGTCCCAACGGCAGCCGCGGGGCCGGGTCCAGCAGCCGGTGCACCCGGCCGGGCAGCCCGGCGAGCGGCATCGGCGCCGGGCCGAAGACCCCGCGCTCCTCGTTCAGCTCCACCAGGGCCAGGGCCGTGGTGAGCCGGCCCACGCGGCGCGAGGCGGTGTCGTCCGCCGCCAGCTCGACCAGGTGGTGCACCTGGTCGCGGAAGGCGGCGAAGACCGGAACCTGCGGGAAGCCGCCCGCGAGTGCGCCCGAGCAGTGCAGCAGCACGTCGTGGCGGGCGCGCATGTGGCCCTGCTCGTGCGCCAGTACGGCGTCCAGCTGGCGGCCCTTGAGCCGCTGGAGAGCGGTGGTGGTGATGACCAGCTGCGGCTCGGCGCCCGACAGCCACCAGGCGTCCGAACGCGCGTCCTCCAGGACGACCAGCCGCTCGCCCGGCGGCACGTCCTCGCCCGGCAGTCGGGGCGAGCGCACCCGCAGCTCCGCCCGGCGCCGCCGGCGCCTGCCGCGGGCGGCGCGCACCTCACGGGTGAGCATGGCGACCGTCCACAGCCCGCCGAGCGCCAGCATCACGGCCAGCGCCGCGGCGCCGCGCCCGTACTCCGACAGCCCGTACGCGTCGACGACGCCGTGCGGGGCGAAGGCGAAGACATGGCCGCGCACCGCGGCCCACGCCGCGGAGGCCGTCAGCGCCAGTGCCGACAGGCAGCACAGCAGCACGGCGGCGACCACGCACTGCCACACCCACAGGGCCAGCACGGGTTCGCGTTCCGGCCAGTCGGCACGGGACAGCAGGCGCGGCGCCATCGCCGCCGTCAGTGCGCCCAGGACCAGCAGCACGAACGGGACCGTCATGACGATCACCCTAGGAGCGGGCGGCGGGCCGCGGGTGCGGCCCGCACGCGATGTGACGTATCCCTCACGCAACCCCGTCCGTCCCAGGTGCCACACGGCCCCCCGTCGCGCACACAGAGGGTGGGGCTCACATCGTCAGCAGCATCGCGAACATGCCCATCGCCATGGCCACGCGGCACGCCGCCGCCACCTCCGGGGCGTGCCGCAGGCGTATTGCGCCGGAGGGCGGCGCGGCCAGGCGGCCGTCCACGGCGACCAGCCGGGTGCCCGCGTGCAGCACGTAGCCGGCGAAATACGCCAGCAGCAGCCCCGTCACCACCGGGCTGCCCATCGCCGCGCCCGCCATGTGGTCCGCGTGGCCGGAGTGCGCCGGGTGCGCGCCTGCCGTCGCCGCCGCCATGTAGACCATCGCGCCCGCGCACACCGAGTGGTGCATGCGGTGCGTCGTCGCGCGGTGCGCGGAGGGCCGCAGGACGTGCACCGCTATGCCCGCGAAGACGGCGGCGAGCAGCACGGGGCTCCAGCGCGGCGGCTTGTACACCGAGAGCGGCACGGCCATGAGCGCCATGCCCGTGCCGAGCAGGGCCTCCGTCCGCGCTTCGCGGCGCAGCACGCACGACAGCGCGGTCGCCGTGCTGAGCGCCACCAGTAACCACGCGACCACCGGCGGTCCGTGCACCGCGTCCACCCCCCTCGGGCTCCCGCTCCCGCCCCACCCGGCGGCCCACCCCCAGCCTGCCCGCGCCCGGCGGCGCACACCCGAGCGCACGGAGGCGTCCAGGGGTGTGAACCCACCCCTTTCGCGCCGGGGGCGCGTTGCCCTGCCCTGCCTTGCCCTGCCGCGGCGCGGGCGTGGCGCCCTCCCCGGCTCGGGAGAAGGGCCCGGGGTCGCGCGGGGGAGCGGCGGGATAGTGTGCGTGGTCATGGACACCGCCGCTTCGCCGACATTCCGCGCCGCGACCGCGGCAGACGTTCCCGCGCTGGTCGCGCTGATCGAGTCCGCCTACCGGGGGGACGCCAGCCGGGCCGGGTGGACGACGGAGGCGGACATCCTGGGCGGGCAGCGCACCGATCCCGAGGGTGTGCTCGCGGTGATCGAGAACCCGGGCAGCCGGCTGGTCGCGGTGGAGCGCGACGGGGAGCTGGTTGCCTGCTGCCAGCTGGAGCACCGGGGCGCGCACGCGTACTTCGGGATGTTCGCGGTGCGGCCCACGCTCCAGGGCGGCGGTCTCGGCAAGGTCATCATCGCGGAGGCGGAGCGGTTCGCCCGTGACGAGTGGGGCGTCGCCGAGATGCACATGACGGTGATCTCGGTCCGGGAGGACCTGATCGCCTGGTACGAGCGGCGCGGCTACGAGCGCACCGGGCGGACGAGCCCGTTCCCGTACGGCGACGAGCGGTTCGGGCAGCCGACGCGCGACGACCTCGAGTTCGAGCTGCTGACCAAGAAGCTCTGAGGAGTCCCCGAGCCCTCAGGCGGCGGGCTCGGCGGGGAGGTCGGTGACGGCGCCGTCCAGGCCGAGAGCGCGGGCGAGCGCCCAGTCCTGGGCGGTGTTCACCGTCCACGCGATGACCTGGATGTCCGCGGTGTGGCAGCGGCGCACGGTGTCCAGGGACAGGTGGGTCAGGTCGAGGCTGACCATGCGCGCGCCGACCGCCTGGGCGCGGGGCACGACGTCCGGGCCGGACTCGCCGGCCACCAGCACCGTCGGAACGTCCGGCAGCAGCGTGCGGATCTCGGCGAGGGCCGCGTCGTGGAAGGACAGCACGCTGACCCGCCCGGTGGCGCCGCGCCCGCGCAGTGCGGCGGCGAGCGCGCGGGCGGCCGCGATGTCCTTGATCTCGGCCTGGACGGGACCGCCCACGGTGTCGAGCACCTCCTCGAAGACCGGGACCCGTTCTCCGAGTCCGGCGTCCAGCGCGCGGATCTCGGCGAGGGTGAGGTCCCGGACGAGCCCGCTGCCGTCCGTGGTGCGGTCCACCTCGGCGTCGTGCATGACCACGAGCGCCCCGTCCTTGCTCAGGTGCAGGTCGAGTTCGACCTGGTCCAGCCCCGCCTGTTCGGCGCGGCGGAAGGACCGCAGCGTGTTCTCCGGCTCGACGCCCATGACCCCGCGGTGACCGACGGTGAGGAAGCTCATGCCCGCAGCCTAGGCCGCCCGGACGACGCGGGGCCGAACGTGTCGTGACGACTCGGCGGCGCCGGAGGAATTCCGGACGGTCCCGGGACGAATAGGGTCATCGGCCGCAGGAAAGGCGAACACCAAGCCGTGTCGCCGGAGAATCTTCTCCTGGCCCGCTTGAAGCGGGAACAAGGTCGCGGATACGGTGTCGGTACGGCAATTTTTCCTGTGAAGGAGCGGTCATGGCAGACATTCTTTCGTCGAGGGCGGCACCTGCTCAGGGGATATCCGGTGACGACGTCGTCGGGCACCCGGTGTGGAGCGAGCTGAAGGAGGCCGTCGAGACCGTCCGGCCCTGGCAGCTGGGGGACGGCTCGATCGACTTCGAGGCCGAGGACGCGCCCTCGCGTACGGAGGCGGCGCAGGCCGTGGACCGGGTCGCGGAGGCCGTGGACCGGCTCACCGACCTGCTCCCGCACGACGCGGCCTACCACCGCGCGCTGGCCGCCGACCTGCGCCGCTGGGCCGACGAGGGCTTCGGCGTGCCGGACTTCCTGGACTCGCTGCTGGCCTTCCGGCCCTCCGCCGACCGCACCGACGGCCGCCGCCATGTCGTGGTCTTCCCGATGTACACCCAGAACGGCAACCCGGACCGCAACCTGGAGGCCGTCGCGCTGCGCGTGATGTGGCCGGAGTGGATCGCCGAGCTGGAGCGCACCCGCTACGACAACCCGCAGTTCGTGCCGATCGTCTTCGAGGACTTCACCCCTGGCTACGACACCAACTCCGCGGTGCTCTTCCCGGAGACCGTCGCGGTGCGCAAACCCCCGGCCGCCTGGAGCTGGGGTGCGATCTTCTGCGACCGCGAGGCCGCGCGCTTCCGGGTGGTGACCGAGGCCGCGGTGGACATCCTGGGCCTCGACCTGCCGCCGGAGGCCGCCCGGCTGGTGTCCGACCAGGAGCTGGCGCAGCAGACGTACATGCTCTGGGACATGATCCACGACCGCACCCACAGCCACGGCGACCTGCCCTTCGACCCGTTCATGATCAAGCAGCGGGCGCCGTTCTGGATGTACGGCCTGGAGGAGCTGCGCTGCGACCTGACCACCTTCCGGGCCGCCGTCGAGCTGCAGGCCGAGGGCCACCCGATGGGTCTGGGCGTGCAGTACGCGATCCTCTTCGACCGGCTCTTCCGCTTCCCGGTCACCGGCGCGCGGGTCCGCAACTACGACGGACTTGGCGGACAGCTGCTGTTCTCCTACCTGCACAAGCACGACGCCGTACGCTGGACGGACAACACCCTGCACATCGACTGGGAGCGTGCACCGCAGGTCACCAACCAGCTCTGCGAGGAGATCGAGACGCTGTACCGGGACGGCATCGACCGCCCCAAGCTCGTGCACTGGTTCGCCGCGTACGACCTGGTCGCGAGCTATCTCTCGCCGCACCCCGGCTCGGTCTGGGCCAAGGGACCCGATGCCCTCGACCTGTCTCAGCCTCCGCGCAAGCTGGTGGACGACGTGCTGCCGGACGAGTTTCCGCTCAGCATGTTCTACGAGGCCCTGTCCAGGAAGCTCCGTGAAACGATCGCCTCGACCAAGGGGATCACGGGGGCCGGACTGGAGCGGAGCGCCGCGTGACCGGTGCGGCCGAGGAGGCGGAGATGACGACCGACACGTATTCCGGCGGTCTCGACGGAGCGGTGATCGCCGTGGCGGGTGCCGGCGGCCCGGCCGGCCGCGCCGTGCTGCAGCGGCTCGCCCGCGCGGGCGGCCATGTCGTCGCGGTGGACCACGACCCCGAGCGGCTCGCCGAGGCCGTCGACGCGGCCCGCTACGACGCCGGCGGCGCCGACATCACCGGCGAGATCGTCGACCTGCTCGACCTGGAGGCCACCCAGGACTGGGCGGCCCGGATCGAGAAGGACCACGGCAGGGTCGACGGCCTGGTGCACCTGGTGGGCGGCTGGCGCGGCTCGGCGTCCTTCCCGGAGACCGAGCTGGCCGACTGGGACGTGCTGCACCAGCTGCTCATCCGCACCGTGCAGAACACCTCACTGGGCTTCCACGACGGGCTCATGCGCAGCCCCGGCGGCCGCTACGTGCTGATCAGCGCGGCAGGCGCGAGCCGCCCGACCGCGGGCAACGCCGCCTACGCCGCCGCGAAGGCCGCGGCCGAGGCGTGGACGCTCGCGCTCGGCGACTCCTTCCGCCGGCTCGGCGGCGACAACGGACCCACCGCGGCGGCCACCGTCCTGGTGATCAAGGCGCTGGTGCACGACGGTCTGCGGGCCGAGCGCCCGCAGTCGACCTTCTCCGGTTTCACCGACGTGACCGACCTCGCCGAGGCGATCGCGACCCAGTGGAACCGCAACGCAGCAGAAGTGAACGGGACCCGCCAGTGGCTGACGCCTCAACCGTGACCGATTCCGCGGACGACTCCGGCCGTACCGACGCCGTGCGCCGGCACGACCCCGCCGTCCGCGGCTTCGCCAGCGACAACTACGCCGGTGTCCACCCCGAGGTGCTCGCCGCTCTCGCCCTCGCCAACGGCGGCCACCAGGTCGCCTACGGCGAGGACGCGTACACCGCAGCGCTCCAGGACGTCTTCCGGCGGCACTTCGGTCCGGCCGCCGAGGTCTTCCCGGTCTTCAACGGCACGGGCGCCAACGTGACCGGCCTGCAGGCGGTGACCGACCGCTGGGGCGCGGTGATCTGCGCGGAAAGCGCGCACATCCACGTGGACGAGTGCGGCGCGCCCGAGCGCGTGGGCGGTCTGAAGCTGCTCACCGTCTCCACTCCGGACGGCAAGCTCACCCCCGAGCTGATCGACCGGCAGGCGTACGGCTTCGACGACGAGCACCGCGCGCGGCCGCAGGTCGTGTCGATCGCCCAGACCACCGAGCTGGGCACCTGCTACACCCCGCAGGAGGTCGCGGCGATCTGCGACCACGCCCACCAGTTGGGCCTGGCGGTGCACATGGACGGCGCGCGGCTCGCCAACGCCGCCGCGACGCTCGGGGTGCCGCTCGCCCGCTTCACCTCCGAGGCGGGTGTCGACATCCTGTCCTTCGGCGGCACCAAGAACGGGCTGCTGTTCGGCGAGTGTGTCGTCGTGCTGGATCCGGACCGGGTGCGCGGGCTGCGGTACCTGCGCAAGCTGTCGATGCAGCTGGCGTCCAAGATGCGCTTTGTGTCGGTGCAGTTCGAGGCGCTGCTGGCCGGTGACCTGTGGCTGCGCAGCGCCGGGCACGCCAACGCGATGGCGCGCCGGCTGGAGGCGGCCGTGCGGGGCGTCGAGGGTGTGCGGGTGACCCAGGCCGTACAGTCCAACGCGGTCTTCGCGGTGCTGCCGCGCGAGGTGAGCGAGCGGCTGCAGAAGCGCTTCCGCTTCTACTTCTGGGACGAGTCGACCGGCGAGGTGCGCTGGATGTGCGCCTTCGACACGACGGAGGCGGACGTGGACGGCTTCGCGGCGGCGGTCGCGGAGGAACTGGCGGGAGTGTGTGAATAAATATGCGAGCGTCGGTAAATTGATTGATCTGCGGTCGGTGCCTGTCTAGGGTCTGCCCATGGAACCGATCCCGGAGACCGACGACCTTTCCGCCTTCCTGGCAGCCGACGACGTCCTCGACCACCACGACCCGGTGGTGGTCGAGACCGCGGCACTGCTCGCCGAGGATGCGGACAATCTGCATGAGTATGCGCACACGGTGTACGAGTATGTGCGCGACATGATTCCGCACTCCTTCGACTCGGGGGATCCGGGCGTCACCTGGCGGGCGTCCGACGTGCTGGCCCGCCGCAACGGCATCTGCTACGCCAAGTCGCACGCGCTCGTCGCCCTGCTGCGGGCCCGCGGCATCCCGGCGGGGCTGTGCTACCAGCGGCTGACCGAGGACGACGGCTCCGACCCGGTCCTGCACGGGCTGGCCGCTCTGCGGCTGCCGGGCGCGGACCGCTGGAGCCGGCTGGACGCGCGCGGGAACAAACCCGGTGTGGACGCCGCTTTCTCCCTCGACGTGGAGCGGCTCGCCTTCCCCGTCCGCCCGGAGCTGGGGGAGTGCGACTACCCGACCGTGTACGCCGCGCCGCTCCCGCAGGTGGTGGACTGCCTGTGGGCGGCGCCGAGCAGCTCGCAGATCGTGCTGCCGACCGAACTGCCCTGAGGGGGACGCACATGGGTGCCGCGGACGACGCCGGGCGGCTGACCGCCGCCGAACTCGGCGGACCACTGGGGGAGCGGGCCACCCTGGTGCAGTTCTCCAGCGCGTTCTGCGCGCCCTGCCGGGCGACCCGGCGCGTCCTCGCGGAGGTGTCCGGGATGGTCGAGGGGGTGCGGCACGTGGAGATCGACGCCGAGGCCCACCTCGGCCTGGTCCGGCGGCTGCGGATCGAGAAGACCCCGACGGTGCTGGTGCTGGACGCCGCCGGTGCGGTGGTGCGCCGTGCGGCGGGGCAGCCCCGCAGGGCCGACGTCATCGCGGCGCTCGCCGCCGCGGTCTGAGCGGCGGGCACCGCGCCGCCCGCCCGCCGGACCGGCGGCCCGGACGTCGGGCAGGTCACAGCGGCGGACCTTGCCAAGGGGCGGCGCGGTCTGTGTACTGGCGAGTAATATAACCGCAGGTGACTCGTCGCGACGCGTGCCGTACGCGGCGGGGAGCCGATGCCACTGGCGCCTATGCTGCCAGTTCCGGGGCATTGCCAGGGCGCTGCCGGGGCAGTTGACGAAGACGTGCAGGACGAAGCAGTAGGAGAGCAGGCGTGAGCTTGAGGATCGTAGTCGCTGTGAAGTACGTGCCCGACGCCACCGGCGACCGCCACTTCGCCGATGACCTGACCACCGACCGCGAGGCGGTCGACGGGCTGCTGTCGGAGCTGGACGAGTACGCCGTCGAGCAGGCGCTGCAGATCGCGGATGCCGCGGACGACGCGGAGATCACCGTGCTGACGGTCGGTCCCGAGGACGCCAAGGACGCGCTGCGCAAGGCGCTGTCGATGGGCGCCCACAAGGCCGTCCACGTCGAGGACGACGAGCTGCACGGCACAGATGTCATCGGCACCTCGCTGGTGCTGGCCAAGGCCGTCGAGCACATCGGCTACGACCTGGTCGTGACCGGCATGGCGTCCACCGACGGCACCGCCGGTGTGGTGCCCGCGCTGCTCGCCGAGCGGCTCGGCATCCCGCAGGTCACGCTGCTGTCCGAGGTCGCGGTGGCCGACGGCAGGGTGACCGGGCGGCGCGACGGCGACGCGGCCAGCGAGCAGCTGGAGGCGTCGCTGCCCGCGCTGGTGTCGGTGACCGACCAGTCCGGCGAGGCCCGCTACCCGTCCTTCAAGGGCATCATGGCCGCCAAGAAGAAGCCCGTGGAGTCGCTGGACCTGTCGGACCTCGGCATCGACGCGGCCGAGGTCGGCCTCGGCGGCGCCTGGACCGCGGTGCAGGACGCGGCCAAGCGCCCGGAGCGCACCGCGGGCACGATCGTCAAGGACGAGGGCGAGGGCGGCAAGCAGCTCGCCGCCTACCTCGCGGAGCAGAAGTTCATCTGACGAACGGCCCCGCCCGGCGCGCCGCGTCCGGGCCCGGCCGCGCGCTCCCGCCCGCCCCCGACCCCCCTTCTTCCGCAGGAGAACGAACCCATGGCTGAAGTCCTCGTCCTCGTCGACCACGTGGACGGCGCCGTCCGCAAGCCCACCCTCGAACTGCTCACCCTGGCCCGCCGGATCGGCGACCCGGTCGCCGTCCACCTCGGCCCCGGTGCCGACACCGCCGCCCTGGTGCTCGCCGAGCACGGCGCGGTGAAGGTGCTCACCGCCGACGCCCCGGAATTCGCCGACTACCTCGTCGTGCCCAAGGTGGACGCCCTGCAGGCCGCCGCCGCTGCCGTCTCGCCGGTCGCCGTCCTCGTCCCGTCCTCGGCCGAGGGCAAGGAGGTCGCCGCGCGGCTCGCGCTGCGCCTCGGCTCCGGCATCATCACCGACGCCGTCGACGTGGCGGCGGGCGACGACGGCCCGGTCGCGACCCAGTCGGTCTTCGCCGCCGCCTTCACGACCCGCTCGCGCGTCACCCACGGCGTCCCGGTCATCACCGTCAAGCCCAACTCCGCGCCCGTCGAGGCGGCCCCCGCGGCCGGCACCGTCGAGCCGCTGGAGGTCGTCTTCGGCGAGCTGGCCACCGGCACCAAGGTCGTCTCGCGCACCCCGCGCCAGTCCACCGGGCGGCCGGAGCTGACCGAGGCCGCGATCGTGGTCTCCGGCGGCCGCGGCGTCAACGGCGCCGAGAACTTCTCCCTCATCGAGGAGCTGGCCGACTCGCTCGGCGCGGCCGTCGGCGCCTCGCGCGCCGCGGTGGACGCCGGCTGGTACCCGCACAGCAACCAGGTCGGCCAGACCGGCAAGTCGGTCTCGCCGCAGCTCTACATCGCCAACGGCATCTCCGGCGCGATCCAGCACCGGGCCGGCATGCAGACCTCCAAGACGATCGTCGCCGTCAACAAGGACGCCGAGGCCCCGATCTTCGACCTCGTCGACTACGGCGTGGTCGGCGACCTCTTCCAGGTCGTCCCGCAGCTCACCGCGGAGGTCAAGGCCCGCAAGGGCTGAACCGCCGTCAGCGCCCCGCCCGCCGGCCCCCGTACGCCCCCGCGCGCACGGGGGCCGCGGCGTGCCCGGAGGGGTGTTGACCGGGCAGTCGGCCCCGGCTAGCGTCGCTCCGTCGATTCATCGACACCGACGTCGGCCGGTACGCGGAAGGTGGCGCCTGTGACGGGGGCGGACGGCAGGACGCTCAGCAGAGCGGACGTGGCCCGTATCGGGGTCTCGCTCGCGGCCACCGACGCCGAACTCGCCCGCCGCTACCCCGGCGACCCGGGCACCCGGCAGCCCGTCCACACCGTCTACGTGCCCGCCGACACCGCCGGACCCGGCACCCCGCGCGACTGGGGCGACCGGGCGCTGGCCGCGCTGGACGCGCACGCCCCGGACGCCGCCGCCCTCGGCTCGGTGCTCGGACTGCCCACCGCCCTCGCCGCCGAGGTGCACGACCGGGTCCGCGCCAAGCTGCTGCGGGAGCCGGTGGAGGACCTGCGCATCGACTTCGAGGACGGCTACGGCCTGCGGCCCGACGCCGAGGAGGACGCCGCCGCGCGCGCCGCCGCCCGGACCGTCGCGGAGCTGGCCGGGGGCGAGGGGGCGCCGCCCTGGGCCGGGATCCGGATGAAATGCCTGGAGGCCGCCGTACGCGAGCGCGGCATCCGCACCCTGGACGTGTTCCTGACCGCGCTGCTCGACGCGGGCGGGCTGCCGGACGGGCTGGTGGTGACGCTGCCCAAGGTGACCTTCCCCGCGCAGGTCGCCGCCATGGCCGAGCTGTGCGGGCAGTTCGAGCGGTCCGCCGGGCTGCCCGGGGGCCGGATCCGCTTCGAGGTCCAGATCGAGACCACCCAGGCCGTTCTGGGCCCGGACGGCACCGCGACCGTCGCCCGGCTCGCCGAGGCCGCGGCGGGCCGCCTCACCGCGCTGCACTACGGCACCTTCGACTACAGCGCGGCCTGCGGGGTCGGCCCCTCCCACCAGGCGCCCGACCATCCCGCCGCCGACCACGCCAAGGCCGTCATGCAGGTCGCCGCCGCGGGCACCAGTGTACGGCTCTCGGACGGCTCCACCAACGTCCTGCCGGTCGGCTCCACGCAGGACGTGCACGACGCCTGGCGGCTGCACTACGGGCTGGTGCGGCGCGCGCTGGCCCGCGCCTATTACCAGGGCTGGGACATGCACCCGGCGCACCTGCCCACCCGTTACGCCGCCGTCTACGCCTTCTGCCGGGAGGACCTGGACGCCGCCGCGGCGCGGCTCGCCGCCTACACCGGCAGGCGGGCCGGGGGCGGCGCCGTGCTGGACGAGCCGGCCACCGCCCGCGCGCTGTGCGCCCACCTGCTGCGCGGCCTGGACTGCGGCGCCCTCGATCCGGCCGAGGTCACCGACCGCACGGGGCTCGGCCGCGGCGAACTCGACGCGCTGGCCGGGCGCTGAGCCGACGCCCCCGTCAGGAGGAGGGCGGGATCTCGCCGGAGCCGCGCGGGACGAGCCGGGCGGGCAGTTCGACCCGGCTGGTCCCGGTCACCGCGCCGTCGAGCCGGCGGAAGAGCAGTTGCGCGGCGGTGCGTCCGAGGCCCGGGGCGTCCTGGGCCACGACCGTGACCGGCGGGTCGAGGAGGTCGGCCAGCTCGAAGTCGTCGAAGCCGACCAGGGCGATCCGGTCGGGACGGCCGGACAGCACGCGCACCGCGCTCACCGTGACCCGGTTGTTGCCCGCGAAGAGTGCCGTGACCGGCTCGGGCCCGGACAGCATCGCCGCGAGCGCGGCCTGCACGCGCTCGGGCGTGGTGGGGCCCATGGCGTACCACTCGGGGCGGACGGTGATCCCCGCGTCGGCCATCGCCTCGCGGTAGCCGCGCAGCCGCTCGGCCGCGGTGTGGATGCCGGGCTGGTCGCCGATGAAGCCGATCCTGCGGTGGCCGTGCGCGATGAGGTGGGCGACGCCGGTGCGGGTGCCGCCGGCGTTGTCGGTGAGGACGACGTCGGCGTCGATGCGGCCCGCGGGGCGGTCCACGAACACGGTGGCCACGCCCGCGTCGATCTCCGGGCTCAGGTAGCGGTGGTCGTCACCGGCCGGCACCACGACCAGGCCGTCGACCCGGCGGGCGCAGAAGGCGAGCACCAGCTCCTGCTCGCGGCGCGGGTTCTCGGTGCTCGACCCGGTGAACAGCAGCGCCCCGTGCGCGCTCGCGACGTCCTCGACGGCGCGGCTGAGGGCGGCGTAGAACGGGTCGGCGAGGTCCTCCAGGACCAGGCCGACGCTCGCCGTGCGGCGGGTGCGCAGCAGCCGCGCGCTGTCGTTGCGCCGGAATCCGAGGGCCTCGATGGCGGCCTGGACGCGGGCCATCGTGTCGGGCGTGACGCCCGGTTCCTCGTTCACCACCCGGGACACCGTCTTGAGGCCGACGCCCGCGCGGGCGGCGACGTCCTTCATGGTGGGCCGGGGGACTCGTCCAGGAGTATGGGTCACGGTCGTAGTATTCCCTGCGGCAAGAGATGGACAACGTTGTCACGATCAGGCGAGACTACCCCCGGGACCGCCGTCGCGGAAGCCTGGCGGCCGGTCCGGCACGATCCGTCGTACCGCCCCGCGCCGTCCCGCGCGGTCCGGCACGACATTGCTCCGACCCCCGCGACGGATCGCGGCACCGCGCAAGAGATCATGTGCGACCACCCGCACGACACCGAAGGAGACCCCGAAGCGATGCACCTGCACGGCGTGACCGGTCCACTCGTGGCCGCACTGGACATCGGCGGTACGAAAATCGCCGGGGCGCTCGTCGACACCGACGGCCGCCTGGTCACGCGGTCGCTGCGGCCGACGCCCGCCGGGGGGGACGGCGAGACGGTCATGGGCGCCGTCGCCGAGGTGGTCGGCGAGCTGCGCGCCGCACCGCAGTGGGACGCGGCCGTCGCCGTCGGCATAGGCAGCGCGGGTCCGGTGGACGCCGTGCACGGCACCGTCAGCCCCGTCAACGTCCCCGGCTGGCGGGACTTCCCGCTCGTCCCCCGGGTCGCCGAGGCGGCCGGCGGACTGCCGGTCGTACTGGCCGGTGACGGTGTGGCGATGACCGCGGCCGAGCACTGGCAGGGCGCGGCCCGCGGCTACGACAACGCGCTGTGCATGGTGGTGTCCACCGGAGTCGGCGGCGGACTGGTACTCGGCGGCACGCTGCTGCCCGGCCCGACCGGCAACGCCGGGCACATCGGGCACATCAGCGTCGACCTCGACGGCGACGTGTGCCCGTGCGGCTCGCGCGGCTGCGTCGAGCGGCTGGCGAGCGGCCCCAACATCGCCCGCCGCGCGGTGGAGTCCGGCTGGACCCCGCCCGCGGGCACCGCGCCGACGGCGGCGGCCGTCGCCCGGTCCGCGCGGGCCGGCGACCCGCTCGCGCTGGCGTCCTTCGACCGCGCCGCGCAGGCGCTCGCGGCCGGCATTGCCGCGACCGCCACACTGGTCGAGATCCATGTCGCCGTCGTCGGCGGCGGGGTGGCCGGTGCGGGCCCGGTGCTCTTCGACCCGCTGCGCGAGCACCTGGCCCGCTACGCGACGCTCTCCTTCGCCGCGGGCGTCGAGGTCGTCCCGGCCAAGCTGGGCACCGACGCGGGTCTGGTCGGCGCGGCCGCCGCGGCGGCCCAGGGGCTGGGCCTCGCGGGCTTCGTCGGAGGCTGACGCGCGGGCAGCCACGCCTTCCCGCTCAGCCCCGCACGGTGTGCGGGGCGCCCGCGCCCGGCACTTCCGCCGTGGATCCGCCCCGGCTCCCGGCGCGGTCGCCGCGGCGGGCCAGCAGCAGGACGGCCGCGGCGCCGGCCAGGCACGCGGCGGCGCTGAGCAGGAAGGCGTGGTTTCCCCCCGTGGCCAGTGCGGCGGCGGGGGAGGAGCCGTGCGCGGCGGCCACCACCGAGACGGTGAGCGCGACGCCGAGCGCGGAACCGACGTAGCGGGCCGTGTTGTTGGCTCCCGAGCCCATGGCGCTGCGGTCGGCCGGGACGCTGGAGACGGCGAGCCGGGCCAGCGCGGCGTTGAGGATGCCGCTGCCGACTCCCCCCACCGCCAGGGCCGGGAAGAGCCTGCCGTACGAGCCGCCGGTGTGCAGGCCGTAGAGGCCCGCCTGGCCGGCCGCGGCGACGGTCAGGCCGAGCGCGGCCTGCGCGCCCGCGCTGAGGTACGGGGCGAGGCGGCGGGCCAGCAGGGCGGCCACCGCCGACAGGCCCGACCAGACCAGGAAGAGCATGCTGGTGGCGATCGCTCCGGTGCCGAGCACGCCCTCCACGATGGTCGGCAGATAGCTGAACACCCCGACCAGGGCGAGGCCGTTGACCAGGGCGGCGATGCCGGAGGCGAGGAAGACGGGACTGCGCCACAGCGCCGGGTCCAGCATCGGTTCTGCCACCCGGCGCTCGACCGCGGCGAAGGCGGCGAGCGCGGCGGCGGCCACCGCGACCAGCACCAGCACCGCCGGGTGCAGCCAGCCGCCGCGGCTCTCGCCGAAGCCGGCCACGAGCGCGCCGACGCCCGCGCTGAGGGTGACCGCGCCCGCCGGGTCGAGCCGCCGGGGGCGGGCGGCGCGGGACTCGGGGACGGCGGCGGTGAGCGCCGCGACCGGCACCGACAGCAGCGCCAGGCCCCAGTAGAGCGAGCGCCACCCCCAGACCTGTGTCAGCACCGCTGCGTAGACCGGGCCCACGGCCACCCCGGCGCCGATCATCGCGCCCCACAGCCCGAGCGCCCGTATCCGCCGGTGGCCCGCCGGGTGGGTGGCGGCGATCAGGCCGAGTCCCGAGGCCAGCACGGCGGCGCTGGCGGCGCCCTGGAGGATGCGGCCGGTCAGGAAGACGGCGGTGGTGGGCGCCGCGGCCGCCAGCACGGTGGCCAGCAGGAGCAGGACGGCGCCCGCGGCGAAGGTACGGCGCCGGCCGCGCGCGTCGGCGGTGCTGCCCATGGTCAGCAGCAGGGCCGCGAGGCCGACGGGGGTGCCGGTGAGCATCCAGGTCTGGGCGACGGGACCGGAGTGCAGGCCCTGGGCGGTGGCGGCGAGCGTGGTGGCGGGGGCGGTGAAGGCCATCAGCGTCACGAGGGTGCCGAGGTTGACGGTCAGCAGGGTGAGCCCGGCGCCGGGGGCGTCGGCGGCGCCGTCCGGGCCGTGCGGCGCGTACGGGGAGGCGGGGGTGGCGGGTGCGGCCTGGGCGTTCATGGGGTTCCTCCGCGGGTGCGGTCGGTCCGTGGGATGCCGTTGCAGGGGCGAGTTTCGTCATTGAACTCACCGTCGGGGCGGCAGCCTAGCATGTGAGTCTGTTCACCGAACCTTCGATGGCGGGCGGCGGTAGGCTGGCCCCATGGCACTCGGTACGGACTACGCCAAGCAGGACTGCTCCCTCGCCCGCGCCCTGGAGATCGTCGGGGAGCGCTGGAGCCTGCTGATCCTGCGGGACGCCTTCTACGGCGTGCGGCGGTTCAACGACTTCCTGATCCACCTGGACATCCCGCGGGCGGTGCTCACCGCGCGGCTGGCGGCGCTGACGGACGCCGGGGTGCTGCGCAAGGTCGCCTACCAGCAGGCGCCGCCGCGCTACGACTACGTGCTGACCGACGCGGGGGTGCGCCTGTGGCCGCCGCTGCACGCGCTGATCCGGTGGGGCGGCGAGTACGCGACCGAGGGCGTGCCGACCCGGACCTTCCACCACGCCGCCTGCGGCACCCGGCTCGACATGACCGGCGGCTGCCCGCACTGCGGGCTCGCCCAGGTGGCCCCGGGCGACGTCGAGATGCGCACGCCCGCCCCCGACGGCCGTCCGCGCCGCTCCGACCCGGTCGCCGCCGCGATGGCCGCCCCCCACCGGCTGCTGCGGCCGCTGCGCGGGGCCGCGGGTGCGGACGCGTTTGCCGGTGCCGATGATCCGGGCAATTCGTAGGGGTCAACGGAGAAGGGGGCACCGTGATCATCTGGGTGAACGGGGCGTTCGGCGCGGGCAAGAGCGCCGCCGCGCGCGAACTGCTCGACCTCATACCGGAAAGCACCCTGTACGACCCCGACGTCCTCTCGGGCTGCCTGCGGCAACTGCTGCCCGAGAAACGGCTCCAGGAGGTCACCGACTACCAGGAACTCGCCCTCTGGCGGCGGCTGGTGACCGAGGCCGCGGCCGGGCTGCTCGGCGAGGTCGGCGGAGTGCTCGTGGTGCCGATGACACTGCTGAGGCAGGGGCACCGGGATGAGATCTTCGGCGGACTCGCGGCGCGCGGGATCGAGGTCAGACATATCGTGCTGGATCCTGGAGAAACGATCCTGCGTCGCCGGATCGCCGCTCGTACCGAACACCGCGACTCTACCGGCGCCGCGGCCCGCGCGGACCACCCGCGCACCACCGTCCCCGCGGACGGGGCCGACCCCTCAGCGGCTGACGAGGCCGCCTGCCGCTGGGCGCTGGAACGCGTGCCCGACTACCTCGACGCGCTGCCCTGGCTCACCCGGGACGCGTGCGTGGTGGCCACCGCCGGCCTGACGCCGCGGCAGACCGCGCTGCGGATCGCCGAGGCGCTGGCGCGGGGCGAGGGCACGTGCGGGATCGTCCAGACACCCGAGCCGCGGGCCGAGACGGTCGCGGCCGGAGTGCTGCTCTTCGACGACGCCGACCGGGTGCTGCTGGTCGACCCCACCTACAAGTCCGGCTGGGAATTCCCCGGCGGGATCGTCGAGCGCGGCGAGTCACCGGCCGCCGCCGGGCACCGCGAGGTCGCCGAGGAACTCGGCATCGAGCTGACCGGGGGCCTGGAACTCCTCGTCGTCGACTGGGAACCGCCGCACCCGGCCGGGCACGGCGGGCTGCGGCTGATCTTCGACGGCGGCCGCATGCCGAGCGCCGACATCGGCCGGCTGCTGCTGCCCGCGGCCGAACTGCGCGACTGGCGTTTCGTCACCGAGGACGAGGCTGCCGGGCTGCTGCCGCCCGTCCGGCTCGACCGGCTGCGCTGGGCCCTGCGCGCCCGTGAGCAGGGGCGCCCGCTCAACCTCGAAGCCGGCCACCCCGCGCAGTGACGCGCCCGGCCCCCGCCCCGCAGGCCGCGGGACGGGGGCCGGACAGGCGGCGGCCGGTGGACGCTACGACGCCTTCGAGGCCGCGTACCCCTGCAGGAACAGCGCCTCGGTGAGCGACAGCCGCTCCAGTTCCTGCGGCGACACGCTCTCGTTGACCGCGTGGATCCGGGCCTCCGGCTCGCTCAGCCCGATCAGCAGGATCTCGGCCTGCGGGTACAGCGTCGCGAGCGTGTTGCACAGCGGGATCGAACCGCCCTGCCCGGCAACGGCCATCTCCTGCCCGTACGCCTCGCGCATCGCCTCGGCCATCGCGGCGTAGGCCGGGCTGCCGGTGTCCGCCTGGAAGGGCTGGCCGCTGCCGCAGTGCTTCACCTCGACCCGGGCGCCCCACGGGGCCGCCGCCCGAAGGTGCTCCTCCAGCGCCGTCGCCGCGTGCTCCGCCGTCATGCCCGGAGGCACCCGGACGCTCACCCGGGCGCCCGCGGTGGCCTGCACCGACGGGGTCGCGCCGACGACCGCGGGGGCGTCGATCCCCATCACCGTCACCGACGGCCGGGCCCAGAGCCGGTCGGCGACCGTGCCCGTACCGACCAGCCCGACGCCGTCCAGCACCTTGGCGTCGCGGCGGAAGTCCTCCTCCGGATACTCCAGGCCGCTCCAGGTGCCCTCGCCGTCCAGGCCGGTGACCGTGGTCGCGCCGGACGCGTCGCGCAGCGAGTCCAGCATGCGGATGAGCGCCGCCAGTGCGTCCGGCGCCGCGCCGCCGAACTGGCCGGAGTGCAGGTTGCCTTCCAGGGTGGCGACCCGGACCTCCAGCTGCGCCATGCCGCGCAGCACCGAGGTGACCGTCGGCAGCCCGACCCGGAAGTTGCCCGCGTCGCCGATCACGATCGCGTCCGCGGTGAGCAGTTCGGGGTGCGCCTCGGCATAGCGCTCCAGACCGCCGGTGCCCTGTTCCTCCGAGCCCTCGGCGATCACCTTGACGGTGACCGGCACGCCGCCCTGCGCGGCGAGCGCCCGCAGCGCCGTCAGATGCATCAGCACCCCGCCCTTGCAGTCGGCGGCGCCGCGGCCGTACCACCGCCCGTCGCGCTCGGTCAGCTCGAACGGCGGTGTCAGCCACGCCGATTCGTCCAGCGGCGGCTGCACGTCGTAGTGCGCGTACAGCAGCACCGTGGGGGCGCCCTCCGGGCCGGGCAGCAGACCGTAGACCGACTGCGTGCCGTCCGGGGTGTCCAGCAGCGCCACGTCCTGGAAGCCCTCGCCGCGCAGCGCCGCCGCCACCCAGGCCGCCGCCTTCTCGCTCTCGCTGCGCGGATACTGCCGCTCGTCGGCCACCGACGCGAAGGACACCAGCTCCGCCAGCTCGGTACGCGCGCGGGGCATCAGCGAGGCCACGGTCTCGGACAGCGGAACGGACGGCATGGGCTGCTCCTCGTAGGAATCGGCGGGTCGCGGCGCTCGGTGGGTGCACGCGACGGTCGCTGCCGATGGTGCCACAGCAAGTCCGGTCCGGCGGGCGCAATAGGATGCCCTGAGCAGGGGTGACGACGGACGGGCCGAGCGGGAGCGGATCAGACGTGAGCGGTGAGCGGGCGGCGCAGGACAACGGGGCGCAGGACGGGGAGACGTCGGCGGTCTGGGATGTCGTGGTGATCGGTGCGGGCCCCGCCGGAGCGTCGGCGGCGCACGCGGCCGCGGTCACCGGGCGGCGTGTCCTGCTGCTGGAGAAAGCCGAACTCCCCAGGTACAAGACGTGCGGCGGCGGCCTCATCGGCCCCTCACGGGACGCGCTCCCGCCGGGCTTCGACCTCCCGCTGCGCGAGCGGGTGCACGCGGTCACCTTCAGCCTCAACGGCCGCCGGACCAGGACCAAGCGTTCCCGGCAGATGCTCTTCGGGCTCATCAACCGCCCGGAGTTCGACGCCGCGCTCGTCGACGCCGCCCGTGAGGCGGGCGCCGTGGTGCGCACCGGGGTGACGGTCTCCCGGGTCGAGCAGCACGGCCCCGGCGTGCCGGACCGGCGTACCGTCGCGGTCGTCGTCGGCGCGAGCGGCAGCGGAGGCGGCTCCGGCAAGCGCGACGAGGAGATCGTCTACGCCCGCGCGGTCATCGGCGCCGACGGCAGCGCCAGCCGGATAGGAGCGCATGTCGGGGTCAAACTCGACCAGGTCGACCTCGGTCTGGAGGCCGAGATCCCCGTCCCGCCGGCCGTGGCGGAGGACTGGGCCGGCCGGGTGCTGATCGACTGGGGCCCGCTGCCCGGCAGTTACGGCTGGGTCTTCCCCAAGGGGGACTCCCTCACCGTCGGCGTGATCTCGGCCCGCGGCGACGGCGGCGCCACCAAACGCTACCTGGACGACTTCATCGCCCGGCTCGGCCTCGCGGGATTCGAGCCCAGCGTCTCCACCGGGCACCTCACCCGCTGCCGCGCCGACGACTCGCCGCTCTCCCGCGGCCGGGTGCTGGTCTGCGGTGACGCGGCCGGGCTGCTCGAACCCTGGACGCGCGAGGGCATCTCCTACGCGCTGCGCTCCGGCCGGCTCGCGGGGGAGTGGGCCGTCCGCATCGCCGAGGCGCACGACGCGGTGGACGCCCGGCGGCAGGCGCTCAACTACGCCTTCGCCGTCAAGGCGGGCCTCGGCGTCGAGATGGGCGTCGGGCGCCGGCTGCTCGGCGTCTTCGAACAGCGCCCCGGGCTCTTCCACACGGCGCTGACCACCTTCCCGCCGGCCTGGCGGGCTTTCGCGGGCATCACCAGCGGCAAGCGGTCGCTCGCCGAGATCGTCCGCACCCACCCCGTCGCCCGGCGGGCGCTGGACAGCCTCAGCCGCGCCTGACCGCCGATCACGGGCGGCCGCCCCCGGCGGCGGCCGCCCGGACGGCGGCGCGTACCGTCCCGCAGCACCACCTCTCCGGGCTCCGATTGCCTCCCGGGCTCCGATTGCCTCCCGCGCTCCGATTGCCTCCCGCGCTCCGACGGCCTCCCGCGCCCCCGCGGTCCCGCCCGCTCACGCGCCGGATATCGCGTCCGCGCCCTCGCCCGGCCCGGTGACGCGGAACACCGGGTGCCTGGGGGCTATCGCGCGCAGCTGCTCGTCCGTCGAATCCGGGCCGACACCGTCGAAGAAGACTCCGACCTCGGCCTTCCAGCGCTTCAGGTAGGCGCGCAGCACCGGCACCTTGTCGTCGTCGGTGACCTCCACCGCGCCAAACGCCTCCGCCTTCCTGCCGAGGCGCAGCTCGCCGCCGCCCGCGGCCCGCATGTTGTGCGTCCACTGCACGTGACCGCGCGGGGCGACCAGATAGCGCTTGCTCTCCAGCGTCAGCACGTTGACCGGGGTCGTCCGCCACTCGCCGCTCTTGCGGCCCTTGACGGCCAGGACCCGTGAGCCCCAGACGCTGAGCCCCCGGCGGGTCAGGAACGCGACCGCGCGGTTGACGACGTTCACGGTGATCCAGCCGGGCTTGCGGACGTGCTGGGCCTGCTCGGACATGTCGGCCACTCCCTCTGCTCTGTCGGTCCTGTCTCCCGCTCCCATTTCGTGAGCGGTGCTCTCGCTTGAGAACAGTGTGCTCCCCGATCGAACGGGAAAGCAAGAGCACTGCTCTCTTTTCTTTGCGCCGGTCGCGTTCTTGGCCGTCGCTCTCGCCCGATGGCACACTGGGGGGATGAGTGCCATCAAGGGAGCCAGGGAACGGGCCAGGGCGGAGATCACCGAGGCGATCAAGGAGGAGGCGGGCCGGCAGCTCGCCGCCCACGGGTCGTCCGGGCTCTCGCTGCGTGCCGTCGCGCGGGAGCTGGGGATGGCGTCCTCCGCCCTCTACCGCTACTTCCCCTCCCGGGACGACCTGCTCACCGCTCTCATCATCGACGCGTACGACGCCGTCGGCGAGGCGGCGGAGCAGGCGCTCGCGGAGTCCGACGCGGAAGCCCGAGACCGCGCCGCCGCCGCGGTGGTCGCCGGGGTGAGGGCGCGGGGTGCCGGACCGGCCGACCGCTGGCAGGCCGTCTGCCGCGCGGTCCGCGACTGGGCGGTCGAGCATCCGCACGAGTACGCCCTGATCTACGGCTCGCCGGTGCCGGGGTACGCCGCGCCGCAGACCACCGTGGGACCCGCCTCCCGCGTGCCGCTCGCCCTCGTCTCCGTCGTGCGCGACGCCCACGCCGCCGGGCTGCTCGGCGAGCCCACCGGAGGTCCGCTCGCCGAGCCCGTGGCGGACGACGCCCGCCGGCTCGCCGCCGAACTCGCGCCCGAGCTGCCGATACCCGTGGTGGCCGCGCTCGTCGCCGTCTGGGCCCAGCTCTTCGGGATCGTCAGCTTCGAGCTGTTCGGGCAGTTCAACCGGGTGGTCGAGGCGCGCGGCCCGTTCTACGACCAGGCCACCGCCGCGCTCGCCGCGCAGGTCGGGCTCACCGGGGCCGTCGCCCCGGCCGAACGGGAGCATGCCGCCGCGGCCCACGGCGTACTCCCCACGGAGTAGCCGCACCGCCCCCGCACAGCTGACGCGGCCGCCGCGCAGCGCGGTCTAGCGTGGGCGCATGACGTACGAGGTGCACCCGGGGCCGCCCGGCGCAGGGCACGGGCCTGCGGGCCGGTCGCGCCGCCGCGGGCTGCTCTCGCTGTGGGTCCCGGTCGTGCTGCTGGCCTTCCTCCAGACCGCCGGCTCCGGTGCGGCCGGGCGGCACCAGCCCGTACGCGTCGACCTCGACCGGCTCGGCTACCTGCTGCTGCTGGCGGGCCCCGCGCTGCTCCTGCTGCGCCGCCGCGCGCCGGTGGCGGTCGCCGCGGGCGTCGCCGTGGTCACACTGCTCTACGTCGTGCTCGGCTATCCGTACGGCCCGGTCTTCGCCGGCCTCGTCGTGGCGTTCTTCAGCGCGGTGGCCGCCGGGCACCGCAAGGGCGTGCTGATCGTGGCGGGCAGCGCCTTCGCCGCCCACGCGCTCGTCGGACTGTGGCTCTACCGCTGGCTGCCGCCCCCCGGCGACGCCCGCGCCTCGTGGACGGAGGTGTCCGGGGCCGCGGCCTGGCTCGCGGCGGTGCTGGCCGCGGCCGAACTCTTCCGGGTGCGGCGCGAGCGGATCGCCCGTGAGCGGAGGGAGCGGGCGGAGGCGGAGCAGCGCCGCGCGGACGAGGAGCGGCTGCGGATCGCACAGGAGCTGCACGACGTGCTCGCGCACAGCATCTCGCTGATCAACGTCCAGGCCGGTGTCGCCCTGGCACTCATCGACGAGCGGCCCGAGCAGGCGCGCACCGCGCTGACGACCATCAAGGCGGCCAGCAAGGAGGCGCTGGGGGAGGTGCGCCAGGTACTCAGCGCGCTGCGCACGCCGGGCAGCGAGGCGCCGCGCGCGCCCGCCCCCGGGCTGGACCGGCTGCCCGAACTGGTCGAGCAGGCCACCGCCGCCGGGCTGCACGCCGAGGTGACCGTCGAGGGCGGGCGGGTCGCGCTGCCCCCCGGCGCCGATCTCGCCGCCTTCCGTATCGTCCAGGAGGCGCTGACCAACGTGGTGCGGCACTCCGGTTCGCGCACCGCCCGGATCTTGCTGACCCACCGGCCCGGCCTGCTCCAGGTCCAGATCGACGACGACGGCCCCGCCTCGGCGGGCGGCGACACCGGCGGCGGCAACGGCCTGGTCGGCATGCGGGAGCGCGCCGCCGCGCTGGGCGGCACGGTCGAGACGGGCCCGCGCCCCGACGGCGGCTTCCGCGTCCGCGCCCGCCTCCCCCTCGCCGACCACCCCACGGACCACGACACCGCCGCGCCCTCCGACGACACCACCGACAGGCCGCCCGGCGCCCCTTCCGGCGGCCCGGCCGACCGCGCCCCGGGCACGTCTTCCGGCGATCCCGCCGACGGGGACGCAGGTCCGAACGACCGTGCGCCCGGAGGCCCTTCCGACGGCACCGCCGACCGCGCCACCGGCCCGGCCGACCGCGGGGCCGGTGCGTCCCCCGACGGGACGAGGGACGGCGCGCCCTCCGACGACACCACCGACCGGGCGGCCGGACCCGCCGCCGAGGAGCGTTCATGATTCGCGTCGTGCTGGCCGACGACCAGGTGCTGGTGCGGGCCGGTTTCCGGGCGCTGCTCGACGCCCAGGCCGACATCGAGGTGGTGGGGGAGGCGGCGGACGGCCGGGAGGCTCTGCGGGTCGTGGGCGAACTGCGGCCCGACGCCGTGCTGATGGACATCCGCATGCCGGTCATGGACGGGCTCGCGGCGACCCGCGGCATCACCGGCGACGCGGCGCTGGCCGGTGTGAAGGTCGTCGTCCTGACCACCTTCGAGCTGGACGAGTACGTCTTCGAGGCGATCCGCTCCGGCGCCTCCGGCTTCCTGGTCAAGGACACCGAGCCCGCCGAGCTGCTGCGGGCCGTCCGCGCGGTGGTCGCCGGCGACGCGCTGCTCTCGCCCGGCGTGACCCGGCGCCTGATCGCGGAGTTCGCCGCCCGCTCGAAGGAGCCCGCGGCCGCGGGCGCGCTCGACGAGCTGACCGACCGCGAGCGCGAGGTCATGGCGCTGGTGGGCATCGGGCTGTCCAACGAGGAGATCGCGCGCCGCCTGGTGGTCAGCCCGCTCACGGCGAAAACGCACGTCAGCCGGGCCATGGTCAAGCTCGGCGCCCGCGACCGCGCCCAACTGGTCGTCCTGGCCTACGAGTCGGGCCTGGTCCGCCCCGGCTGGCTCGGCTGACCCGGGCTCGCTGCCCCGGACCCGTTCGCCCGTCACCCCCCGTCCGTACCCCGCCCCCCGTATCCGACCCTCCCCGTATCCCCGACCGGCAAAGACGCGACCGGCGCGAACGCGACCGGCCCCGCGCATCATGTGCGCGGGGCCGGTCGCCGGTCGCGTGCCCGCCCCCGTACCGCGGGCACGCGGCGGTCAGGCGCGGGCGGAGCCGTCGCCGTCCCGGTGGGACGCGCCCGCGGTCGCCACGGCGTCGCCCTCGGCGGCGTCCTGCTGCGCGGCGGTCTGCCGGGCGCGCTCGTCGCCCTCGGAGGAGGCGACGAGGATGCCGTACGACGGGCGCCGCCTGCGCAGGCCGGTGAGGGTGAGGAGCAGGCCGACGAGTCCGATGACGGTGACGACCCACAGGGCGGGGCGGTAGCTGTCCAGCACCGCCTGCTTGGTGCCGGCCGAGCTGCCGGTGGTGTCGGTGTTGGCGGTGACCACCGCCGTCACCACCGCGAGGAAGATGGCGCCGCCGACCTGGAAGGACGTGTTGAGCAGGCCGGAGACCATGCCCTGCTCGTGGTCCTTGACGCCGTTGGTGGCCTGGATGTTGAGCGCGGGGAAGGCGGTGGCGAAGGCCCCGCCGAGCAGCAGCATCGACGGCAGGATGACGCCCGCGTAGCTCGGGTGCAGGTCGATGCGCAGGAAGAGGACGTAGCCGATGACGAGCGCCACGAAGCCGAAGGCGGTCACCCGCGGGGTGCCGAACCGGTCGACGACCGGGCCCATCCGGGTGGACAGGATGGCCACCAGCGACCCGGCGGGCAGGAAGGCGAGCGCGGTCTGCATGGCGCTGTAACCGAGCACGTTCTGCAGGTACTGCGTGACCAGGAACTGGAAGCCGACGTAGGAGCCGAAGAACGTCGCGGCCCCCAGGTTGGCCCGCACCTGGGTGGAGGAGCGGAGGACGCCGAGGCGGACGAGCGGCGACGCGGAGCGGCTCTCGATGACGGTGAAGGCCGCGAGCAGCACGGCGACGGCGGCGAAGGAGCCCAGCGTGCGGGCCGAGGTCCAGCCGGCGCTGGAGGCCGAGACGACGGTGAAGACCAGCAGCAGCATCGAGGCGGTGCCGGTCACCGCGCCCGGCAGGTCGTAGCCGCGGCCTGCGGTGCTCTCGCGCGGGGTGCGCGGGATCAGCTTGAGACCGGCGATCAGCGCGATCACCGCGACCGGTGCGGGCAGCAGCATCGTCCAGCGCCAGCCGGCCTCGGTGAGGAAGCCGGACAGGACCAGGCCCATGGAGAAGCCGGTCGCGCCGCAGCTGGAGTAGATCGTCAGGGCGCGGTTGCGGATCGGGCCCTCGGCGAAGGTGGTGGTGATGATGGACAGGCCCGCGGGGGCGGTGAACGCGGCGCTCAGGCCCTTGACGAAGCGGGTGGCGATCAGCAGCGAACCGGAGTCGACGAGGCCGCCGAGCAGTGAGGCGACGGCGAAGACGCCGAGAGCGATCAGGAAGACCCGGCGCCTGCCGAGCAGGTCGGCCGCGCGGCCGCCGAGCAGCAGCAGGCCGCCGTAGCCGAGGATGTAGCCGCTGACGACCCACTGCAGCGAGGTGGTCGACAGTCCGAGGTCGGTGCCGATGGAGGGGAGGGCCACGCCGACCATCGAGACGTCGAGGGCGTCGAGGAAGAGCGCGGCGCAGAGCACGAAGAGCGTGCCCCACTGAAGGGCGCTCCAACGGTCCTGCGCGCGGGGGACGGTGGCGGACGTGGGGGACGGAGAGGTCATGATCGGTAGATTACATGCAAGTGCATGAGATGCAAGCGCATTTAATTACCGTGCATCGGGGTCCGTTTTCTGCTACCCTGCGGGCATGGCAGTGGACAAGGACGAGCGTGCGCTGGAGCGCGAGTGGCGGGAGATCCTCGCCATCCACGCCCGCACGGCCTGCGAACTGGACCGTGAACTGACCCAGTACGGTCTGTGCGCGAGCGACTTCGAGGTTCTCGACGTGCTCGCCGGAGACCCGGAGGACGGCGGCTGCACCTTCCGCGTGCAGGAGCTGGCCGACCGCGTCCACCTCAGCCAGAGCGCGCTGTCCCGGCTGGTGGCCAGGCTGGAGAAGGAAGGCCTGGTCGACCGCGGCATCTGCTCGGAGGACCGGCGCGGTGTGTACGTCGCCATCACCGACAGCGGCCGCCTGCGCCACGCCGAGGCCCGCCCCGGCCACCGTGCCGTCCTGGAGCGGATGCTCCCCAAGCACGCCGAGGCGTAGCGCCTTCCGGCGGCCCGGCTCCGGCTGCCCGCCGCTCCCTTTTCGTATGAGTGTCGTACGAGTTGTACGCGTATGAGCCCCGCAGGCCTTCCGTCCGCGGGGCTCCCGCACGTCCGGGCCGTGCGTGCGGCGGCCCGGATCCCGTCAGGCCGCCGTACGCCCCAGGTTGCGCACCGAGTACGCCAGCACCGCCGCGACGGCGCCGAGTGCCGACACCGTCGTCAGGGCGGTCGGCAGTCCCACCGCGTCGGTGAGGAAGCCGATGGTCGGCGGGCCCATCAGCAGCCCGCCGTAGCCGAAGGTGGACGCGGTGGCCACGCCGCCGGGGCCGGTCAGCGCGCCCGCGCGGGCGATCGTGGTGGGGAAGGTGTTGGAGAGCCCGAGGCCGGTGAGCGCGAAGCCCAGGACGACCAGCGGCAGCAGCGGGGCCAGTGCGGCGAGCAGCATGCCGCCCGCCGCGAGCACCGCGCCCAGCACCAGCACCCGGGTCTGGCCGAGCCGCAGCAGCAAGGTGGTGCCGGACAGCCGGCCGAGCGTCATCGCCAGCGTCACCGCGGCGTATCCGGCGGCGGCGACGCCGGGTCCGCGGTGCAGGTCCTGCTGGACGTGCAGCGGGCCCCATTCGGCGAGCGCCCCCTCGCCGTACGTCGAGCAGGCCGCGATCAGTCCGAAGAGCGCGACCAGCAGCCCCGGGCGCCGGGCGGCGGCCGGGGCGGGAGTGCCGTCTCCCGGCACCGTTTCCGGCGCGGCCGTCGCCGGGATCTGCTCGGGCGGCGGCACGAGCCTGGTGCGCAGCAGGACACGCCCGGCGAACAGCACGGTGAGCAGGCCGACCGGGGTGAGCAGCGCCAGGTGGACGGCGGGCGACAGATGCGGCGCCAGCAGTCCGCCCAGACCCGCGCCGACGAGGCCGCCGCAGCTGTAGGCGGCGTGGAAGGACGACATCACCGGGCGGCGCAGCGCGGCCACCAGGTCCACGGCGAGGCTGTTCATGGCGACGTTCAGACCGCCGTACGCTATGCCGAACACCAGCAGGACCAGGCCGAGGGCCATCGCCGAGTGGGTCTGCGGCGGCAGGGCGATGCTCAGCGACAGCATGACGGCGGTGCCGACGGTGACGCGGTCGCTGCCGAAGCGGCGGCAGAGCCGTCCGGTGAGCACCATGGTGGCCACCGCGCCGGCCGACACGCCGAGCAGCGCCAGCCCGAGCTGGCTCGCGGAGGCGCCGGTCTGGGCTTTGATGGCGGGAATGCGGACGACCCAGCCCGCGAAGAGGAAGCCGTCGACCGCGAAGAAGACGGTCAGGGCGATGCGCAGGCGGCGCAGGGCGGGATCGGTGGTCGGGGTACGGGGAGGTCGGGACGGCCGGGAAGATCGACTCAGGGCCGTCCCTATTTTGTTCAGTGTCGGCACAAAGTGAGAATAGGGGGGTGACACAGATTCGGACAAGGCTGGAGCGGGGCCGCGGAGCACTCGGCCCCGCGCTCGCGCTCGTGCACACCGGCCGCGCGGCGACCCGCGCACTGCTCACCGCGGAACTGGGGGTGACCAGGGCCACCGCCGGAGCGGTCGCCGCCGAACTGGAAGCACTGGGGCTGATCCGGGTGGACACCCGCCCCAGCGGCCCGGCGGGCGCGCAGGGCCGCCCCTCGCACCGGCTGGACGTCGCGCCCGAGGGCCCGGTCGTGCTCGCCGCACAGGTGCACGCCGACGGCTTCCGCGCCGCGCTCGTGGGCCTCGGCGGCGAGATCGTGGCGACGGCGCCCGGCTCCATGACCGTGCCGCCCGATGCCGCGCACGTGCTGGGCGCGGTCGTCGAGGCGGGCGCCGGACTGCTGCGCGCGTCGGGGCGGGTGTGCGTCGGGGCGGGCCTCGCGGTACCGTCCGCGATCGCCGAGCCCGAAGGCCTCGCGCTCAACCCGCTGCATCTGTCCTGGCCCGCCGGTACGCAGGTGGCCGAGGTCTTCGCCGGGCAGATCGCCGAGGTGGGCATCCTGGGCCCGGACGGCGGACCGGTCCCGTCCTTCGTCGGCAACGACGTCAACGTCGCCGCCCTCGCCGAGCACCGGCACGGCGCCGGGCGCGGCGCGCAGCACCTGCTGGTGGTCGCCTCCGGGCACCGCGGCGTCGGCGGCGCGCTGGTGCTGGACGGCCGCCTGCACACGGGCAGTTCGGGCCTCGCCCTGGAGGTCGGCCACCTCACCGTGCGCCCCGACGGGCGGCCCTGCTACTGCGGCAGCCGCGGCTGCCTGGACGTCGAGGCCGACCCGCTGGCCTTCGTGGAGGCGGCCGGGCGGACCCCGGGCCCCGAGGTGTCGCTGCTCGACCAGAGCGCGGCCCTGCTGCGTACGGAGTACGCCGACCCCACCGTCCGGGCCGCCTCGCTGCTGATGATCGACCGGCTCGGACGCGGCCTCGCCGGGCTCGTCAACGTCCTCAACCCGGACCGCATCCTGCTCGGCGGGCTGCACCGCCACCTGCTGGACGCCGATCCGGAGGCGCTGCGCGCGGTCGTCGCCGACCACAGCCTGTGGGGGCGCAGCGGCAGCGTGCCGGTGCTGGCCTGCGCACTCGACCACAACAGCCTGGTCGGCGCCGCGGAACTGGCCTGGCAGCCGGTGCTCGACGACCCGCTGGCCGTCCTCGGCGGCTGACCCCCGCGCGGGGCGTACCGGCCGCTGGCCGTACGCCCCGTGCCGCCCCTCGGACCCGCCCCCCGGCGCCACCCGTGGGAGTGCCGGGCGGGGCGCGGCGTACTCCCAGCGGAGCAGCGGCGGAGCCGCTGGCCGTACGACGATTTCGGCGGCCGCGGACGCCAGGCTCGGTGGTGTCGGGAGAACCCGGCACGACCGAGGAGCTGACAGACGATGGACACCCTGGCGTGGCACGACGGCGGGCCCGGCCCGTGGATCCTGTTCTTCCCCCTGATCTGGGTGTTCGCGGTGGCCGCCGTGGTCACCGTGCTGCGCCGCACGGTGTGGCGCGGACGCGGCGCCCCCTGGCGGCAGTTCGGGCCGCCCTCGGCGGGCGGGGGCAGCGAGCACAGCCCGCTGGCGGTGCTCGGCCGGCGGTTCGCCTCCGGCGAGATCGACGAGGAGGAGTACTGGCGCCGCATGTCGGTGCTGGAGGAGCACTTCGCCCGCGGCCCGCGTGACCGCAACAGCGTTAAGGGCGGGGCCTGATGCCCGGCACGACGACCGACCGGCGCGGCCCCGCCGGCGGCGGTGCGGCCGGCGGCGGGACCGCCGCCGCACGGGTCGTGGACGCCGTGAAGGTGCACGGCGCGGGCGACACCGCGGTGCGGGCCCTGGACGGTGTGACGGTGGGCTTCCCGGCCGGCCGCTTCATCGCGATCATGGGGCCCTCCGGCTCCGGCAAGTCCACCCTCCTGCACTGCGCGGCGGGTCTGGACGCACTCACCTCGGGCGCCGCTTTCGTCGGCGGCACCGAGCTGGGGCCGCTCGGCGACCGGCAGCTGACGCTGCTGCGCCGCGAGCGGATCGGCTTCGTCTTCCAGTCCTTCAACCTGGTGCCCACCCTCGACGTCGCCGAGAACGTCACGCTGCCGCTCGACCTCGCGGGCACCCGGCCGGACGCGGAGTGGATCGACGTCCTGATCGACGTCGTCGGCCTGCGCGACCGGCTGCGGCACCGGCCCGCCGAGCTGTCCGGCGGGCAGCAGCAGCGCGTCGCCGTGGCCAGGGCGCTGGCCGGCCGCCCCGAGGTGGTCTTCGCCGGCGAGCCGACCGGCAACCTCGACTCGCGCACCGGCGGCGAGGTGCTGGAACTGCTGGGCCGCGCGGTCCGCGACATGGGCCGCACCGTCGTCATGGTCACCCACGACCCTCCCCCAGGGCCCTACGGGCATGGGGGTGCCCCCAGCCGCCGCGCACGCCGACGAGGTGGTCTTCCTCGCCGACGGCCGCCTCGTCGACACCATGGCCGACTCCACCGCCCCGAGGGTGCTGGACCGGATGAAGGCATTCGACGGCCGCCGTGCCGCGGGCGGTGACCGGCCGTGAGCCGCATCTCCGCACCCGCCTCCGCCGCGGCTCCGCTGCGCCTCGGGATCGCCGGGCTGCGCGCGCACAAGCGGCGCTTCGCGGGCACCTTCGCCGCCGTCTTCCTCGGCGTGGCCTTCCTGACCGGCACCATGGTCATGGGCGACACCCTGCGGGCGAGCTTCGGCACGCTCTTCGCGACGGCCAACCGCGGTACGGACACCGTCGTCCGCGGCGCCGACGAGATCTCCGCGGGCGGACCGGGCCGCAGCACCCGCGAGCCCGTGCCCGTCTCGCTGGTGGACACGATCCGCCGGGTGCCCGGTGTCGCCGCGGCCGCGCCCGACATCGAGGGCGCGGGACAGCTGACCAAGGCCGACGGCACCGCGCTGGAGACCCGCGGGCCCACCGTCGCGGCGGCCTGGATCGACGACCCGCAGCTCAACCCGTACAAGATCGTCGAGGGCCGCGCGCCGCTCGCGCCCGGCGAGATCGTCGTCAACCGGGGCGCGGCCGACCGCGGCGGCCTGGCCCGAGCCTGCCGCTCACCGCGGCGGGGGCGGTGCTGACGCTCGCCGCGTTCGTGGCGCTGGGCCCGGTCGCGGCCCCGGCGGCCGTACGGGTGCTGGGCGCCCCGATCGCCCGGCTGCGCGGGGTGAGCGGCGGGCTGGCCCGGCGCAACGCGCTGCGCAGCCCGCGGCGGACGGCGGCCACCGCGACCGCGCTGATGATCGGTGTGGCGGTGGTGTCGCTCTTCACCGTGCTGGGCGCCTCGATGAAGGCGACGCTGCACCGGACGGTGGACCGCTCCTTCGCCGGTGACGTCGCCGTCGGCACCTCCGGCTTCGGCCCCGGCGGCGCCGGGCTCAGTCCGCGGCTCGCCCCGGCGGTGGCGCGGCTGCCCGAGGTCAGAGCGGCCGTCGGGCTCGGCGCGGGCGTCGCGGACGTCGACGGGCACGGGCGCAGGATCACGGTCACCGACCCGGCGGCCCTGTCCGGGCTGCTGGACCTCGGCACCGTGCACGGCTCCCTCGCCGACCTCGGCACGCACGGCGTCGCCGTCGCCGCGGGCGAGGCGGACGACCGCGGCCTGACCACCGGCAGCACCGTGCTCTTCACCTTCGCCGACGGCACCCGGACGACCTTCACCGTCGAGGCCGTCTACGACCGGCCGGGCCTCGCGGGGAACTACCTGATCACCCGCGCGGCCTGGGAGCCGCACCGCACGCAGGACCGGGACACGCTCGTCGCCGTCGCCTTCCGGGACGGGGTGTCCACGGCCGCGGGCACGGCCGCGGTGACCCGCGCGGTGGTCCCGTTCGGGTCGCCCGACGTGCAGACCAGGAGCGAGTACGCGGCGTCCGCGGCGTCCGGCGTCGACATGTTCCTGACGCTGATCTACGCGCTGCTCGCCCTCGCGGTGCTCATCGCGCTGTTCGGCATCGCCAACACCTCGACCCTCGCGGTGCACGAGCGCACCCGGGAGCTGGGCCTGCTGCGCGCGGTCGGCCAGACCAGGGGGCAGCTGCGGGCGATGGTGCGCTGGGAGTCGGTCGTGGTGGCCGCCTTCGGCACCGCGGGCGGGCTGGTGCTCGGCGGCTTCCTCGGCTGGGCCCTGGTGCGGGCCGCCGACAGCACCGGCACGGGCGCCTTCGCGATCCCGCCGCTGCCGCTTGCGGTGGTGCTGCTGGTGGGCGTCGCGGCGGGCGTGCTCGCGGGCTGGCGCCCGGCCCGCCGCGCGGCCCGGCTGGACATCCTGCGGGCGGTCGCCGCGCAGTGACGGGGACGTACGTCGGGCGCCGCCTCCCCCGCGGGGGGAGACGGCGCCCGGTGCGCGGGGGCCGCCGGCGCCCACACCGGCGGCTCCGCGCGGTCAGGCCGCCGCAGCGACAGCGGCCGGTTCGGGGACCGTGCCGGTGACCGGCGCGGTGACGGGCTCATGGGCGGGCTCGGGCAGCGGCTCGGCCATGGCCCGTTCGAAGGGCACGCAGTTGCGCACCGGCAGCATCGTCGGCACCGCGACGGGGGTGCGCAGCACGAACCACACGACCTTGCCGGCGTCCAGCGGGAGCAGATCGGTGCCCCAGGTGTCGCTCAGCGCCTCGACCATGGTCAGGCCGCGCCCGGTGGTGGCCATCGGCTCCACGGGCCGCAGCTGCGGCAGGCGCGGGTCGCTGTCGGTGACGGCCACGGTCAGCCGGTCGTCGGCGAGGCTCAGCCGGACGCCGCACTTCTTGTCGGGCCGGGCGTGCCGGTGCACGTTGGCCAGCAGCTCGCTGGTGGCGCTCGCGGCGGGCTGGATCAGCGGATCGAGTCGCCAGTAGCGCAGCTGCGCCGCCACGATGCGGCGGATCTGCTGGATCCGGTACGGGTGCGCCTCCAGTTCGAGGACGCACTCGCGGGGTGTTCGATGGGTCGGGTCGGTCCGGTCGGTCTGTTCCGCTTGCATGATCACGGCTGCGACTCCCTCCGCGGCTGGGACGGTCCCGCACGTGCGGGCTCCGGCCCTCCGCCGCTCCGATGGGAAATTGAGCGAAACTGCGTAGAGTGACTGCTTCAGCACTCCGTGATGCGATAACAGCGTCACCCGATGTGGGGAATGTCGCAACTTGTCGCGCGTCGCATCGCTGACCTGCCCCTTCGGCGGGCGGACCGGCGCCGTCCGCGCCCCCGGTGCCGCCGACCGGCGGGGGGTCGCTCATTCCGGTCCGAGGTCGTCCGGCCCGGTCCGTGCCAGCTCGGCCAGCGTGTCGAGGGCCCTGCGCAGCACCGGCGGCGGGGGAGAGGCCAGCCCGATCCGCACCGCGGCCGGAGTGCTGTGCGAGCCCACCACGAAGGACGCCGCGGGCGTGACCGCGATCCCGCGCCGGGCGGCGGCGGCCACATAGGTGTCGGCCCGCCACGGCGGCGGCAGCTCCAGCCAGCAGAAGTACGAGCACGGGCCGGAGCGGACGGCGAGCCCGGCCAGGGCCTCGGCGGCCAGCTCGCCGCGCAGCCGGGCGTCCTCCCGCTTGGCGGCGCTCAAAGCCGCCGCGGTGCCGTCGCTCATCCACCCGGTCGCCGCGGCCAGGGCGTACCCGGCGCTCGTCCAGCCGCCGGAGCGCAGCGCGGCCGACACCCGCGCGGTGAGCGCCGCCGGGGTCGCCGCGAAGCCCGCCGTCAGGCCCGGTGCGAGGCGCTTGGAGAGGCTGTCGACGAGCACGACCCGCTCCGGCGCGTACGCGGCCAGCGGCGGCGGCGGGTCCGCGGGCAGGAAGGCCCAGATCGCGTCCTCGACGGCGGTGAGCCCCGACTCCCGCAGCGCCGCCGCCAGTTCGGCCCGCCGCCGCGGGCCCATGACGGTGCCCAGCGGGTTGTGCAGCGTCGGCTGGACGTAGAGCGCGCCGAGCGGCGCCGCCCGGTGCGCGGCGAGCAGCGCCCCGGGCAGCAGCCCCTCGGCGTCGCACTCCAGCGGCACCAGGGTCACCCCGAGGCGCGCCGCGACGGCCTTGACCACCGGGTACGTCAGCGCCTCGACGCCCAGCCGGCCGCCCGGGGGCACCAGCGCGGCCACGCACGCGGCGATCGCCTGCCGCCCGTTGCCCGCGAAGAGCAGGCCCGCCGGATCCGGCGCCCAGCCCGGCCGGGCCAGCAGGTCCGCGGCCGCGGCCCGCGCGGCGGCCGTACCGCCCGCGCCGGACGGGCCCAGCGCGGGGCTCAGCACATCGGGCCGGGCCAGCCGTGCCAGCGCTGCGGCCAGCAACTCCGGCTGGCCGGGCGTGACGGGGTAGTTGAGCTCCAGGTCGACCCGGGCGGTGCCCGGCTCGGCGAGCGCCGGGTCGGCGGCGGGCGGCGCGGCCCGTACGAAGGTGCCGCGCCCCACCTCGCCGACGACCAGGCCGCGCCGGGTCAGTTCGGCGTACACCCGGCTCGCCGTCGACTCGGCGAGGCCGTACCGCCGGGCGAACGCCCGCTGCGTCGGCAGCCGGTCGCCCGGCCGCAGCCGCCCCGCCGCGATCTGCGCCGCGACCGCGTCCGCCGCCTGCCGGAAGTCCCGTGCCATCCCCTGCTCCCCGCCCGCCCGCGCCACCGTCTCGGGGCACCGGCACATTGCCCCGACATCAATGCCGGGCATTGCTCCGCTGATTGCCCTCTGCCTAGCATCGGACCAGTCACCATCACAAGGGGGAAACCGCACGTGAACACGGCTTTCGTCAACGGCATCAGCATGACCTACGGCGACACGGGCGGCGACGGAAGCGCCCTGCTGCTCATCCACGGGCACCCCTTCGACCGCACCATGTGGGCGCCGCAGCAGGACGCCGCCCCCGGCCACCGCGTCGTCACCCCCGACCTGCGCGGCTACGGCGGCAGCCAGGTCGTGCCCGGCAGCACCCCGCTCGGCACCTTCGCCCGCGACCTCGCGGCGCTGCTCGACCACCTCGGGATCGCCGAGGCGGTGGTGTGCGGGCTGTCGATGGGCGGTCAGATCGCCCTGGAGTTCCACCGGCTCTTCCCGGACCGGGTCGCCGGGCTGGTCCTCGCCGACACCTTCGCGCAGGCCGACACCGAGCAGGGCAGGCAGGAGCGCTACGCCCGCGCCGACCGGCTGGAGCGCGAGGGCACGGCCGGGTACCCCCGCGAGGTGCTCGGCTCCATGGTCTGCGCCGCGACCCTCGCGCGGCGGCCCGAGGTGGCCGACCACGTGCTCGGCATGATGCTCGCCGCCCCGCCGCGGGGCGCCGCCGCGGCCCTGCGCGGCCGCGCGGAACGCCCCGACTACACCCCCACCCTGGCCGGTGTCGCGGTGCCCGCCCTGGTCGTGGTCGGCCGCGAGGACGTCTTCACCCCCGTCCGCGACGCGGAGTTCCTGCACCGGCACATCCCCGGTGCGACCCTCACCGTTATCGAGGACGCCGGCCACATGCCCAACCTGGAGTGCCCCGACGCCTTCAACGAGGCCCTCGCCCGGCTGCTGGCCCGGGTGCCGCGGGCCCGCGCGAGCGCCCGGATGTGACGGAAGCCTGACGGCCCGCCCGGGGCCCTGGCCAGACGGCGGCCGGCGTGCTCGAATCGGTCCATGGACGACCGCACGCCGCCACCGGACACACCCCACGGCCCCGCGCCCGAGGAGGGCCGCGGCAGCCCCGTCGGGCGGCGCGTGGTGCTCGGCATGCTCGGGCTGGGCGCGGCCGGGGTCGCGGTCGGCGGCGCGGTGCAGGACCGGATCGACTCCGTGCTGGCGTCCGTCAGCGCCAAGGACCCCACCGGGGTGACCTCGCTGCTGCCCGGCGGCGGAGGTTTCCGCTTCTACTCCGTCTCCAACTCCGTGCCGCACCGCGGCGAGAGCGACTACCGTCTGACCCTCGGCGGCCTCGTCGACCACCCCGCCGAATACCGGCTCGCCGACCTGCGCGCCCTGCCGCAGACCCGGCTGGTGCGCGACGTGCAGTGCGTCACCGGCTGGCGGGTGCCGCACACCGCCTTCTCCGGGGTGAAGCTGTCCACCTTGCTGGACGCCGCCGGGGTGCGCTCGGCCGGCACGGCCGTCCGCTTCACCTGCTTCGACGGCGTCTACACCGAGAGCCTGACGCTGGAACAGGCCCGCCGCGCCGACGTGCTGGTGGCGCTGACCATGGACGACAAGCCGGTCAGCGCCGCCCACGGCGGCCCGGTCCGGCTCTACGTGGCACCGATGTACTTCTACAAGTCCGCGAAGTGGCTGTCCGGCATCACCGTCACCAAGGACGTGCGGCCCGGCTACTGGGAGCACTACGGCTACGACGTCGACGGCTGGGTGGGCAAGTCCAACGGCCGCCGCGACGACCCCACCTCATGACCGCCGCGACCCCGCCCCGCGACCCCGCCGGCGCCACCGGGCTGCGCCGCTTCACCCGCGCCGAGACCTGGGTGCACCGCTCGGTCACCTGGCTGATGGGCGTGTGCGTCGCCACCGGCGCCTGCCTCTACCTGCCGCAGCTCGCCGAGATCGTCGGCCGCCGCCGCCTCCTGGTCACCGTGCACGAGTACTCCGGCATCGCCGTGCCCGTGCCCGTGCTGCTCGGCCTGGCCTCGCGCGCCTTCCGCGCCGACGCCGGGCGGCTCGGCCGCTTCTTCCCGCACGACTGGCGCTGGCTGGGCGTCGCGCTGCGCCGGCGCAGGCGCGAGCCGAGCCTCGCGGGCAAGTTCAACGCGGGCCAGAAGCTCTACGCGGCCTTCGCCACCGGGGCGCTGCTGATCATGGCCGGGACGGGGGTCGTCATGTGGTTCCCGCGGCTGGCCCCGCTGGTCTGGCGCACCGGCTCGACCTTCGTGCACGACTGGCTCGCGCTGGTCCTGGCCGCCGTCGTCACCGGTCACGTGTGGTTCGCCCTCCAGGACCCGGAGGCCCGCCGCGGCCTGCGCACCGGCTACGTACCGCGCTGGTGGGCACGCGAGGAGCACCCGCTGTGGCAGCCGCCGCAGCAGCGGGCCGCCGCGCCGCCGCCCGGCCCGCCCGCCGACGCCCCCTGATTCCCTCCGCGGGCCGCGCCGAACGGCCAACTCCCCGCGCCTTCGCGGCAGTTCTGTTACGTCCAGGACACCCCGCGGTCGCCCGCAGGCCACCGTCCTTTCCCGGCCCGCGCCTAGCGTCACGGCATGACGATGTCCCAGGCGTCGGCTCAGACGGCCCCGCCGGCCCAGGAGGCCCCTGACACGGAAGAGCCCGCCGCGGCGCCTGCGAGCCCGGCGGAAACCTACCGGGCGCGCCGCAGGCTGCGGCTGACCGGCGGCGGGCCGCGGCGGCTCGCCGTCCGCACCGTCACCGTCCTGGTGGCCCTGGGCGCGCTGTGCGCGGTCGCGGTCGCCGGCGCCCTGTCCGTACGGCACGCCACCGCGCGCTTCGGCAGCACCGTGACCGACCGCGCCTCGGCCGCCGCGCAACTGCGCTCCACGCTCGCCGACCTCGACGCGCAGCGCGCGGACACCCTCGCCCCGGGCCGCTCCGCGGACGACCCGGACGTGATCGTCGGCAACCAGCTCAACGCCCTGATCACCGCGCAGCGCGACCACGCCCTGGTGAGCGACCTGCTCCGCAGGCTCGGCGGCGGCCCGGGCCAGGGCACCCGGGTCGCGCAGCTGCTCGACGGCCTCGGCCGGTACGACGACCTGAGCGGCCGCGCCCGCTACGTCGCCGAGCAGGAGCCCAACCAGACCGTCGGCCACCCGCCGCGCTTCGCCGTCGCCATGAACGTCTCGGCCGGAAGCATCATGCACACCCGGCTGCTGCCGCTCGCCGACGACCTGTCCGCCGCCTACCAGCAGCAGGCCGACCGGCAGCGCGACGCGGCGCGGCACGCCGCCGTGCGCTGGGGCGTGGCCGTCGGGGTGCTGGGCGGGCTCGCCGTCGTACTGCTGCTGTGGTGGCAGTGGGAACTGGCCCGCGACTACCGCAGGCGCTTCAACGCCGCGCTGCTCGTCGCCACCGCCGCCACCCTCGCCGTCGCCCTGGCCGGAACCCTGGCGATGCACGCCGCCGCCGACGGCGTGGACGCCGCGAGCAGCCAGGGACTGCGGCCCTGGACCAACCTCGCCGAGGCCGGCGCCGTCGCCTCGCAGGCCGCGGCCACCGAGAGCCGCTGGTTCGTGCACGACAGCGCTTTCGGCGAGGCCGACGAGGCGCAGTTCGACAGCCTCGCCAAGCGGCTCGACGGGCTCCTGACCCCGGACGGCAACGCCACCGCGGGGGAGCGCCCCGCCTACCAGGACATGCTCGGCCGCTACGCGAACTTCCGCGCCGACGACGACAAGCTCCGCTCCCTGAGGAAGAGCGGCGACACCGAGGAGGGCGCGGTGGTGCTCACCGAGGTCGGCCGCGGCAACGTCGCCTTCGACTTCTGGGACTTCTCCACCACCCTGGAGCGGCTCGCCGACCGGCAGCTGACCGACTTCCGGCAGCACGCCGACGACGCCCACGGCTCCCTCGACGGCTGGCCCGCGGTGCCCGCCGGGGCACTCGGCCTCGCCGCGGCCCTCGTCCTGCTCGGGATCCGCCCCAGGTTCGCCGAATACCGCTGACCTGTGGCGGAGCCCACTGCCGCCGGGGACCCACGCCGCGTACGGCATCGGGCGTGGTACAAGTGGCAGGGGAAGTATCGATTCGCCGGTGGGGGGAAAGTGTGCCGCGTGCCGCCGCCCCGGCCATGCCTGGACGAGACGAGAGCGCAGACGTGACCACCGAACCACCACCCGCGGCCGACGAGCCGTCGCTGCCCGACGAGGTGTGGGAGCAGTTCGCCAACGACTCCGAGCGCGCGATACGCGCCACCGCGCCGAAGGAGCCCTCGGCGCGGGCCCGCATCGTCGCCCGCCGGTTGCGCGAGGACGACGAGAACGGCGTCACCGACGAGCCGCGCCGTCTCGGGCGGCGCCGCACCCGCCCGCACACCCCCTCGCAGCACGCCGCCGCATGGCGGCCCGACAACCGGCCGCCGCGCCGCCCGCTCACGCCCGGCGTGCGGCGGCTGCGCGCCTTCGCCGGGATCGTGCTGGTCGTCGCGGTCGCGCTCTTCCTGCTGGCGCCCAGCAGCGCGTGGTCCTGGATCAGCGGCTGAGCACCGGACGGCCCGCGGGCGGCCGGACCGGCCGCCCGCCGCTCAGCCCTCGGCGGGCTCGCCCGCCACGATGAGGTCCGACAGGTGCTCGGCGATCTCGGCCCGCAGCACCTCGGGGATGCCCGCGTCCGTCACCAGGGTGTCCACGTCCTCCAGCGCCGCGAACGAGCTGAGACCCACCGTGCCCCACTTGGTGTGGTCGGCGATCACCACGACCCGGCGGGCGGAGCGGACGAAATGCCGGTTGGTCTCGGCCTCCGCCAGGTTCGGCGTCGACAGGCCCGCCTCCACCGAGATGCCGTGCACGCCCAGGAAGAGCAGGTCGAAGTGCAGGGCCTGGATCGCCCGGTCCGCCACCGGCCCCACGAGCGTCTCCGAGGGGGTGCGCACCCCGCCGGTGATCACCACCGTCGCCGACCCCTCGCCGGGCGCGGCACCGGGCCGCCGCTGGTTGTTCTGGAAGACGTCGGCGACGCGCACCGAGTTGGTCACCACGGTCAGGTCCGGCACGTCCAGCAGATGGTGCGCGAGGGCGTACGCGGTCGTACCGCCGGCCAGCGCGATCGCGCTGCCGGGCGGCACCAGGGCGGCGGCGGCCGTCGCGATGGCCTCCTTCGCGCCCAGCTCCAGGCCCGACTTCGCCTCGAAGCCCGGCTCGTGGCTGCTGGCCTCGACGACCGGCACCGCGCCGCCGTGCACCTTCTCCACCACGCCCTGCCGGGCGAGGGCGTCCAGATCCCGCCGGACGGTCATGTCCGAGACGTTGAGCCGGCGCGTCAGCTCGTTGACGCGCACACCGCCGCGGCGGCGCACCTCGTCCAGGATCAGTGCCCTGCGCTGCTCGGCGAGGAGGTTCTGGTTGTCGCCCACCCGTGACCTCGTCTTCTGCGTCTTCTGCGTGCTCGGATCTTCCCGGTGCGACCGGCGGCCGCCGTGCGCCGCGGGCGCGTCTGCCCATCTTTCCACGTGGCGGCCGCCCTGCGCCCGGCGGCCGCCCTCTTCCGCCCCGCCCGGCACACGGGCGGAGGCCGCGCGGTTCAGGGCAGCTCGGGCAGATCCTCCGGGTACAGCAGCTGGAGTTCGTCGTGGGTGGGCTCGACGACGTGCGCCAGGCGCACCGCGTGCCGCTCCACCATCGCCTCGAACGCCTGCCGCGCCGCCCGGCCGTTGCCGAACGCGGGTCCCTTGGGAAGGGCGGTGAAGTACTTCAGCAGCGCCTCGCCCGCGTCGTCGCCGAGCCGGTACTCCTGCTCCGCGGCCTGCGACTCCACGATCCGCAGCAGCTCCTCGGCGGAGTAGTCGCCGAAGGTGATCGTCCGCGAGAAACGCGACGCCACACCGGGGTTGGAGGCCAGGAAGCGCTCCATCTCCGCGGTGTACCCGGCGACGATCACGACCACCGCGTCCCGGTGGTCCTCCATCAGCTTGACCAGGGTGTCGATCGCCTCCCGGCCGAAGTCCCGGCCGCCGTCCTCGGGCGCGAGCGCATACGCCTCGTCGATGAACAGCACACCGCCGCGGGCCCGTTCGAAGGCCTCCTGGGTGCGGATCGCGGTCGAGCCGATGTGCTCGCCCACCAGGTCGACCCGGGCCACCTCGACCAGGTGGCCGCGCTCCAGTACGTCGAGCGACGCCAGGATCTCGCCGTACAGCCGTGCCACGGTGGTCTTGCCCGTGCCGGGGGAGCCGGTGAAGACCAGGTGGCGGCGCGGGGAGGGCGCCTTGAGACCGGCCTCCAGGCGGCGGCGGCCCACCGCGATCATGTCGATGAGGGTGCGCACCTCGCGCTTGACGCCGTCCAGGCCGACCAGCGCGTCCAGTTCCGCCAGCACCTCGGTGCTCTCGCGCCCGGCGGCCGCCGCCGGCGCCGCGGCCTCCGTGGGCCCGGCGGACTGCTGCGGCACCCCGCCGAGCAGCCCGTACGACTGGCTGGCCGGCTGCCGCTGGGGCACCGGCGGCACGGTGACGGGAGCCGGTTCGGGCGTCGCGGCCCGGTCGCTCGTGCAGTCCTCGGTCACCGGGCCCGGCTCGGCGAACTCGTAACCGCCGCGGGCGCAGCGCTCGGTGCGGCAGCGGGTCAGTGTGGACCGGCAGCCGTCGATGATGTGGAAGCCGTAGCCCTTGCTGCCGGTCACCTTGCAGGCGGTGAAGGTGCCGCGGCCCTCCGCGGAGACGTAGATGCCGGATTCGGTCGTGTTGGTCACCGTGCAGCGCTCCAGCGCCGGGTCCGCGCCCTTGGTGACGATCACGCCGGTCGCCGCGGAGTCGATGGTGACCTGGGAGAAGGTGCCGCCGCTGCCGTGGTCGCGGAACCACGCGCCGGTCGCCGCGTCGCGGATCCGGCAGTCGTCCAGCTGGACGTTGGCGCCGTCGCTCACCGACACCGCGGTGTTGCGGATCTGCGTGAAGTCGCTGTCCACCACGTCGGCGCGCGAGCCGCGGTCCAGCACGAACAGCGCGTCCGGCACGTCGTGCACCCGGCAGTCGTCGATTATCGCCACGGCGCCGTCGCTGACCCACACCGCCGGGTAGTCGCCCGTACTGTCGTGGATCTCGCACGCGTTGGCGTCGGCCCTGGTGCCCGGGTCCCACACCGACAGGCCGTTGCGGCCGAACCGGCGGACCGTGCAGCGGGTCAGCGTGAGGACCGCGCGGGCCCGCAGGTCCACGGCGTTCTCGGGGATGTCGTGGACGTCGCAGTCGGACATCGCCAGCACCGCGTCGGAATCCAGCGAGATGCCGTCACCGGTGGTGCCGTGCACCCGGCAGTCGATCAGCTGGCCCGAGGCGCGCTGCGAGACGTGCAGGCCCGTGCCGCGCACTTCGAAGACCTCGCAGCCGACCGCCTCCAGCGAGCTGTGCTCGCCGGTGACCGACAGGCCCGAACCCGAGACGTGGTGCACCTTGCAGCGCTCCAGCCGCGGGCTGCCACCGTTCCGCACCGCGACGCCCGACTGACCGGCCGCGACCACCTCGCAGTCCTCGAACAGCCCGCCCGCCGCGTCCAGCACGCTGATGCCGACGCCCGCCGGGTTGTCCACGGTGCACCGCCGGGCGGTCGGCCGGGCGTTGTCCCGCACCTCGACGCCGACGGCCGAGCGCGCGTTCACCCGCAGCCCCGTCAGCTCCGGCGCGCAGCCCTCGACGAGCAGCGCGGCAGCCGTGCTGTCCTGGCCCTCGACCACCAGGTCGTGCACCGCGGCGGACGCCCGCACGGTCACCGCGACGCCCGACGCGGGGGCGATCCGGACCGTGCCGGGGCCCTCCGCGCAGCGCACCGTGACCGCGTGGTCTATCACCAGATTCTCGCGGTACGTGCCCGGACCGACCGTCAGCACGTCACCGTCGGCCGCCGCCGCCAGCGCATCGGCCATCGTGCCGTACTCGCCCGTGCGGCGACGCCACCGTGAACTGCCCGGGTTGGTGACCTGCACCACGCCATGTGCCATCGGGTTGCCCTGCCCCCACCTCTTGCGTCGGCCGACCGGGGATCAACCGTAGCGTGCGCGAAGGGGCGCTGTTGACGACGTCCCGTCAGGCGGGCGGCGCCGCCCGGCGCATCCGCCCGCGCACCGGGGCAACCCCGCGGCCGTCCCGTGCGCCGCCGCGTCAGCCACCGGCACCTGCCCGGCCCCAGTCCTGGCCGAACCGGGCCCACGCGCGATCCCAGGACAGCATCCTGCGCCGCGTCAGCCGCCACAGCAGCAACTGCCGGGCCAGCAGCACCGTGCCCGCCGCCACACCCGCGGCCGCCACCCCGGCGAGCGCGGCGTGCGCGGTGGCCGTCGCGCGGTCCAGCGGCGGCGCGACCAGCCTGCCCTGGCGGTCCGTCCACAGCAGCAGCCGCCCGCCGTGCCGGACTTCGAGCCCCAGCGGCACCTTCCCGGAGCGTGCCGTGCCGTCCGGCGCCGTCCAGCGCAGCACCTCCTCGCCGGCCGGATCGACCTCCCGGCCCGCCGCCCGCCCCGCGCCGGGCGCGGTCGTGGCGCCGCGCGCCGCGGACGCGGGCACCTCGGCGGCGGTGACGAGGCTGCGCTCGGTGCGCTGGACGCGCGCGACCCGGGTCAGCGCGCGGTCCACCGACTGGCCGGCCCACCAGCCGGCGAGCGGCACCGCGCACAGCAGCAGCACGGTGACCAGGCCGAGCCAGGCCTCGACGACATCGGAACGCCGCCGCAGCGGACTGCGCCGCCACCGCCACCCGAACCTGGTGCTCCTGCTCCGACGAGCCACGGCCGGCACCCCCTTCACCCGTCCCTACCGCCCGCATACCCGCGGGTGGCGCGGCCGACGCACGAGGCCGGCGGGATCCAGCCGGACGGGTCGCCGGTGCGTCACTCCAGAACGGTCAACGGATCCCCGACGCGCAGGGTTCCGGCGCCCTCGGGCACCAGGTTCTGCCCGAAGAGCAGGCCGGAGCCGACCTTGCGGTGCCGCGCCAGCGTCCGCAGCGGCTCCTTGCCGCGCACACCCGTCGACTGGTCGGTGGTGGTCACCACACAGCGCGAGCAGGGCTTGGCGACCCGCAGGACGACCTCGCCGATCCGCACCCGCCGCCAGCCGTCCTCGGCCCACGCGGCGGCGCCGTCGACCACCGCGTTGGGCCGGAAGCGGTTCATCGGCAGCGGACCCTCCCCGGGGCGGTCCCCGGCGGCGATCAGCGCGTTGAGGGCGTCGAGCGAGGAGGACGAGGCGAGCAGCAGCGGATAGCCGTCGGCGAGGCTCACGGTCTCGCCGGGCCGCGCGTAGGCCGGGTCGATGGGCCGCCGGACCGCGGGCTCGTCCAGGAACACCAGACGCACCGGCTCGCCGAGATACGCCCCGAACCACGCGTCCGCCGAACGGTCGGCCGCGACCACGTCGACCTTCCCGGAGAAGAGGCGCACGCCGCGCGGTTCCACCCCCGCAGGAGGCACGGCGACATCGAGGCCGGGCTGTCCGGGCGCGGACAGCCGCAGGCCGCCGCCGGGCAGCGGCAGGGCGGTCACCAGCGCCAGGCGTGCGTGCTCGCGCTGTGTCACGGCCGTACCAGCGGCGTCGACCAGCATCCAGCGGCGATCCCCCGCGAGCCCCCAGGGCTCGACCACCGCCTCGCGCACGCCGACGGCACGCAGCGACTTGACCGGATGGATGTTCAGGGCGCTCAGCGTCAGCGGACTCATGACGCCATGGTGCCAGCGCTTTCCCGCACAGGTCAGCCCTGGTAGTAACCTCCGCCGCCGTTGCCGAGGTTGCGCCGCGGGTACTGCTCCTCCGGGTGGCCGCCGGGGGCCTGGCGCGGCGGAACGGGACGCGGCGGCAGCGGGCGCGCGGCCTCGTGGCCGCCGGGCGGGGCCTGCTGCGGCATGCCGCCGCCGTAGCCGCCCGGGTGGCCGCCGGCCTGGCCGTTCACGGGCTGGCCCATCGGCCCGCCCATGGGCGCGCTGCCGGGCGGGAAACCGCCGCCGTTGAAGCCGCCGCTGCCGTTGAAGCCGTTGTTGGCGTAGCCGCCGCGGGGCGGCTGCGCCTGCTGCGGCACGTACGGCGCGGGCTGCTGCGGGTAGCCGCCGCCCGGGTAGCCGCTCGGCGCCGGAGGCTGCGGCGGCTGGTACGAGGGCGACGACGGGCCGGCCGGGAGGGCGGGCAGTGCCGGCCGGGTGGCGGGCAGGTTGGCGCCGTAACCGGTGGGCATCCCCGAGTCGAAACCGGAATACGGCGTCGGTACGCGGATCGGGGCGATCTGCGGCGTGCCGCGCTCGGCGACGAGGCTGTCGTAGATCGGGGTGTCCGGGAAGGACGCAGACGAGGGGTAGCCGCCGTAGCCGCCACCGTACGAACCGCGGGGGGTGGTCATGAGCCATAAGTTAAGCCCACGATGTGGTCGTTGGGGAGACCGATTAGAGGGTTGTTTGACGGGTGTTTGACGGCTCCCTCGTGGCACGATGTCCCCAATACGAGCGAATCCCCGGAAACCGGTCATGGAAGAGTGCTGTGATCAGGTAAAAGGCGTGCGCTGGAAGGGCCGCCGGGGGGACGCGACGCACCGGGGGAGGACGGCAGTGCTGCTGCGCAGGGGGGAAAGCGTCCGTTTGCCGAGCGCGGAAGTCCGGTTGGAGTTCCGCCGCGGCACGGGCCAGGGCGTACCGCGGGCCGAACTGTGCGCGCTCCTGCTCGCGGACGGCGCGGTGCGCGGCCCGGCCGACCTCGTCGGCGGCGGAGCCCCCGCGCACCCTTCGGGAGCCGTCACCCACACGGGGGAGAAGAGCACGGACGGCCCCGCCGTCGACATCCTCGTGCTCGACCTGGCATCACTCGAAAGTGCGGTCACCGCGGTGCTCGTGGTGATCCGTGCCGAAGGCGGGCCCGCCGCACGGATCCCCGCCCCGCGGCTCGGCGCGCTCACCGGGGGCAGGCCCGTGCGGTGCGAACTGCCCGGTGTCACCGGCGGACCCGCGACCGTGGTCGGCGAGTGCTACCGGGAGGGCGGGCAGTGGTGGCTGCGCGCCGTGTCCCGGACCGCGCCGCCGCTTCCCGTCCCCGCCGCCGCTGCCGCCGTCCGGCGGTCGGGGGGTCGGGCGGGCCGCCGTGACGCGGGCGGTACGCGGCTCGGGCCGGGGGTGCTGCGGATCGCCTGTGACGGCGCGTTGGGCGCGGAGGGCGCGGAGGGCGCGGAGGGCGCCGGGCGCGCGGAGTTGGGCGCGCTCTTCGAGCTCGCCGACGGCCGCAAGGGAGTGGTCCAGGCCCTCGGTGGCGCCACCGGGGCGCTGTGGCTGCCGCCGTACGTCCAGCTCGACGCGGAGGGCGGCAGGGCCGAACTGACCGTCAACCTCGATCAGGCGGTGCGTTTTCGCCGTGTGCTGGTCTTCCTCGCGCTGCGCGGCGGGACCTTCGCGGAGGCGGGCGGCACGGTGGAGGTACGGCCCGAGCACGGGCCGCCGGCGGACTTCACGCTCGGGGCCCCCGGGGGTGAGTCCGCGGTGTGCGCGCTCCTGCTGCTCACGCGGGAGCGGGTGGGGGCGGGGGTGGGGGTGGGCGAGGTGCTGCGGATGCGGCGCGAGGCCCGCTACCTCCCGGCCCGTCCGGGCCTCAGCCCTCAACGCACGGTGGATTACGCGTACGGGTGGGCTCTGCGCTGGGTTCCCGCGGAGGGGTGAGCTCGCGCTTGCGCTCCGGGGTGGCTTGTTGCGGTTCGCCGCGCGACCTTCTGCCGGTGGGGGGTTGCTCGCGCCGTTCTCCCCCAGAGCTTCGCCTGGGAGGTGCCCCCACGCGCCTCTTTGCGCGGCGCGCCGCAGGCTGGGTCGGGGGCCGCCACGGGGCACCTCCTCGGAATGCGCGTTCGGCCTCGTACCGAGTTGGTGAGCTCCTCCCAGCGCATTCCTGCGGGGGCACCCCGCACCGTCCCCCTCCGGGCCGGTCCGGCGGCTGCCTGCCGGTGGGGAAGACCTTGTCGGGGCGAGGGCACCCGTTTTCCCGCGACGGGGGTTGCTGGTGTGGGGGGAGGGTTCTCGTTTTCAGGGGCGCGTGGGGGCACCTCCCAGGCGGAGCCTGGGGGAGAACTGCGTGACCAGCCACGACGGCGGGACGGTCGCGACGACCACCGCACCAGGCACCCCGGGGTGAAAGGGGGGCACCCCAGGCGTAGCGGTGCCGCCCCGCAGGGGCTACGTGGGGTCAGGGCGGGAGTACGTGCGGCCCTTCCAGGCCGCTCCGCGACCGCGGTAATGCTGGATCGCGGAGTCGACGGTCATGAGGAGGTAGAGCGCCGCGGTCCAGGGGAGGGTGAGGGCCAGCCACAGGGGCTGGGCGTAGTAGCGGAGCATCGGCAGGTACGTGAGGGTCATGAGCGCCCACGCGGCGGCGCCCGCCGCGCACAGGGGCCAGGTGGCGGTGGCGGCGCCGCCGATCGCCGCGGCGGGCGGGACGAGGTAGATGAGGGCGAGCCCGAGGACGGTGCCGGCGAGGACCAGGGGGTTGTGCCGGAGCTGGGCGTAGGCGCTGCGGGCGACCATCCGCCACAGTTCACCGAGGTGCGGGTAGGGGCGGACGCTGTCGACGCGTTCGGCCAGACCGAGCCAGATCCGTCCGCCGGAGCGCTTGACCGCGCGGGCGAGGGCGACGTCGTCGATCACGGACTGCCGGATGCTGTCCGGCACTCCCGCCGCGTCCACGGCGGAGGCGCGGATCAGGACGCAGCCGCCCGCGGCCGCGGCGGTGCGGGAGCGGTGCCGGTTGATCCAGCGGAAGGGGTAGAGCTGCGCGAAGAAGTACACGAACGCCGGCACGATCAGCCGCTCCCAGCCGGTCTCGACGCGCAGCCGGGCCATCAGGGACACCATGTCGAGGTCCGCGCCGGTGGCGGCCGCGGCGAGTGCGTGCAGGCTGTCCGGGCGGTGTGCGATGTCGGCGTCGGTGAGCAGCAGGTAGTCCGCGCCGGTGCGCTCGCGGGCGAGGGCGACGCCGTGCCGTACGGCCCACAGCTTGCCGGTCCAGCCGGCGGGCGGCTCGCCGGGGGAGGTGACGGTGAGGGGCAGGCCGCCGTGCCGGGCGGCGAGCTGCCGGGCGAGGTCCCCGGTGCCGTCGGTGCTGCCGTCGTCGACGAGGAAGACCTCGGCGCGTCCGGGGTAGTCCTGGGCCAGCAGGGACGGCAGGCTCGTCCCGAGCACCTCCGCCTCGTCACGCGCGGGCACCACGACGGCGACCGCGGGCCACCGCTCGGGTTCGGTCTCCGCGCGCGGCAGCCGGACGTCCGTGCGCCAGAAGAGCCCCTGTCCCAGCAGCAGCCACACCCATACGAGCAGGGACAGCCCTGCGATCACTGTCGTCACCGTCACCCGCGCAGTCTGCCGCACCGCGGGTGCCGCCCGGCGGTGCGGTCCCGGCGGCGCCTATTGTGAAGGCGTGAAGATCGCACTCGTGGACTCCGGGATCGGACTGCTGGCCGCCGCCGCGGCCGTACGGGCCCTGCGGCCGGACGCCGACCTGGTGCTGTCGTGCGACCCGGCGGGGATGCCCTGGGGGCCGCGGACCGCGCAGGACGTCAGCGACCGGGCGCTGCGCTGCGCGCTGGACGCCGCCGAGCGCGGTCCCGACGCGCTGATCGTCGCCTGCAACACCGCGTCCGTGCACGCGCTGACCGCGGTGCGGGCGGCGCTGGAGCCGGGCCTGCCGGTGGTGGGGACGGTGCCCGCGATCAAGCCCGCGGCGGCGGGCGGCGGCGCTGTCGCCGTCTGGGCGACGCCGGCGACCACGGGCAGCGCCTACCAGCGCGAGCTGATCGCCGAGTTCGGCGGCGCCGCCGAGGTGACCGAGGTGCCCTGCCCGGGTCTGGCCGCCGCCGTGGAGGCGGGTGACGCCGCGGCGGTACGGGCGGCGGTGGCCGCAGCCGCGGCGCTGACCCCGGCGGGGGTGCGGGCGGTCGTGCTGGGCTGCACGCACTACGAGCTGGTCGCCGACCGGATCGCGGCGGCCGTGCCCGGCGCCGAGCTGTTCGGCTCGGCGGGGGCGGTGGCGGCGCAGGCGCTGCGCCGGATCGCCGCCGCGGGGGGCGTGCCGGAGGGCGGCGGCGGCCTGGAGGTGCTGCTCAACGGGGTGAGCGCGCCGCTCCAGGAAACCGCGGCGGCCTACCCGCAGGGCGCGGTGCTCGCCGTGACACCCGCCACGGCTTGACGTGCCGGGGCTGCCCGAATCGTGCCGGGTGAGTACGCTTCGAGCATGACGCACGCTCCTCGCTCGGAGTCCGTCGCGCCTCAGGTGTGGACGGGCCGCGCCAGCAACCGCATGCAGTGGGTCCTCGCCGTCGTGGGTGCCGCCTGCCTCGCACTCGGCATCGAGCTGGCCGTCGACCAGCCGGCCACGACCGATCTCGTACCCCTGGTGATGTCCGTCGTCGGCTGCCTGGCCGCCGGACTGCTGATCCTCTTCGGCACGGTCGCCTTCACGCATGTGAAGGTGCAGGTCGACCGCGAGTGCGTGGAGGTGCGCTGCGGGCACATCGGGCTGCCGCGCCGCCGGATCCCGCTCGCGGACGTCAGCGGCGCCCGGCTGGCCCCGCTGATCAGCCCACGCAGCTGGGGCGGCTGGGGCTACCGGTGGCGCCCGGAGAAGGGCACGGCGGTGATCGTCCGGCGCGGCCCCGGCATCGTCATCGACCTCGGCGGCGACCGCCGCTTCACGGTGACGGTCGACGACCCCGAGGGCGCGGTGCAGGCCATCGCCGCGTGGCTGCGGCTGCGCGCCCCGCTGGCCAGCCCCTGACGGCGGACCCCGCTCCGTCACCCGTACGGCTCAGTCCGGAGGCGGGAGCTGTTCGGCCGCGAGCGGGCGGGCCGTCGCCAGACCGGCGAGGAAACCGGCGCCCGCGGTGACGACGGCGTAGCTGAGCACATGGTCGACGGCCGCAAGCATGGCCAGGCCGGTGAGCGTGGCGGCGGCGGTCAGGACGACGGGGGTGGGGCGCGGCGAGCGCCACAGCGCCGTGAGCAGCCATCCGAAGGAGACGGCCAGCAGCACCACCCCCGGAACGCCCTGCTCGGCGGCGAGCTGGAGCGGCGCGGACTGCGGCGAGGCGGAGGACGGCCCCTCGGCGGGCGTCACCTCGGGATACGTGTCGGCTCCGGGGGTGTCGGCGGGGATCGCGGCGGCGAAGCGTTCCGGGCCCACCCCGCGCAGCGGATGGTCCTCGGCGAGGGTGACGGCCTGGTGCCACAGCTCCACCCGCGGCTGGGTGAGCTGGCCGGTGAGCGACGCCGACAGGCCCGCGGGCAGCGCGTCCACCGCGACCGCGCAGGTCGTGCCCACCGCGAGGGCGGCGGCCAGGGCCAGCGCGGCCAGCGCGGGGAGCCTGCGGCGGAGCCGGGCAGCGGCGAGCGAGCACAGCACGACGGCCACGCCCGCCGCGAACCCGGCGGCCGAGCCCAGGGCCAGCGCGGCGGCTGCGGCGCCGAGCCCCGCCGCGCGCAGCGCCGCCCGCCGCAGCCTGCTGCGTACCGTCCAGGCGGCGCAGCACGCGGCGCCGGTGGCCAGCACCAGCAGCGCCGCGTCGGCGTTCGGGTAGCCGAGTGGCGGCGCCTCGGGGCGGGCGGTCGGCCGGCCGTCCGGGGCGAGGACCAGGGCCAGGACGGTGAGGGCGGCGGCGGTGGGCGCGAGCGTGGGCAGCAGCGCCCCCAGGATGCGGCCGAGCGCGTACCCGGCGGTGACGGCGAGGACCGCGAGCAGCGTGCCCTCCGGCCGGGCGGGGCGTCCCGCAGCGGCGACCAGTGCCCAGACCGAGGCGCAGCCGAGCACCGCGATCCCGGCCGCGTCGGTGAGGCCGCTGCCCCGGCGGCGCCCCCCGGCGTGCCCGTCCGGACCGTGCGGCGCGCGGCGCGCGCGTGCGGCGCCCGGCGGTTCGCCGGCCGTCGTGTCCATGCCCCCCGATACCCCCTGACCCACGGGGGCGCGACGGACTGCCGTCGGGCCCCCGTTCCCCGTGCGGGCGCTCTGTCCGGGTCACGGTAACGGCTGGGCGGGCCGCGGGGGACGGTTGCGCGGCAAGCTTGTCGTCCTTGGGATACGTGGTGCGGATGTGGTGTTCACCTGGTATCTCGTAGGCTCGGGCCATGGCGACTCCGCAATTCATCCTGGACATCCGTGCCAAGGCGGGCGACACGCTGCTCTTCCTGCCGGGCGTGGTGATGGTGGTGTTCGACGACCGCGGGAGGGTCCTGCTGAACCGGCGGACCGACACCGGCAGGTGGGCGCTGCTCAGCGGCATCCCCGACCCCGGCGAGCAGCCCGCGGAGGCGGCCGTGCGGGAGGTCGAGGAGGAGACCGGCGTCCTGGCGATCGTGGAGCGGGTGCTGAGCGTCTTCACCAACGAACCGGTGGTCTACCCCAACGGCGACCACGCGCAGTACATCGACATCGTGCTGCGCTGCCGCGCGGTCGGCGGGCAGGCGCGGGTCAACGACGACGAGTCGCTGGACGTGCGCTGGTTCGCGGTGGACGAACTGCCCGAGCTCGGCCCGACCGCCCGCGGCCGTATCGAACTGGCGCTGCGCGACGACCCCACGTGGTTCGCTCCCGCCGCGCCCCCCGGCGGCGCCGACCGCGGTTTCCCGGCGCCCTGAGCGACGGCCCCCGAGAAGCACCCCGCCCCCGCCGCGATGTCACATCGCGCCGTGCGGCGCCCCTCTGACCGGCAGGAGCCGGGAGGGCGCGCCGAGCGCACCGGCTCGTCCGCGTAAGCGCCCTCCGCCCCGCACGGGACGGAGGGCGCCTTACGACCACGAGGCCGCGAGCGCGCGCACGTTCGCGGCGAGGAGGGAAAAGTGAGATCAATGCGGGGCAACCCGTGGGCGGTCCTCTCCGTGCTGTCCGTCGGGTTCTTCATGACGCTGCTCGACCTGACCATCGTCAACATCGCCATTCCCGACATGGTGGGCCGGCTGGGCGCCTCTCTCGACCAGATCCTGTGGATCACCAACGCCTACACGCTCGCGCTCGCCGTACTGCTGATCACCGCGGGCCGACTGGGCGACCTGAACGGCAAGAAGAACCTCTTCATCGGCGGCGTCGCGCTGTTCACCGTGGCCAGCCTCGCGTGCGGGCTGGCGCAGGACCCGAGCCAGCTGATCACCTTCCGCGCGGTGCAGGGCGTGGGCGCGGCGATGCTGCTGCCGCAGACGCTCTCGCTCATCGTGGACGTCTTCCCGCCCGGCAAGCGCGGCGCCGCGCTCGGGGTGTGGGGCGTCGTCGCCGGGGTGTCGGGCGCGGCGGGACCGACGGTGGGCGGCCTGCTGGTCACCCGGCTGGACTGGCGCTGGATCTTCTTCGTCAACGTCCCGCTCGGCGTGCTGTGCGTCATCGGCGCGCTGGTGTGGTTCCCGGCGCCGGTGCGCACCGTGCGGCACCGCTTCGACGTGCCCGGCACGCTGCTGTCCACGCTCGCGCTGTTCCTGCTGACGTTCGGCCTGACCGAGGGCCAGCGCTACGACTGGAACGGCTGGATCGTCGCCTGCCTGGCCGCCTCCGCGGTGGTCGGGGCGGGCTTCCTGCTGCACCAGCGCGGCCGCCAGGACGGTGAACCGCTGGTGCCCTTCGCGCTCTTCCGGGACCGCAACTTCACGCTCATGAACGTCGTCGGCGTCGCCATCTCCTTCGGCATCGTCGGCCTCTTCCTGCCGCTCACCGTCTACCTCCAGTCGGTCCTGGGCTACAGCGCGCTCAAGGCCGGGGTGGTGCTGCTGCCGCTGTCGGTCGGCACCTTCGTGACGGCCGGGCCCGCCTCGGTGCTCGCCGACAAGCTGGGCGCCAAGTACATCCTGCTGGCCGGGCTGCTGCTGTTCGGCGGGGGCCTGGCGTGGATCGCGCTCGCCGCGGACGCCGGCGGCAGCTGGAAAGGCGTCGTGACTCCGCTGTTCCTGATGGGCCTGGGCACCGGGTGCACCTTCTCGCCGATGGCGGGCGAGGCGATGCGCAATGTGCCGCCGCAGCTGACCGGCGCCGCTTCGGGCGTCAACAACGCGCTGCGGCAGATGGGTTCGGTGCTCGCCGGGGCCGTCGTCGGGGCGGTGCTCCAGGGGCGGTTCGCGGCCGGGCTGAAGGACCAGGCCGCGCGGCACGCGGGCGAGGTGCCGGCCGCCTACCGCACCGCCTTCGTGCACGGCTTCGACGCGTCCGGGCGGCGGCTGGACGTCGCGGCCGGGACGGCGGGGCCGGCGCTGCCGAAGGACGTCCCGGCAGGCACCGCCGCGCGGGTCCGGGAGGTGGCGGGCACGGTCTTCGGGCACGGCTTCGTCGACGCCATGGGACCGACGCTGCTGGTCTCCGTCGGCGTGCTCGCGGTGGGCGCGCTGAGCTGCCTGTTCGTCAAGCCGCACGCGGGCGCGTCGGGCAACCCGCACGGGCTGCCGATGACGGAGGAGGAGATCGCGGCGGCGCGGACGGGGGCGGCTGCCGCCGGATGAGGCGGGGAGGGCGGGGTGACGGCACGGTGGCCGACGCGGTCCTGACGGGGCGTCGCAGACGCGGTCGCGCGGTCGTACAAACATTCGTCATATAGCGTCTGGCCAGCGGACTTTGTCAGTGGTCGGCGGTAAAATGGACAGTGTTCGAGAGGTTCGGCCGACGCCGCAGGAGGTTGCCGATGCCCGCTGCCGTACTGTCCCCGCCGAAGGGCCCGCTGAGGAGTCCGCTGCCGAAGCGGGCGCTGCCCGCCGGCCGTCCGCGTGCGTGGTACATCGCGCACAACCGGCGGCTGAAGTCCATGCGCCTGGTGATCGCCCTGCTCGACGCGGGCGTGTACGAACCGGCCCAGGCCGGGAACGGGCGGATACGCGACGCCGCCGAGCGGATCGGTGTCCACGAGCCGTCCGACACCACCTGCCGCATGGTCCGCACGCTGCTGGTCTACGGGCGCTGAGCCGTCCGCGGCCCCTCCTCCCGCATGACGGGGGAGGGGCCGCGGGTCCGCCGCTCAGACCTTGCGGTAGGCGTACGCGTCCGCGGCGGCCGCCGCCACGGCGTCCAGGTCGGCGCCGGTCGAGGCGGTGACCACGGCGGCGACCGCGCCCTCCAGGAAGGGGGCGTCCACCAGCCGCGTCCCCGCGGGCAGCTCCTCGTCCGCGAGCAGCGCCTTGACGGTGAGCACCGCGCTGCCCAGGTCCGCGAGCACCGCCACCCCCGCGCCCTGGTCCACCGAGGTCGCTGCGGCCGCTATCAGATCGGAGCTGGTGCCGAAGCCGCCGTCCGGGGCGCCGCCCGCGGGGGCGACGGGCACGGTGGTGCCCGCCCCGCTGAGTCCTGCGGCCAGGTCGGCGACCGCCTGGGCGGCCTGCGCGCTGTGCGAGACCAGCACTATGCCGACGAGCGGGGTGCTCATGCGTCCTCCCGTGCTGCCTCGGTGAAGGCCTCTACGAGCAGCGCCGAGGATGTCGCGCCCGGATCCTGGTGGCCGACGCTGCGCTCGCCCAGGTAGCTGGCCCGGCCCTTGCGGGCCCGCATCGGCGTGGTCGCCGTCGCCCCCGCCCCGGCCGCCTCCGCCGCCGCGGCGAACGCCCCGGCCGTGTCCTGGCCCGCGTCCAGCGCGCCGCCGAGCGCGTCGACGGCCGGCAGCAGCGCGTCCAGCATCGTCTTGTCGCCCGGCACCGCGCCGCCCAGCTGCGCGACCCCGTCCACCCCGGCGCGCAGCGCGTCCCGCAGCCGCGCCACGGACACCGCCGGCTCCTCGCCCAGCTCCTTGCCGGCCCGGCGCAGCAGCGTCCCGTACAGTGGCCCGGAAGCGCCGCCGACGGTGCTGATCAGCGTGCGGCCCACCAGCACCAGCACGGCGCCCGGGGTCTGCGGCGCCTCCTGCTCGACCGCGGTCCGCGCGGCCAGGAAGCCGCGCCGCATGTTCGCGCCGTGGTCGGCGTCGCCGATGGGGGAGTCCAGCTCGGTCAGCCGCGCGGCCTCGCGTTCGACGGCGGCGGTCGCCGCCGCGAGCCAGCGGCGGGCGAACGCCGCGTCGACCGGCGCCTCGGGATCGGGGGTTGCGTTCATCGGGGTCGCGCGGTCCTTTCGCCGGTGGTGCGGGAGGAGGTGCGGGGGTACGTGCCGGGTGGCGGGCGCCGGGTCCGGGGCGGGTCCGGGGTCAGCAGCCCCAGCGCAGGCCCGGGGTGGCGACCGGGGCGTCGTACAGCCGCAGCAGCTCCTCGTCGGCCCGGCATATCGTCACCGAGGCGCCCGCCATGTCGAGGGACGTCACATAGTTGCCGACCAGGGTGCGGGCGACCGGGACCTTGCGCTCGGCCAGCGCGCGCTGCACCTCGGCGTTGAAGCCGTACAGCTCCAGCAGCGGGGTGCCGCCCATCCCGTTGACCAGCAGCAGCACCGGGCCGTCCGGCTGGAGGTCGGACACCACCGCGTCCACGGCGGCATCGGCGATCTCCCCCGAGGTCATCATCGCGCGCCGCTCGCGGCCCGGTTCGCCGTGGATGCCGACGCCCAGCTCCAGCTCGCCGTCGGGCAGGTCGAAGGTCGGGCCGCCCTTGGCCGGGGTGCTGCACGCGGTGAGCGCCACACCGAAGGACCGCGAGGCGGCGTTGACCTGCCGGGCCAGCGAGGCGACCCGGTCCAGCGGCGCGCCCTCCTCGGCGGCGGCGCCCGCGATCTTCTCGACGAAGAGCGTCGCGCCCGTGCCGCGCCGCCCGGCGGTGTACGTGCTGTCCGTCACCGCCACGTCGTCGTCGATCAGCACGGTGGCGACCTGCACGCCCTCGTCCTCGGCCAGCTCGGCGGCCATCTGGAAGTTCAGCACGTCACCGGTGTAGTTCTTCACGATGAAGAGCACCCCGGCGCCGCTGTCGACGGCCGCCGCGGCGCGCACCAGCTGGTCCGGCACCGGGGAGGTGAAGACCTCGCCCGGGCAGGCCGCGTCCAGCATGCCGCGGCCGACGAAGCCGCCGTGCAGCGGCTCGTGCCCCGACCCGCCGCCGGAGACCAGGCCGACCTTGCCCTCGTAGGGCGCGCCACGCCGTACGATCACCCGCTTCTCCACGTCCACGGTCAGCTCGGGATGCGCGGCGGCGATACCCCGCAGCGCATCGGCGACCACGTTCTCGGCGACGTTGATCAGCATCTTCATCGGCTACTCCGTCCGCACGGGCCACGGGATCTCCAGCCTACGGTTCCACCGCCCGCAGGGCACCACGTACGGCAAGGCCCAGGGGTGCTGCGGTACCCTGCCGGCCCCCTCCCCGGCGGCCCGCGGCCACGGTTACGGTGGGCGGTGAAGGAGGCTGTCATGAGCGACACCGACCCCGGACTCTTCGGGCCCGACTCGGTGACCTGGCAGCTGCACGCCGACCCGGTCATGTGGGTGGCCGGCATCCGGGCGCTCTACCTCCAGGCACTGCACCCGCGGGCCGTCCGCGGGGTCGTGCAGAACTCCGACGTCCGGCACGACTCGTGGGGGCGGCTGCTGCGCACCGCGTCCTTCGTCGGCGAGATCACCTACGGCACCGCGCCCGCCGCCGAGCGCGCCGGCGCCCGTATCCGCGGCATCCACCGCAGGCTCTCGGCGGCCGACCCGCAGACGGGTGAGCGCTACGGCGTCGACGACCCCGAGCTGCTGCTGTGGGTGCACTGCGCCGAGATCGACTCCTACCTGGGCGTCGCCCGCCGCTCCGGCTACCCGCTCACCGCCGCCCAGGCCGACGCGTACGTGGCCGAGCAGCGCACCGCCGCCCGCCTCGTCGGCCTCGACCCCGCCGGGGTGCCCGCGAGCACCGCGGAGCTGGCCGGATACTTCGACACCGTGCGGCCGCGGCTCGCCGCCACGCCGGAATCCGGTGACATCGCCGGCTTCCTCGCCGCCCCGCCCGTGCCCTGGCCGCTGCTGCCGCTGCGCCTGGCGGTGTGGCGCGCGGTCTCCGGCACCGCCTACGCCGCGCTGCCGCGGTGGGCGCAGGAGCTGTACGGGCGGCCAGGACCCGGGCAGGCCGCCGCCGACCGGCGGCTGCGCGCCGCGGGCCGGCTGCTGCGGGCCGTCCCCGCGCGGCTGCGCTGGCAGCTGCCGCCGGGCCATATCCTGCGGGCCGTCGACCGGCTCGGACCCGGCACCCGCCCCTCCGTCCGCAGGCTGCCGACCGCTCCGGGCGCGGGCACCGGTGGGCCTTGAGCGGATATGCCCTGATGCGAGGTGACGTGTTCGACGCGGCCCGGCCATACTGAGTGCGGGGAAGCACCGAGGACCACGGGGGCGGGTACGCGATGGCGGCGGGACATCACGGGGACCACCACGGGCACGGCGGCACGGCGGAGCAGGCCGCCGTCATCCAGGGGCGCTACCGGCTGCACGAGCTGATCGGGCGCGGCGGCATGGGCGAGGTGTGGCTCGCGCTCGACGAGTCGCTGGGCCGCAAGGTCGCCGTGAAGTGCCTCAAACCCGCGGGCCAGGCCAGGGACGCCGGATTCACCCGGATCCTCCAGGAGCGCTTCCGCCGGGAGGCGCGGGTCGCCGCGGCCCTCCAGCACCGCGGGATCACCGTCGTCCACGACTTCGGCGAGCACGACGGCCTGCTCTTCCTGGTGATGGAACTGCTCGACGGGCGCAACCTGCTCCAGGTCCTCGACGACGCCCAGCGGCACCCGCTGCCGGTCCCCGACGTCATCGACATCGCCGAGCAGGTCGCCGACGCGCTCGCGTACACCCACTCGCAGGGCATCGTCCACCGGGACCTGAAACCGGCCAACATCATGCGGCTCGCCGACGGCGGCGTGAAGATCTGCGACTTCGGCATCGCCCGGCTCGGCCACGACATCGGCTTCACCTCCCGCCTCACCGGCACCGGCGTGGCCATGGGCACCCCGCACTACATGTCGCCCGAGCAGATCGGCGCCTCCGGCGAGGTCGACCACCGCAGCGACCTGTACTCGCTGGGCTGCGTGCTCTACGAACTGGCCACCGGCGCACCCCCGTTCGACCTCGGCGACACCTGGGCGATCCTGGTCGGCCACCGCGACACCGTCCCCGACCCGCCGCGCGCCCGCCGCCCCGAACTGCCCGCCGAACTCGACCGGCTCATCCTCGACCTGCTCGCCAAGGCCCCCGACGACCGGCCGCAGGACGCCGCCGACGTCTGCGGCAGGCTCAAGTCACTGCGCGGCGGCGGCCTCCCGCACCCCGCGCAGCCCGCCGTGTCCGGCGCCGCCCCACCCGCCGCCGGACTGCCCGGCTGGGCGCAGCACCTGACCACCGGCACCGCCGCCTTCCCCGCCGGGCCCGCGCCCGCCGCGCACCACGAGCTGACCGGCGCGTGGTCCACCCGCGGGGTGCGCCCGCCGCTGCCCGGCCCGCCGCCCGGCCCCGCCGGAGTGCAGGCGGAACTGGCCGGACGGCACGCCGAGGCCATCGACCTCGCCCGGGCCGGCAAGTGGCGGCAGGCCCACGACCTGCACACCGCGGTCGCCGCCGCCCGCGAGAGCACCCTCGGCGCCGAACACCCCGACACCCTCGGCAGCCGCTACGAAACGGCCTACTGCCTCACCGGCCTCGGCCGCACCGAAGAGGCGCTGCGGCTGTACGCCCACGTCGGCGAGGCCCGCGCCCGCGTCCTCGGGCCCGACCACCACGACACGCTCGCCGCGCGCCACGAGGCCGCGTACGCGCTCGGGGTGCTCGGCCGCCACGAGGAGGCGCACCGCGAGTACGCCGACGTGCTCGCCGCCCGGCTGCGCGCGTCCGGCCCGGACGACCCCGACACCCTGCAGTGCCGGCACAACCTGGCCTACAACCTCGGATGCCTCGGCCGCACCGAGGAGGCGCACACGCTGGCCGCCGAGGTGGCCGAGGCGCGCACCCGGGTGCGCGGCGCGGACCACCCGCACACGCTGATAACGCTCTTCGAGGTCGGCCACATGCTCGGCAAGGCCCGCCGCTGGCCCGAGGCGCTCGACGTCTACGGGGACGTCGCCGCCGCGCGCGGCCGCGTCCTCGGCCCCGACCACCCCGACACGCTCGCCGCCCGCTACGAGACCGGTATCTGCCTCGGGCGGCTCGGCCGCAGCGCGGAGGCCCGGACCCTCTACGAATCCCTCGTCGAGGCCCGGACCAGGACCGCGGGCTCCACCGACCCCGAGACGCTGCGGGCCCGGCACGCGCTCGGCGTCAACCTCGGCCGGCTCGGCGACTGGGAGCGCGCACTCGTCGAGGCCCGCGACGTCGCCGCCGTCCGCGCCCGGGTCCTGGGGCCCTTCCACCCCGACACGCTGGTCAGCAAACGGGAGATCGCCGTCGCCCTGGGCTGGCTCGGCCGCTGGGCCAGCGCGCTCGCCGTCTACCACGAGGTGGCCGACGCCCGCGAGCAGGTGCTCGGCGCCGGCCACCCCGACACCCTCGCCAGCCGCAGCGACGAGGCGCAGTGCCTGCGCCGCCTCGGCCGCACCGCGGAGGCGCAGGCCCTCTACGAGCGGGTCGCCGCACGGCGCAACGACCCGCCGCCGCCCGTCGGCTGAGCCCGGGACGCCGCCCGGCGGAGGGTTGTGCCCGCCGCGAACGGGGCGGCCGTACGCGCCGGACCGCGACTAGGGTCCGGGCATGAACGCCATGCGCACCTTCCGCTCCGGCGGCGTCCGGCTCGCCTACGAGCAGACCGGTCCCGCGGACGGCCCCCCGCTGCTGCTCCTGCACGCACTCGGCGAGAACCGCGGCTCCTGGGCCGCGGTCGCCGCCGCCCTCGCCGCGGACGGCTGGCGCACCACCGCGCTCGACCTGCGCGGCCACGGCGACAGCGACCACGCCGACGACTACACGTTCGAGGCGATGCGGGACGACGTGTTCGCGCTGCTGGACGAGCTGGGCATCGACGAGGTCACCGTCATCGGACACTCCGTCGGCACGATCGTGGCCTCGCTCGTCGCCATGGACCGGCCCGCCGCCGTCCGCCGCATGGTCCTGGAGGACGGCCCGCTGCCCTTCCCCGCCGACCCGCCCCGCCCGGTGCCGGACGGACCGGGCCCCGGGCTCGACGGCGACTTCGACTGGCGGGTCGTCGCCGAGGTCGCCCGCCAGCGCAACGCGCCTCCGGCGCGGCACCGGGAGGGGCTCGCGCGGATCACCGCGCCCACGCTCGTCGTCGCGGGCGGCGAGCGCAGCCCCATCCCCCAGGACCTGCTGGCCGACGTCGCCGCCCGCATCCCCGGCGCCCGCCTCACCACGATCCCCGTGGGCCACATGATCCACGACTACGCCCCCACGGATTTCCTCGCGGTGACCCGAGCGTTCCTCTCCGAGGGGTGAGCCGGGGTTACGCCCCGGGGCGCCTCTCGCGGTGCCCCGCGCGGCCTCCCCCCGGAGGTGGCTGAGCGCGCAGTTCCCCGCACCCCTTTGGCGCCCTGGGGTGGCCCTCGCGGTGGGCGTCGCGACCTTCTGCCGGTGGTGGGCCGGTCGCGCAGTTCCCCGCGCCCCTGGAACGCTCGCCCGGCGCGGTAGGGGCTTGCGCACACCGGGCCGGGCACGGCAAGGGGCGCGGGGAACTGCGCGCTCAACCACCCACCGAGGGCAGGTCGCAAGCACCACTGTCAGAGGCAGCCCGGGGCGTGGCCGGGAGCAGGGCCTACGCGGGCCAGGGCGCGGCGAAGGCGCGTGCCGGGTTGGCGGAGAGGATCGCCTCCGCCGCGGCGGGGCCCAGGTCGCGGGTGAGGCGGGGGCGCAGGACGCGCAGGAGGTACGGAGCCCCGGGGCCCGCCCCCGGCGAGGTGGTGTCCGCGCCGAGCAGCAGCTGGGAGGTGTGGCCCGCTTCCGCGAGGGCGACGAGGGAGCCGACCAACCACGGATCGGTCGCGCTGTGCGCCCTGCTCGGCCCGTCGAAGGCCAGATACGCCCCCGCGGCGGCGAGTTCGCGGTGCACCCCGGGATCGGGGAAGCGGTTGAGGTGCCCGAGCAGCAGGCTGCTCGCGGGCACGCCCAGCTCGCCGTGGAGCAGTCCGAGGACGTCCACCGCCGCGGTGCCCATCTCGTGGTGGATGCCGATGGGCGCCCCCGTGGCGTGGTGCGCGTGCGCGGCCGCGGCCATGACCCAGCGGGTGTGGTCGTCGAGGGCGTGGAACATCCCGGCGACCTTGATCATCCCGGCCCGCGGGCCGGTCCGCGCCCCGCCGGGGTCGTCGCCCGTGACGGTGCCCTCGGTGAGTTCGGCGACGAAGAGCTCGGCGAGCGCGTCGCCGCTCCGCAGCCGGCGCAGCAGCTCCGGGTCGTAGTGCACCTCCTGGTGGAGGCCGGTCGCGGCGATCACGTGCACCCCCGTGGCACGTGAGGCCGCGACCAGCCGGTCCGAGCGCCGCCCCATGGCGAACGGCGTCCACTGGGCGAGCGCCCCGCCGCCGAGGTCGCGGAAGGCCCGCAGCGTGCCGAGCGCGGCGTCCTCGTCGTCGAGGGGGAGGGGCAGCGCGGGGCTGCGCAGGAAGAGGTGGTCGTGCGCGTCGACGACACCGAGCGTGGCGGGCGCGATGTCGCCGAGCACGGTGCGGACGGTGCGGGGCCCGGTCACGACGCCTGCGTCCCTTCGTTCTCGCGCAGCACCGCCGAGGCGACCCGCAGGCCCGCGAGGGCCTTGGGCACCCCGACGTAGGGCGCCAGATGCACCATCACCTCGACGATCTCCTGCGGTGCGACGCCTATCCGCAGGCTGTTGCGGACGTGGTCGTCGAGCTGCGGCTCGACCCCGCCGAGCGCGGTGAGCGCGGCCAGTGTGGCGATCTGCCGGTCGCGCAGTTCCAGGCCTTCGCGCTGGTACGTGCCCCCGAAGAGGCTGGTGACGATCCAGTCGGCGAAGCCGGGGGCCAGCGCGTCCAGGCGCGACAGGGTGCCCTCGATCGTCTCGGGCCCGGCGAGTTCGCCGAGCAGCCGGTAGCCGGCCTCGCGGTCGATCACTGCTTCGCGCATCACCACATCCTCCCTTCGGGCAGCTTGTCGAGTTCCGGACGGGACAGGTGCAGCACCTGGTAGCGCTCCTCGTCCGGTGTCGTGGGCGGGCCGGGCACGGTGTCCTCCCAGAGGGCGAAGTGGAGCAGTTCCCAGTGCCGCGGGTCGACGACGACCGCGGTGGAGTGCACGCCGGGCAGGGCCGCGGTGCGCGTCATGTCCTCCAGCGCCTGTCCGACCGCCTCGGCGGGGGCCGTGCCGGGGGAGATCGGGAAGGCGCGGCGGGTGGCGGCGCGCGGCGCGGCGCCGTAGGCGGGGCCGCGGGCGAAACCGGCTCCGGTCCAGTGCTCGACGGTCGGCCGCCCGAAGTCGGCGCACAGGTTCTGGAATCCGGCTCCCCACAGGAAGCTGTTCATGCCTTCGGGGGTGTTCCACAGGTAGAAGGGCGCGTACTGGTTGACGGGCGAGCCGTCGACGCCCCGCTCCCGTATCAGATAGGCCTTCTGGCCGAGGCCGGGGAAGTCGTCGAGCAGGTGGCCCTTGGTGGCCACCCGGTGGCGGATGATCTGCATGTCGTAGTCGGCGGGCAGGGTGATGCGGTAGTTCATCGCGTGCACGGGCGGGTTCTCCTGGGGCTGGGGCTCGGCTGATGTCGGTCGGGTGTGCGGTCGCGGTTCAGGCGCCGGCGGCGGGTACGGCCTGGGCGGCGAGGAGGGCGACGGATCCGCGGACGGCGGCGTCGAAGGGCTCCTGCGAGTCGGCGGCGCGGGCCAGCACGTAACCGCCCTGGACGACGGCGACGATCGCGGCCGCGGTGTCGTGCGGGTCGAGACCGGGGCGCAGTTCGCCCGCCGCGACGCCCTCGGCGAGGACACCGGCGAGGTGGCCGGTCAGCCAGGCGAAGGTCTCCTGCACGGGTGCGCGCAGTTCGTCGCTCGCGATCACGTCGGGGTCCATCGCCATGCGCCCGACGCGGCACCCGCGCAGGGCGTCGCGCTCGCGGACGAGGTAGGCGGTGGCCCGCTCCAGCGCGGTGCCGCCGCGGGCGATCTGCTCCTCGGCCTGAGCCCGCAGTTGCGCGGCGCTGCGGCGCATCGCGGTGACGGCGAGGTCGGGCTTGCCGCGGAAGTGGTGGTACATGCTGCCCTGTCCGGCGCCCGCCCGGTCCTGGATGGCCTTGGGGCTGGTGCCGACGTATCCGCGTTCCCACAGCAGCGCCTGCGCGCTTTCGATCAGTCGTTCCGACGTCTCCATGATCGTAGTGTACATACTAGTAGGTACAGAAAGCCAGCCCGACCGTGCCGAAGGCCGGGACGGCTCCTCCCCCGTACGGGAGCCGCCCCGGCCGTGGTGGCGCGGGTCAGACGTGCAGCCCGGCCGTCCACTGCCCGGCCGTGTCCGCGCCCGGCGCGCCCTGGGTGACGACGCCGCCCTCGCCCGGGTGCACGCTCACGCCGCCCTTGCCGGGCTGCGTGGTGACACCGCCGGGGCCGGGCAGACCCTTCGGCGGCGCCGGGCACTCGGCGCCCGTGCCGACGTGCACCGAACCCGCGGGCGCGGGCTTGCCGTTGACGTAGACCGTGACCTTGCCGTTCACGACCTTCACCACGACCTTGTCCCCGGTGCCCTTACCGGGCTTGCCGGGCAGCGGCGGGAGCGTGACCGGACCGCCCTTGCCCGGCTTGCCGCCGACCTGGACGATGCAGACGACCTGCTTGCCGCCCTCGGTCCCGCCCTTCCCGCCGCTCTTGCCGCCGCCCTTGCCTGCGGGCTGCGCGTGGGCCGTGTGCGCGGCCGACGGCGTCGTGGCGCCGCTGACCGGCGCCGCCGCGACGCTCGCCAGGCCCAGCCCGGCCACTAGGGCGAAGCCCGCGGCAATCCTCTTGTCGATCATCGTGTGCTGTCTCCCGTTCGAGGACGCCGGACCGGCCGGTCCGGCGATCACCACACTCGCCGGGGGCGGCTGAAGCGGACCTGAAAGCCCGTCGGACGATCTTCATGTTCGCCTTAGGTGGCGGGCCGCACGCTGGAGAGGTGCGCATACTCGTGGTGGAAGACGAACGCAGGCTGGCCGAACTCCTCGGCGACGGGCTGAGCCGCGAGGGCTTCGCCGTCGACCTCGCCCACGACGGGCGCGAGGGGCTCTGGATGGCCACCGAGCACGCCTACGACGCGATCGTGCTCGACGTGATGCTCCCGGAGCTGGACGGCTACGGCGTCTGCCGCGCGCTGCGCGAGGCCGGGGTGTGGACGCCGATCCTCATGCTCACGGCGATGGACGGCGAGTACGACGAGGCCGAGGGGCTGGACACCGGCGCCGACGACTACCTGACCAAGCCCTTCTCCTACGTCGTGCTGCTCGCCCGGCTGCGCGCCCTGGTGCGGCGCGGCCTGCGCGAGCGTCCCGCGGTGCTGGCGGTGGGCGACCTGCGGGTCGACCCGGCGGGGCTGCGCGCGAGCCGCGGCGACGTGCTGATCCCCCTCACGCCCAAGGAGTTCGCGATCCTGCACTGCCTGGCCCGGCGCGCGGGCGAGGTGGTGCCCAAGTCCGAACTGCTCGCGCGGGCCTGGGATTTCGCCTACGACGGCGACTCCAACGTGGTCGAGGTCTACATCAGCGCGCTGCGCCGCAAGATCGACAAGCCCTTCGGCCGCAGCTCGCTGCGCACCGTCCGCGGCGCCGGTTACCGGCTGGAGGCCTGAGATGAGCGTCCGGCTGCGCACCACGCTCGCCGCGACCGCCGTGGTGGCCGCCGCCCTCGGCCTCGCCGCCGCCGCGCTCCTGCTGTCGCTGCACGCGAGTCTGACCCGCTCGGCGCGGGATCTGGCCGTCCAGGACGCGGGACGCAAGGCCGCGCTCGTCCTGGAGCAGCACGGCGCGCCGGGCGGCACCACCGTCACCGGCGGGGCCCTCGGGCCGGGCCCGGACGCGACCGTTACCGCAGGGGGCGCCGGGCCGGGGCCGGACGCGCTGCCGCCCGGGATGCCGCCGCCCGGGAAGGAGGGCGGCACGGTGGTCGTGTCGATGAACGTGAACACCGGCGCGGGCCCGGTCACCGTCCAGGGCACCGCGTCCCTCGCACCGGTCCGCGCGGCGATGCGCACCCTGCTCCGGGTGCTGGTCCCGGGCATCCCCGCGCTGCTCGCGCTGGTCGCCCTGCTGTGCTGGCACACCACCGGGCGGGCGCTGCGCCCGGTGTCCGCGATCCGTGCGAAGGTCGACAAGATCACCGCGCGGGATCTGCACGAGCGCGTTCCCGAGACGGACGCGCGCGACGAGGTCGCGGCCCTGGCCCGTACCGTCAACGCGACCCTCGACCGGCTGCAGACGGCGGTCGGCGCGCACCGGCAGTTCGTCGCCGACGCGGCACACGAACTGCGCAGCCCGATGGCCGTGCTGCGCACCCGGCTGGAACTGGCCGCTCCGGGCGAGCAGCACCTCGCCCGCGAGGCGCTCGCCGACGTCGAGCGCCTCCAGACGCTCACCGCCGACCTGCTGCTGCTCTCCCGGCTGGACGCCCGCGAGCCGATCCGCACCCGGGAGACGGACCTGGCGCAGATCGTCGCCGAGGAGGCGGCGCGGGCCCGGCCGCGCACCGATGTCGCGGTGCGGATGCGGCTCACCCCCGACGTGCTGATCGACGGCTCGCCGGACCACCTGCGGCGGATGGTCGCCAACCTCGTCGACAACGCGGTGCGGCACGCGTCCGGCGCGGTGACCGTCGAGCTGACCCGGGACGGGGCGCGCGGCCGGGCGCGGCTCGACGTCGCCGACGACGGGCCCGGCATCCCGCCCGAGCACCACGCGACCGTCTTCGACCGCTTCACCCGCCTCGACCACGCGCGCGCCCGTGACACCGGCGGATCGGGGCTCGGCCTGCCCATCGCCCGCGACATCGCCCTCGCCCACCGCGCGTCGCTCCGGGTCGTGCCCGGCGGCGGGCCGGGGGCCACGCTGCGCGCGTCCTTCCCGCTGCGGACACCGGCCGGGCCGTCCCCCTCCTATTGACCCGCGGCGAAGCCGATCTGGGCTGCACTCACCACGGTGCCGAAGCGCGGGAAGTCCAGTGCGACCGCGGCCTCGTGCTCGGCGGCGGTCAGCGCCGCCATCGCGTCCGCCGCGAAGACCAGCCGGTAGTCGAGGTCGGAGGCGGCGCGGGCGGTGGACTCCACGCCCAGGTTGGTGGCGATCCCGGCGAGCACCAGGGTGTCCACGCCGCGCTCGCGCAGCAGTTCGTGCAGGCCGGTGTCCAGGAAGCCGCCGATGGTGCGTTTGACGACGACGAGGTCCCCGTCCCGCACCACGCCCGCGGCCAGTTCGCTGCCGGCCGGCTGCTCGGCGACGCCGGGCCGCTGCGTCCGGACGGCCACCACCGTGGCGCCCGCGGCCCGGAAGGCGTCGGCCAGTTCCAGCGCGGCGGCGAGTACCGCGGGGCCGGGCAGCGGGGCGAGGGGTAAGGCGACGATGCGGTCCATGAGATCGATCGTGACCAGCGCGGTGCGCGCCGGGTCGAGGCCGGGGGCGAGCGGGGACTCGCCGCGGCGTCCGTGATCATGTGCGGTCATGTGCGGTCACCCTACCGGCAGCCTCCGCCCGGCCGCCCGGTGTTCACGACGGACCGTTCTCCGGTCGCGAACAGCCCGCGAAGTGCCCTCCGTGCGATCGGAACAGGCCCCGGCGCGGGCGGCTTCGGTCATCTTGTGTCGGCGTACGGCACGGCCGCTACTGTGGTGAACACGCAACGCAGCGGGAGGAGCACGACGTGGCGGAAAGCACCACGGGACAGCCGTTGGCCAACGGGAAGAAGCCGCAGCTCGACCTGACGGACGCCGAGTGGCTGTCCAGCAAGCAGGGGAACGGCGATGTGCAGATCGCCTTCGTCGAGGGCTACATCGCGATGCGCGACGGGCGGCACCCCGACGGCCCGGCGCTGATCTTCACCCCCGCGGAGTGGCGGGCCTTCGTCCTCGGCGCGCGCGACGGCGAGTTCGACCTGACCTGACCGCGGGCGGGACCGGCCGGGGCACGCGCGGACGCGTACCCCGGCCCTTCCGTGCGGGCCTACGGCCCGGCCGTCACGGCCAGGTGCCCAGCTCCGGCAGCGGCCCGCCCGTGAGCGCCTGCTCCGGGTGGCGCCCGGCGAACCACGCCGCCAGGTCCGTGAGCCGGCCCTCGACGGCGACGCGCGCCCCGCGGCCGTACGTCCACACCTCGCCGGTGTCGACGGCGGTCACCGTCAGCCCGACCCCGCCCGGCACCCGCACGGACAGGAAGTCGAGCAAGTGGGTACACAGCTGCGGGGACCAGCCGGAGGGGCTTGCGCCGAGCCGCGCGTCCACCGTGTGGATCTCCAGCTCCCGCCACCAGGCCAGCCCCACCGTGCGCAGGGTGCCGTCGCGGTACGCCACCGGGTGCTCCCAGTCGCCGGGCCCGACCGCGGCCCAGGACGCCTCCGCCTCGTCCAGCGCGTCGGACAGAGCCGCGGTCAACTGCGCCGCGGGACGGCCGTGTCCGGCCTCGATGGCGGCGTCCCGCGCGGGCCTGCCGCCGTCGTAGACCTCGATCGTCCTGCCCCGCAGCGCGTAGCGCGCCTGACGCGCGAGGGCCCGCCCGACACCCTCGACGTGCGTCAGCACGTGGCCGCGGGTCCAGCCGGGCAGCGCGCTCGGGGCGCGCAACTCCTCGTCGGTGAGCGCCCCGGTGAGCCCGCGCAGCCGCGCCACGCCCGCCGTGAAGGCCGCCCGCAGATCGGGCTGCGGCCGCTCCGCCGCGTCCTCGCCGTCCGTCCCGCCCGCCGTCCGCTCGGTCACGGCCACAGCAGTCCCCTTTCCCATCCCTCGCCGGTGTGCGTGTAGACGACCCTGGTGTGCCGCCGGTCCCGGTCGCCCTGCCAGAACTCGACGCTCTCCGCGTGCAGCGCGTAGGCGGTCCAGCCCGGCGCGACCAGCCCGGGCTCCGCCTCGATCCGGGCGGCGGCCTCGCGCACCGCCGCGTCCCGGACCGCCGGGTCGGCCAGCGGTGTGGACTGCCGGCCCAGCAGCGCCTCGGCGCGCGCGCCGGGGGAGCGGGCCAGGAAGTCCGCGGCGCTGTCGGCCGGACCGCCCGGCTCCACCCGGCCGCGGATCCGGACCTGACGGGCGAGCGGCGACCAGTAGAAGGTGAGCGCGGCGGCCGGCTGCGCGGCCAGTTCTCGGCCCTTGCGCCCGCCCGCGTCGGCGGCGAAGCACCAACCGCCGGGGGAGACGTCCTTGAGGATCAGGACGCGGGCGGACGGGGCGCCGTCCTCGCCCGTGGTGGACAGCGTCATCGCGTGCGGCTCGCGGACCCCGGCCCGTACGGCGGCGAGCAGCCACTCGACGAACAGCTCGTGCGGATCGGACGGCAGCACGCCGGGGTCGAGGTCCGGCAGCTCTCCTGCGAACACGTCCAGTCCGCGCAGCAGTTCACGCAGGTCGGACACAGACACCCCCTCCGTGTTAATGGTTTTCGCTCACGATACCATTAGGTCATGGCAGCTGATCATCTCGCGCTGGACCTCGCCGTCACCATCCGCCACGACGGGCACGGCGGCGTCGCCGACGACCTCGCCGAACCGGCCGGGCTGACGCGCTGGGTCCGCGCGCACGCCGACGCGCTGCGGGCCGACCTCGCCGCGGGCGGCGACGCCACCGCCCCCTTCACCGCCGAGGACTTCACGGCCGACGCCGCCGCGCTCGCCGCCGCCGTCGAGGTACGCACCGCCACCCGCGCGCTCTTCGCCCGCGCGGTACGGCCCGGCCCGGCCAGCTCCGCCGACGCGGGGAAGCTGCCGTCCGCCGCCCAGGCGCTGGACCGGCTCAACGCGGCCGCCGCGCGCGTCCCGTACGCGCCCCGCCTGGAGTGGCCCGCCGACCGGCCCGCGACCGCCGCCCGCGCCGCCGCCCGCACCCCGCGGGCCGCCGACCTCGTCGCCGCCGCGCTCGCCCGGCACGCCATCGCCTTCCTCGCCGGGCCCGACCGGGAGCGGCTGCGCGCGTGCCCGGCGCCGCGCTGCGTGCGCTACTTCGTCAAGGAGCACACCCGCCAGGAATGGTGCAAGCCGTCGTGCGGCAACCGCGCCCGCGTCGCCCGCCACGCCGCCCGCCAACGCGCCGCCACCGGCTCCACCGACAACCGGGCGTAGCCGGACCGCCTCGGGGGAGCCGTACGTACCCGGGCGCGTCACCCGGCGTTCCCGCCGATGGGCGAGGCGGCGGTGGGGCAGCCCCTCCGCACCCTCGCGACCGAAGGCGTCCCTGGCCACGCCGCCCGGCAACGTGCCGTCTCCGGCTCCGCCGCTGACCGGGCGTAGCCGGACCGCCCCGGGGGAGCCGTACGCACCCGGGCACGTCACCCGGCGTTCCCGCCGATGGGCGAGGCGGCGGCGTGCCGCGTCGGCTGTAGGCGTCCTCCGAGACCGGGCAGCCCCCTGCCCAGGTCCCACCGCCGCTCCGGCCGGCGGGTGTCCCGGCCGCCGTCCGGCCCCGGCGGGACCGTGCGCCCCGCCCTGCCCCGGCGCCGGGCGCCGCCCGCACCCCGGCGGGGCCGCCGCGTGGCGCTGACGTGGTGTCACTCGTGCGGGTGGGGCCGCCCCGCAGGGGCTACGGACGGTAACGGGGCGCATCGGGGGCGCACGGAGGAACGGGGCTGGCGCGTGTTCCGCAAGCGGTGGCCCTGCGCCGCCGGGCGTGGCAGGCTCCGCGGTGGCCGCCGGGGCGGCCGCGCTCCGCGCACGCCCCCGCCGCCCTCACGCGCCGTGTCCGGTCGTGCCCGCTGCCAGTGGCCGACCGGCACGGCTGTTCCCGCTTACACACCGCATGTGACGGCGTACGCTGTGAGGCCGTACGAGGTCGACAGGCGGAGCGCGAGCGCGGCGGCGCGACCGCCTGAGCCCCACCGGCCGCGAGGGGGTGCCCCATGCCGCAGCGCCACACCCGCCTCCGGCCTGCCCTGCTCGAGCGCGACGCCCAACTCCTCGCGGTGGAAGAGGCGCTGGACGAGCTGACCGGACGGCGCGCCGACGGCACCGGCTACGAGGACGCGGCCCGCAGCGGCGGCCTGCTCGCCTTCTCCGGACCCGCGGGCCTGGGCAAGACCGCGCTGCTCGCCGAGGTGCGCCGGCAGGCCACCGCCCGCGGCTGCACCGTACTGTCCGCGCGTGGCGGTGAGCACCAGCAGCACGTCGCCTTCCATGTCGCCCGGCAGTTGCTGCAACCGCAGTTCGCCGCGGCCGGCGAGGCGGAGGCCCGCGCCGCGCTGGGCAGTTGGTACGGCGTCGTCGGCCCCGCGCTCGGCCTGTGCACCGCAGAGGGCGACGCGTCCGACGCGCAGGCACTGCGCGACGGCCTCGACTGGGTGCTCACCCATCTCGCCGTCCGGCGTGCGCCCGTGGTGCTGGTCCTCGACGACGCCCACTGGGCCGATGCCCCGTCGCTCAACTGGCTGGCCGCGTTCGCCCCGCGCACCGACGACCTGGCCATGCTCGTCGTCATCGGCTACCGGCCGGACGAACTCCCGCCGGACGCCGAGGCGTTCCGCGGCCTGCCCGGCAGATCCGGGCACCGCCCGATCGGGCTGCCGCCGCTCAGCGAGACCGCCGTCGCCCGGATCGTGCGCGACGCCGTGGGCGCCCATGCCGACGACGCCTTCTGCCGCGAGTGCTTCGAGGTCACCTCCGGCAACCCGTTCGAGGCCGTCGAACTCGCCGCCAAGGTCGCCGAACACGGTGTCACCCCGGACGCCACCGCCCTGTACCAGCTCCGGGACCTCGCCGCCGCCGTCAAGGGCCCGGGCCTGGCGCGCAGGCTGGACCGGCTCGGCCCGTCCACCGTCCGGCTCGCGTGGGCCGCGGCCGTGCTCGGCACCGCGGGCACACCCGAACTGGCCGCCGACGTCGCGGGGCTCGGCTACGAGGAAGCCGCCGACTGCGCCGAGCGGCTGCGCGCCGCCCGTATCCTCATCGACGGCGAGACCCTCGACTTTGCCCATCCGCTCATCGCCACCGCCGTCTACCGCGCCATCCCCGACACCGTCCGGATCGGCCTGCACGCCCAGGCCGCGTGGTCCGTCGTGGACGCCGGGCTCGGGCCCAGCGCGGCCGCCCGCCACCTGCTGGAGACCCGGCCCGCAGGCGACCCGTGGGTCGTCACCCAGCTGCGGGCCGCCGCCCGTGACACCCTGCGCGCCGGTGCGCGCGAGGCCGCCCGCAGCTACCTGCGCCGCGCGCTGCGCGAACCGCCGCAGGACGACGACCGGGCCGCGGTGCTCTACGAACTCGCGGTCGCCTCCCAACTGCTCGAACCCTCCGTCACCGTCGGCCATCTGAAGGCCGCGCTGGAGGAGCCCACCGGCGACCCGGAGCTGCGCGACGGCATCGTCTTCCGGCTGTCGCAGTCGCTCGCGCACAGCGACCAGCTCGGCGAGGCCGCCGAGGTCGTGGCCCGTGCCGCCCGCAGCGCCACCACCGCCCGCGGGCGGCTGCGCATGCAGGCCGAGCAGTTCATGTGGGACGCCTTCCGCGCCGACGAGCCCGACTCGCAGGGCCGCTCCAAGCGGCTGAGGCTGCTCGCCGACCGGCTCACCGGACGGGACGCCACCGAGCGCTACATCATCGGCCTGCGCGCGTGGGACGCGACACTGCGCGGCGAACCGGCCGCCGAGGCCCTGCGGCACACCGAACGCGCCCTGGCCGGCGGACTGCCCTGGGCCGACGAGACCCGCGGCTTCGAGGTGCCGGTGCTCGTCGCCATGACCTACGCCTACGCCGACCGGCCGGAGCGCACCGAGGAGCTGTTCGCCACCGGTGTCGCCGAGTTCGAGCGGTTCGGCTTCCACGGCGCCCATCTCGCCTTCGGCCAGGTGCTGCTCGGCTACGTCCGCTACCGCCAGGGCCGCCTCCCCGACGCCGAGCGCGCCGCCCGCGACGGCCTCCGCCTCGCCGAACGCGTCGGGCGCGGCACTCCCGTCCACTGGTACGCGGTGGCCGGCCTCGTCACGGTGCTGCTGGCCCGCGGGCAGGTCGAGGCCGCCGTGGAGGTCGCCGGCGACCAGGCCTTCCACGCGCCCTTCCCGGCCGCCGTCACCTTCCCCGACGCCCAGGCGGTGTACGGCGAGCTGCTGCTCGCCCAGGGCCTGCACACCGAGGCCGCGGCGGTCCTCGCCGAGACCGGCGGCCGGCTGGACCGGCGCGGCTGGCGCAACCCCGCGTGGTGCCCCTGGCAGATCCACCTCGCGCTCGCCCAGCAGCACGCGGCGCCGGACAGCGCGCTGACCACCGCGCTGGACGCCGTGAGCCGGGCCCGGCACTACGGCGCGGGCTCCGCGATCGGGCAGGCGCTGCGGGCCGCGGGCCTGGTCTCCACGGGCGCCGAGCGGCTGCGGCTGCTGGAGGAGGCCGTCACGCACCTGGACGCCTCGCCCGCGGTGCACGACCTCGCCGCGGCCCTCGTCGACCACGGCAGCGCGCTGCGCGCGGCGGGGAGTGACGAGGAGGCCGCCGACCGGCTGCGCGCGGGTCTGGCCGCCGCGGAGAAGTGCGCCGCGGACGGTACGGCCGAGCGGGCGCGGGCCGAATTGGCGCTGATCACCGCCGCACGGGGCACTGCGGGCTGACCCCGGCCCAGTACCATGGCGGCATGTCCTTCCTCCGCCGCCGCCCCGCCACGCCCACCGGGCCGGACTTCGACGTTCTCGCGATGGACCCGGGGGACTGGCCCGGCGACCTCGGCGCGGGCCTGCTGCCCGGCCCGGACGGCCGCTGCGAGGGCATCTACCTGCGGTACGACCTCTTCGGGGGGCGCGGCCCCGCGATGCTCATCGGCAACCTCCCGGAGGGCTCGCCCGCGCGCCAGCTGGAGGAGGGGCAGGTGCCGTTCGAGGTGGCGCAGCTGCTGGCGGCGCTCGGCAACGACGAGCCGGCGGTGGTCACCGAGACCGAGGACACCCCGGTCTGGCAGGGGGACGGACTGCTGATCGTCCGCCGGATCAAGATCTCCGAGTCGCGCGTCGCGTGCGCGCAGTTCGACCGCAGCGACGGCGTCCAGGTGACGATCGCCACGTGGGACCGGCCGATCACCGACGACCTCTACCAGCTGCTCAAGCCGCTGCCCGCGGAGATGTTCCAGGCCGGCTGAGCCCCCGCGCTCAGCCCGACCGGTCAGCGGGTGCCGACCGCCGCGCGCACCGCCCTGCGGGCCAGCCCGCAGTCGTCGTGCAGCCGGCGCAGCAGCAGCCGCTGCTCCTCGCCCGTCTCGGCGGCACCCGGCGCCACCGGGGCCGTGGAGCGCATCGTGCGCTGGACGGCCGTCTCGTAGGTGCGGATCTCCCGCGTCAGCACGAGCATCAGGTTCACCAGGAACGCGTCCCGTGCGGCGGGGCCCTGGCTCTGCGCCTGCTGGCTGATCTGACGGCGCGCCGCCTCGTCGTCGCCGAGCACCGACCACAGCACCGCCAGGTCGTAGCCGGGCAGGTACCAGCCCGCGTGCTCCCAGTCGACCAGCGACGGGCCGGCGGGCGACAGCAGCACGTTGGACAGCAGGGCGTCGCCGTGGCAGAACTGGCCCTGGGCGTGCGCCAGCCCGTGCAGCAGCTTCTGCAGGTCGCCCATGTCCCGGTCGGTCAGCAGGCCCAGCTCGTGGTAACGGCCCAGCCGCGCCGCGTAGTCGATCGGCGCGTCGAAGGAACCGGCGGGCGGGCGCCACATGTTGATCCGCGCGTACGCCGACAGGGCCGCCCGCACGTCGCCGCGGGCCGGGGTGTGCGAAGGGTGGCGCTGCGGCGAGACCACCCGTCCCGGCATCCGCTCCATCACCAGCACACAGCTCTCCGGGTCGGCGGCGATCAGCCGCGGCACCCGCACCGGAGGACGGTGCCGGACGAAGGTGCGGTAGGCCGCTATCTCGTGGCGGAAACGATCCGCCCACGCGGGGGAGTGGTCCAGCAGGCACTTCGCGACGGCCGGGGCGCGGCCCGAGGTGCCGACCAGCAGGGCGGTGCGGCCGCCGCGGCGCAGCAGCTGGACGGGGGTGAACTCGGGACAGATCCGCTGCACCGCGGCGACCGCGGTACGCAGCTGGGCTCCCTGCGGGCCGGTCAAGTCGAGTCTCCCGCTCAGCGGATGGGTCCCGCCGAGCGTCGCGCGCCGCAGGCCGGCCGTCGGCCGTGGCCGGAGCGCCGGTTCGGGCACGGAGGGGAAGCCCGCGCGGGCCGCGGCGGGCCGGGCCGGTGCGGGACGGGGCGGGGTGGACACGGAGGACGATGCCGAATACATGGGAGGAAACGATCCCTTCGTGTGCCAGCAGGTGAGGAAACGCCGGGCCCCGGCCCGGCACCGCACCCTGGGGAATGCGGCGCCGGGACGGGGTGGCGCGTTCCTACCTGACACCCCGGGGGCCGTGGCAGACCATCTGGCGGACCCTGGCGAACCCTGGCGAATAGTCACGGGGCCCATGTCGGGGGGATGCCGGGGGGAATAGTGTCAACAGCGCCGAGGAACCTGGGGGCTTGACGTGGGCAATGTGGCCAACACCCGACTCGCGGACCTGTTCGCACTCACCGGCTGGTCCAAGGGCGAGCTCGCACGGCTGGTCAACCGGCAGGCGGCGGCCATGGGCCACCCGCAGCTGGCGACCGACACCTCGCGGGTTCGCCGCTGGATCGACACCGGGGAGTCGCCGCGCGATCCCGTGCCGAAGGTGCTGTCCGTGTTGTTCACCGAGCGTCTCGGCCGTGTCGTGACCATCGAGGATCTCGGGTTCGACCGGCGCCGGCAGACGACCAGGAAGAAGGCCGGTGACGGCCTTCCGTGGGCGCCGGACAGAACGGCCGCGGTCCTCACCGAATTCACGGGAATGGACCTCATGCTCAACCGACGCGGTCTGGTGGGCGCGGGCGCCGCGCTCGCCTCCAGCACCGTCATCAGCAACGCCATGTACGACTGGCTGCACTCCGACCCGGCCCTCGCGGCCGACGCCCCGGTCCTCGACAACCCGCTGCACGCCGACCCCGCCGACTACGACCGCTACGAGGCGGCCCCGGTCGGCTCGCAGGAGGTCGACTCGCTGGAGGCCTCCGTCCAGGTCTTCCGGGCCTGGGACGCCTCGCGCGGCGGCGGGCTCCAGCGCAAGGCCGTCGTCGGCCAGCTCAACGAGGTCGGCGGCATGCTCTCCTACCACCACCCGGCGCACCTCCAGCGCAGGCTGTGGGGCGTGGCCGCCAACCTCGCGGTCCTGGCCGGCTGGATGTCCCACGACATCGGCCTCGAACCCACCGCGCAGAAGTACTTCCTGATCGCCGCGCACGCCGCGCGCGAGGGCGGCGACCGGCCGCGGGCCGGCGAGGCGCTCTCCCGTGCCGCCCGCCAGATGGTGCACCTCGGCAAGCCCGAGCAGGCACTGGACCTGATGAAGCTCGCGCAGTCCGGCGCGGGCGAGCAGTCGCTGCCGCGCACCCGCGCCATGCTGCACACCATCGAGGCCTGGGCGCAGGCGTCGATGGGACGCGGCCAGGCGATGCGCCGCACGCTCGGCGAGGCCGAGGAGCTGTTCGTCTCGGACCGCACCGAGGGCCCCGCGCCCGACTGGATGCAGAACTTCGACGAGGCCGACCTGCACGGCATGCAGGCGCTCGCCTACCGCACCCTCGCCGAGCACGACCCCGCCGCCGCCGCCCAGGCCCAGCACCACGCCAAGCAGGCGCTCGCGCTGCGTACCGACGGCCACGAGCGGTCGACGATCTTCGACTACCTGTCGCTCGCCTCGGCCTGCTTCATCGCCGACGACCCCGACCAGGCCGACCGCTACGCCCGGATGGCGCTGCTCACCATCGGCCAGACCTCCTCGCACCGCACCTGGGACCGGCTGCGCGAGATGTACCGCCTCACCGGACGCTACTCCGACTACAGCCGGGTGCAGGATCTGCGCAAGGAGATCGAGTCGAAGCTGCCGCGGCAGAAGGGGGGAGGCACCGGCGCCGCCCGCTACCGTGAGGTCTGAGCGCCTCGCCGGGTACCCGTACTTCGCACTCCTCATCCCTCAGGCCCAGGACGTCTTTTCGGCTGTCCGCTGCCGCTGACCCGGCACCGTACGGCCGTCTTCCGGTGCGCGCCGCGCTGGTGCCGTTCAGCCGATCCTGGCGATCAGCACGCACGCGTCGTCCTCGCGGTCCGGGGTGCCGAACTCCTCCGCCACCAGCCGTACGCAGTCCTGCGCGCTCCTGGCGGCGGTGAGCCGCGGTGCCATGGACAGCAGCCGGTGCCCGCCCCCGTCGGCATCCTGGACGCCCTGGCCGTCGGCCGTGGCGCGCCGCGGAACGAGTCCGTCGGTGTGCAGCACCAGCAGGTCGCCGGGCGCGAGCTGCTCGGTGGCCTGGGCGTACTGCGCACCCGAGGTGGCGCCGAGCAGCACGCCGTCCGGCGCGTCCAGCAGCCGCCCTGTCCCGTCGCGGAAGAGCAGCGGGGCGGGGTGGCCGGCCTGCGCCCAGTGCAGCACCCGGGTGCCCGGGTCGTAGCGGCAGCACAGCGCGCTGCCCAGCGCGGGCTGCGGGGAGGTGTCGAGCAGTTCGTTGAGCCAGCCCATCAGCGGGCCGGGCTGGAGGCCCGCGACGGCCATGCCGCGCAGCGCGCCGAGCAGCATCGCCATGCCGGACGTGGCGGCGACGCCGTGGCCGGTGAGATCGCCGACGGTCAGTAAGGACGAGCCGTCCGGCAACTGCATCGCGTCGTACCAGTCGCCGCCGATGAGCGCGCTGGTCGCCGACGGCAGGTAGTGCGCCGCCAGATCCATCGTGGTCGGCCCCCCGTCCTGCGGGAAGCGCTGGGCGCCGCGCCACGGGGGCAGCACGGCTTCCTGCAGCTCGACCGCCATCCGCCGCTCGGTCTGTGCGATCTGCCGCTGCCGCTGCAGCGACTCCCTGGTCTCGCGCAGGGTGCGCTGGCTGCGCCGCAGGTCGCTGACGTCCCGCAGCACCGCCCACATCGACTCCGTGCCGCCGTCGGTGCCGAGCACCGGCTCGCCGACCATGTGCACGGTGCGGACCGAGCCGTCGCCGCGCACGATGCGGAACTCCCCGTCGATCGGGCGCCCGTCCACCAGGCAGCCGGTCACCATGCCGGTCAGCAGCGCCTGGTCCTCGGCGAACAGCCACGACGGCAGCTCGTCCAGGGTGAGCGGCCCGTCGTCCGGGGTGCGGCCGAAGATCCGGAAGAGCTCGTCCGACCAGTGCGCGGTGTCGGTGAGCAGATCCCACTGCGCGCTGCCCGCCCGGCCCAGCGCGCCCACGGCAGCCGCGTCGGGCCCGCCGTCGCGCAGCGGCACGTCCAGCAGCGGCGGCCGCCCGTCGGGTGTGGCGATGTCACCGAGCCCGTCCCGCAGCTGCCCGAGGTGGGCGCCGAGGTCGTCGAGCTGGTGCACCGCGAGGTCGCACAGCGCGCGCCGCCAGCGCAGCTGGGGATCGGTGTGGCCGTCGCCGTCGCGCAGCATCGCGTCGACCCGGGTCCGCAGCTGACGCGCCTCGGTGATGAGCGCGTCCACCGCACCGGGGTCGGGCAACTGCGCGGCGGTGTGATCCGCATGCGTTGGGGACGGCATGACGCACTCCGAACGTGTCTGCTGGCAGGCGCTCTCGGCCGTGGCGGACGGAAGGGGCCGGTAACGACTGTTGCACAGGGAGCGATGGGCCGTAAGGGTTTCCGCGATACCCGATCCGGTGGTGCTTCTGGCATATGCCACGTGCTCAGCGCGTTTTGCGCCACCCGATGGCCGTCCGGCCGCTGTTGCGCGGACACCTGCCCGACGTGCTGGAGCCATCTTGCTCCTGGTCGCGGGGGTACCGGAAGCGACAGCGCGGCCCTGAGTCGGTAGGCTGCGGCCGCCCGTCCCCCTCGTGGTCCGCCCCTGCCGCCAGGCATGAAATGCCCGGTGGCCGGTAAGGATGCCGGGCATCAGCAGCGGAAATCCCGTTGCCATGGAATCCCCCGCACCGGATGCTGACCTCATGTTCGACCCAGACATAGCGCCCAGTGGCACTCTTCTCGGCCTCCTCCAGCGGGGGCGCGGAGACGGGCCCCTGCACGCCCTCGCGGCGCCCCGGGCCGAGGCACTCGCCGCCCTGGAGCACTGCGTGCTGCGCGACCCCCGGCTGGACTGGCGGGTCGAGTCGCGCTCCCTCTACTACGCGCGGCTCTACTCCGACCTGGAGGGCCCGCTCGACGGGATCGAACAGCACCTCTTCCAGCCCGACGACGTGATCGCCCCCGACGAGCACCGCTGCGGCCTGGCCCTGTCCGTCCTCGGCCACCTCGCCGGATACGGCAGGCGGGACGCGCTGCGGCTGCTGCGCCGCTACGCCGCGACCGGCGGCTGCTGGGAATGGGCCCTCGACGAACTCGCCGTCCGCGACGGGGAGGCCGGGCTGCGCGCCCTCGGCCCCGCCGTGGTCGCCCGCTTCCCGCAGACCCCCGAGGGCGACGCGGACCTCGCCCGCGCCGTCCGCGAGGCCTACGAGCCCCGGCCCTGGCAGCTGTGGGCCGAGGACGCCGTACACCCCGCGACCGCCGAACGCGTCCGGCGGGCCGGCGAACAGGTCAGTTTCGACCGCTGGCAGCGCCAGATGCGCTCGGCCGGCCCCACCCCCGGCTGGGGAGTCGCCGCCGTCCTGGACTGGGCGCAGCAGGGCCTGGACGCCCACCCCGCCGCCGAACGGGACCAGCCCGCCGCCCGCTGCCTGGCCGCCGTCGCCGGGCCCGAGGACCGCCCCGCGCTGCTCGCGGCCGCCGAGCACGGCCCCTCCGCCGCCCGCGCCGCCGCCCTCAGGCACCTGTCCGACCGCCGCGAACCGCGCTGCCTCGACCTGATCGGCGCCGCCGCCGAATCCGCCGACGAGCGGGTGGCGCGGGCTGCCGTCGAATCCTTCGAACGCATGCACGACGACGACGCCCTGGAACGCGCCCGCTCCTGGGCCCCCCGCACCGACGCGCTCGGCGCCGCCGCCGCCCGCACCCTCGCGCGGCACGGCGGCCCCGCCGACAGCGAACTGGTCCTCGCCGCGCTGCGCCGCGCCGTCCGGAACGACGGCGCCGACGCCGAGGGCATCGAGCCGCTCGTCGAGGGCGCCGGCCGGCTCGCCGCCTGCCACGCCGCACCCCTGCTGCGCCACCTGTACCGCGAGACGGCCAGCTCGCAGCTGCGCGGCACCGCCGCCCGCGCCCTCGCCGCCGCCGACCCCGGCTTCGCCGCGGGCTTCGCCGTGGAGTGCCTGTGGGACTGCGAGGAGGCCACCCGCGAACTGGCCGCCCACCGCGCCGCCTCCGGCGACGTCCGAGTCCTGACCCAACTGCGCCGCCTCGCCGCCGATCCGGCCGAGGAGGCCGAGGTGCAGACCGCCGTCCGCGGCAGACTCAGCTCCGGCGGCACCGCACGCTGAGCGCGCGGGCGTAGGCGCCCTCGTCCCGCGCGGGCGCCACGGTTGGCGACGGTGCCCGCGGGACGCGTCCCGGCGGGAGGGCGCGGCGCGATTGGCCCGGCGACGCGGGCGCGTGCCGGGTGGGCCGGAAGGTGGCTTGCGCGGCGGATGCCGCGCCCGGTGGGTAGGACGCTGTCCTAGGCTCGACGGGGCCGTTGCCATGGGCCGGGTTCACCGTCCCGGGGGCTTCGGGCGGCCTGCACGGACGCGTGCGCCGTGGCCGTCCTGCCCGGAGGGTCAGGCGCGGGCCAACGCTCACGGGGCGTTCCCCTTCGGGAAAGATCCTCGTGGCCGTGACAACGTCCAGTCCGGCGACAACCTCCGTATGAGAGTCGCCATCGTCACGGAATCCTTCCCGCCCGACGTCAACGGTGTCGCCCACTGCGCCCTGCGCACCGCCGAACACCTCGCCAGGACCGGCCACGACCCGCTGGTCATCGCCCCCGCAGGACCGGGCGACCAGCAGTCCGACGACCCGTGCCCGGTCGTCCGCGTCCCCTCGCTCCCGCTGCCCGGCTACCCCCAGGTCCGCGTCGCGCTGCCCGGCCGCCGCACCGCCGCCGCGATCGCCGCGCACCGCGCCGATATCGTCCACCTGGCCAGCCCCTTCGTCCTCGGCGTCCGCGGCCAGGCCGCCGCGACCCGGCTGCACATCCCCGCCGTCGCCGTCTACCAGACCGACCTCGCCGGATACGCCAGGACGTACCTCAACGCCGGTGAGGCCGCCGCCTGGCGCCGGATCCGCGCCGTCCACTCCGCCGCCGCCCGCACGCTCGCCCCGTCCAGCGCGTCCGTCACCGCGCTCACCGAGCACGGCGTCCCCCGCGTCCACCTGTGGCCGCGCGGCGTCGACGCGGTCCGCTTCCACCCCCGCCGCCGCGACGACGCGCTGCGCCGCGAACTCGCCCCGCGCGGCGAGCTGATCGTCGGCTACGTCGGCCGGCTCGCCGCCGAGAAGCACGTCGAACTCCTCGCCGGGACCTGCGAACTGCCCGGTGTGCGGGTCGTCGTGGTCGGTGACGGCCCCAGCGAGCCCGGCCTGCGCCAGGCGATGCCGGGCGCGGTCTTCCTCGGCCGCAGGACCGGCGACGACCTCGCCCGGATCTTCGCCTCCCTCGACGTCTTCTGCCATACCGGCCCCTTCGAGACGTTCTGCCAGACCGTCCAGGAGGCCATGGCCAGCGGCGTCCCCGTCGTCGCGCCCGCCGCCGGCGGCCCCCTCGACCTCGTCGACCACGGCCGCACCGGCCTGCTCGTGCCGCCCGGCGACGACCTCGCGATCCGTACCGCCGTCCGGCTGCTGCACGCCGACCCGCGGCTGCGCCTGCGCTACGGGGCCGCCGCCCGCGACACCGTCGCCGCCCGCAGCTGGGAGGCCGTCGGCGACGTGCTGCTCTCCCACTACGACCAGGTGCTCGGCGAGCGCGCGCGGGTCGCCGCATGAAGACCTCCGGCCTGCGCATCGTCCGCGTCGCGAACTTCGTCACCCCCGTCTCCGGCGGCCTGCGCACCGCGCTGCGCCACCTCGGCGAGGGGTACGCGGCGGCGGGCCACGAACCCGTCCTCGTCATCCCCGGCCCCGAGGCGTCCGACGAGATCACCCCGCAGGGCCGCGTCATCACCCTGCCCGGCCCGGAGATCCCCGGCAGTGGCGGCTACCGCGTCCTCGCCCGCCGCGCGCCCGTCGCCGCCGTCCTCGAATCCCTCGCGCCCGACCGGCTGGAGGTCTCCGACCGCACCACCCTGCGCTGGACCGGCGAATGGGCCCGGCGGCGCAGAGTGCCCGCCGTCATGGTGTCGCACGAGAGCGCCGACGGCGTCCTCGGCACATGGGGCGTCCCGGGCGCCGCCGCCCGCCGCGCCGCCGACGCGCTCAACCGGCGCACCGCGCACTCCTACACGCGCGTCGTGTGCACCACCGCGTGGGCCGAGGCGGAATTCCGCCGGATCGGCGCCCGCAACGTCGTCCGCGCCCCGCTCGGCGTCGACCTCAGCGGCCTGCACCCCGGCCACCACGACCCCGGCCTGCGGGAGCGGTACGCGCACGGCGCCGCCGTCATGCTCGTGCTCTGCTCCCGGCTGAGCCCCGAGAAGCGGCCCGACGACGCGTTGCAGGCCCTCGCGCACCTGCGGCGGGCCGGCGTCGACGCCGCCCTCGTCGTCGCGGGGGAGGGGCCGCTGCGCACCCGCCTCACCACCCACGCCAGGTCGGCACGGCTGCCCGTGACCTTCCTCGGCCATGTCGCCCGCCGCGAGGACCTCGCGGCGATCCTCGCGACCGCCGACGTCGCACTGGCCCCGGGCCCCGTCGAGACCTTCGGGCTCGCCGCCCTCGAAGCGCTGGCCTGCGGCACGCCCGTGGTGGCCAGCACCCGATCCGCCCTCCCCGACATCATCGGCCCCGCGGGCGGCTCCGGCACGACCCCCGCGGAACTGGCCGCCGCCGTCCGCGCCCTCCTCGCGGTACCCGCCCCCACCCGCCGCACCCGCGCCCGCACCCGCGCCGAGCTCTACACCTGGCCCGCCGCCGTCTCCGCCTTCCTCACCGCCCACACCGCCCTCCCCGCGGACCTCCCCCGATGAGCGCACCCCCTCAACGACGCGAGCAACCGCGCACCCGGCCCCGTCCCGGCGGAGGTTCCCGAACAAACGGGTCCCGGCACCCCGTGCCGAGCGGCGCGACAACTGCGCGCAGGCCGCCCGGCGGTGCCAGGTGGCACCCCTTCAGGGGCGCGGGGAACTGCGCGCCCGGCCCTGTACCGGCGGAGGTTCGCGAGCAAACGGGTCTCGGCACCCTGTGGCGAGGGGCGCGGGGAACTGCGCGCCCGGCTCCTACGGCGGGAAGGGCACCCGGCGGTGCCAGGTGGCACCCCTTCAGGGGCGCGGGGAACTGCGCGCCCGGCCCTGTACCGGCGGAGGTTCGCGAACAAACGGGTCTCGGCACCCCGTGGCGAGGGGCGCGAGGAACTGCGCGCCCGGCTCCTACGGCGGGGAAGGCACCCGGCGCCGCCAGGTGGCAGCCCCTTCAGGGGCGCGGGGAACTGCGCGCCCAGCCCCCACGGCGCGCAAGGCACCCGGCGGGACCAAGTGGCAGGCCCGCGGTGAAAGGCCACGCCCATGAGTGAGCTCAGGTTCGCCGCCCTCGGCGACTCCGTCAGCGAGGGCCTCGGCGACCCCGCGCCGGCCGGCGGCTGGCGCGGCTGGGCCGGCATCCTCGCCGCGAGCCTCGCCGCCGACCTCCTCAACCTCGCCCGCAGCGGCGCCCGCAGCGGTGACGTGGCCGGCCCGCAGCTGAGCGCGGCGCTCGACTACAGCCCCCACCTCGCCTCCGTCCTGGTCGGCGGCAACGACACCCTGCGCGGCGGTTTCGCGATCGACCGCACCGCGGCCGAACTCCACACCGTGCTGGGCGCGCTGCGCGCCCGCGGCACGGTCGTGCTCACCGCCTGCCTCCCGGACCCCGGCTCCGTGCTGCGCCTGCCGTGGCCGCTGGCGCGCCCGCTGGGCCGCCGGATGAGCGCGCTCAACGACACCGTGCACGCCCTGTCCGCGCACCACGGGGCCCTGCATCTGCACGCCGCCCGGCGGCCGTGGGCGACGAGCCCCGGCGCGCTGAGCGCCGACCGGCTGCACCCGAGCGAGACCGGGCACCGGATGCTGGCCGCCGATTTCCACGCGCTGCTCGTGGGGGCGGGCCTGGCCGCGGGGCCCGCGCCGCGGCTCGCGCCGGACGGTCCGCCGCCGGGCCGCACCGCCTCGGTGTGGTGGATGGCGACGCGCGGGACGAAGTGGGTCGCGGACCGCTGCACGGACCTGCTGCCCGACCTGCTGCGGCTGGCGGCGGAGGAGTACCGGCACACCGCCCGCGGCACCGCGCCGCTCCTCGACCACGCCGCCCGGGAGGAGACCGCGCGGGCCCTGGACGCGCTGGGCGTCGAGGCGGCGCCGCCGGTTCACACCGCGGGCCGGGCCGAACGCAGTACGACGAAGCGGATCCTGCTGCCCGGCACGGACTGGGCCGCGGCGGGCAGCGACTCCTCGGGCACGACGCCGATCACCGGGTAGCCGCCGGTCGTCGGGTGGTCGGCGAGGAAGACGACGGGGTGCCCGTCCGGCGGCACCTGGACGGCGCCGGGCACCATGGGTTCGCTCGGCAGTTCCCCGTCGCGCCCGTCCGCCCGCCGCAGTGCGGGCCCGGCGGTGCGCAGGCCGATCCGGTTGGAGGCGGGGGAGACGGCGTAGGCGCCGGTGACCAGTTCGGTCAGCGCGCCGGGCGCGAACCAGTCGTCGCGCGGCCCCGGCACCAGCGGCAGGACCAGCTCACCGCCCGCGGGCCCGTACGGCAGGACGTCGGCGGCGGCGCAGCCGGCACCGCGCTCGGAGCCGACGGGCAGTTCGGCGCCATCGGTGAGCGGTGCGGGTCCGAGCCCGGAGAGCAGGTCGGCGGAGCGGCTGCCCAGCACCGGTTCGACGGCGAGTCCTCCCGCGACGGCGACGTACGAGCGCAGACCGGCCGTCGCGGCACCGACCTCCAGGACCGCGCCGTCCGGCACCCGCACGGGCGCGCCCCACGCTGCGGGCCGCCCGCCGACCCGTACCGGGCAGGGCGCGCCGGTCACGGCGACGAGCAGCGGGCGTACGGCCCGCAGCGCGCAGCCGTTGACCGTCGTCTCCAGCGCGGCGGCCCCCTCGGTGTTGCCGACCAGCCGGTTCGCGAGCCGGTACGCCGGTACGTCCAGCGCCCCCGAACGCGGCACCCCCAGATGCGCGTACCCGGCGCGCCCCAGGTCCTGGACGGTCGTCAGCGCCCCCGCCCGCACCACGACGAACCTCATGCCGCTCACCGCCCATCCCCCTACGCCGCAAGGCCCCGATCGCCGCCGGACCGCCGCCGCCCACGAGCGGATACGGTACCGGCCACCGTGACGGCCCCGCCCGCGTCCGGCCCCCGCCGGGCACCGGCCGACCGCACGCACTCCCGCCCGGGGCGGCCCGGCCCGCACCGCCCGGGGGTGTGGTGCCCGCCGCCCCACCGCCACGGGGAGCGCGCCCGCGCGGGAGCTCGACTCCGGCTCCCGCCGCCCGCGAATCGGCCCAGAAGCGTGGTGGGTGCGCTCGGCTCCGGCTCCCACGGCCACCGGAGCGGCCGGGAGGCGTGGCGCGCCCGCCCGGGCCGGCCGCCACCCGTCCGGCGGGTCATGGCGTCACCTCCACGAAGCGGACCTCCGTGCCCGGCGACAGCAGGGCGGCCGGGTCGCGGGACGGCTCCCACAGCGGGGCGTCCGTCGTGCCGATGAGCTGCCAGCCGCCGGGGGAGGAGCGGGGGTAGGCGCCCGCGTAGGGGCCAGCCAGGGCGACCGAGCCCGCGGGGACGGCGGTGCGCGGGGTCGGGCGGCGCGGGACGTGCAGCTCGGGCGGGAGGCCGGTCAGGTAGGCGAAGCCGGGTGCGAAGCCGCAGAAGGCGACCCGGAAGGGCGTCGCCGTGACGATGCCGGGCAGCTCCTCCGGGCGGACCGACCACAGCGCGGCCACCTCCGCCACGTCGGGCCCGTCGAAACGCACCGGCAGCTCCCGCGGCTCGCCGTCGCCCGGCACGACGGGCGGCACCTCCCAGCCGGTCACGGCGGCGGCGAAGCCGCGCGGATCGGCGAGGCCCGCGACCAGTACCGTGCGCGCGGCGGGCACGATCTCCCGCACCTCCGCGAACTCCCCGGCGGTGCGCCGCCGCAGCAGTTCGGCGTGCAGCGCCTGCGCCCGCTCGCCGTCCTCGGTCTCGACCAGCACCGCGTCGCGCCCCATCGGCAGCACCCGGCATCTCACGCCGACCTCACCTCCCGGGAGCGGCCCGCCGCCCGCCGCCGCGCCACGCGTCCGGCACCGGCCGCCCCGTACGTCATACGAACGCCGCCACTCGCAGCCCGGCGCCCTCCAGCGCCTCCCGGACCCGGGCGGCGAGCCTGGCGGCGCCCGGCGTGTCGCCGTGGACGCACAGCGAGCGCGCCGCGACCGCCACCGGCTGCCCGTCCACGGCGACCACTCCCGCGCCGGAGGCGATCCGCACCGCCCGTTCCACCACCGCGTCCGGCTCGCCGACCACCGCACCGGGCTCACGGCGCGGCACCAGCGTTCCCCGCGGGGTGTACGCGCGGTCCGCGAACGCCTCGGCCACCGCGGGCAGTCCGGCGGCGGACGCGGCCGCGAGCAGTTCCGAGCCGGGCAGCCCCAGCACGGGCAGCCGCCCGGCGAGCAGCACCCCCTCGACGATCGCGGCGGCCTGCTCGGCGTCGTGCACCGCCCGGTTGTAGAGAGCCCCGTGCGGTTTGACGTACGCCACCCCGGCGCCCGCGGCCCGTGCGAAGATCTCCAGCGCCCCGATCTGGTACGCCACTTCCGCCGCCAGCTCGCCCGGCGGCACGTCCATCGCGCGGCGCCCGAAGCCCGCGAGGTCGCGGTAGGACACCTGCGCCCCGATCCGCACCCCGCTCGCCGCGGCCCGCTCGCACACCCGCCGCATCGTCGCCGGATCGCCCGCGTGGAAGCCGCACGCGACGTTGGCGCTCGTGACGACCTCCAGCAGCGCGTCGTCGTCGGTGAGATGCCAGCGGCCGAAGCCCTCGCCGAGATCGGCGTTGAGATCGACGACCGCCCCGGCCGTACCGCCGCCGGAGTCCGCGGCCGCCTCGCCTCCCGCGCCGTCCGCCATGCCGCTCGCCGTCCTCTCCCTGCCCGCGCCCGGTCGGCCGGCCCCCGCGCCTGCCGATACGATGCCGCTGGACCGATCATGGCATCCCGCACCGACAACGGGCGTCCGCCCCGTGCCGATCCGTGCCGTTTCGTGCGATGTCGGTGGCACCGCCTAGGGTGTGGGGCGTGACCACGACCGTCCCGTATCCGCTGCCGGGTGCCCCCCGGCCGGCTCCGGGCCCCGCCGCCGACGAGGGCCTGGCCCGCCGTCTCAAGGCGCTCGCCTGCACCGCCCCGCTGCACGACCTGGACACCCGCAAGGCGAATCTCGCGGGTGAGTATTCGGTGTACGCGATGGCGGAGGTCGCGCTCGCCGCGATCGACCTGGTCACCCTCCACATGGACTTCGACACCGGCGCCGACCACGACCAGATAGTGGCCAGGCTGATGCCCCGGGTCGCCGCCCAGACGCCGTCGCGCTCGCACGCCGAGCACGAGCGGGTCGCCCGCTGGGTGCTGGAGAACCTGATCAACGTCGGCAGTGCCGACCGCGGATTCCGCGCCGTCTACGGCACGTTCGGCCCCGACGGGGAGTACGTCCGCAGGGACTACGACTTCAAGCTCGTCGAGGAGGTGCCCGGCCCCGGCGGCAGTGTCTACCTGCGCGCCACCGACGAGGCCGTCAACGTCCTGGTCGGCGCCCTGGACACCGACGTCACCAGCGCCCAGATCGCCGCCGAGGTCAAGCTGGAGGTGCTGATCAGCCGGGGCAGGCTGGCCGACGCCCAGCTCGCCGCCGAGCAGGCCCGCTACCGCACGGTGCAGTACGCCGAGACGCTGCGCCGCACCCTGGAGGCGACGCGGCGCAACGTCCGGGCGGTCGACTGGCTGCGGCAGGTCCCCGACCTGATCAGCGAGGCCCTCGACCACGTCGCCGACCGCTACCGGCACGAGAACGCGATCCTGACCAACATCCGCAAGGCGCGCGACGAGGCCGAGGATCCCGAGCACAAGCGGCGCGCCGCCGAACTCGTCGACATCGTCAAGGACTGCATCCGGCGGCACACCCAGCTCCAGTCCCGGCTGCTGGAGGCCGGCCCGCTCTTCCGCGCCGAGCAGGACCGGCAGGCCTTCGCCACGCCCCCCGCCCGCGCCGGGCTCGACCTGTACGGGCAGCTCGTCGCACCGCTGCTGCCGCTGCCGGTCGAGCAGGCCTCCCGGGTCACCGACGCCTTCTTCGCGCGCGGCACGGGCCTGCGCACCCCGTCCGCCGTCCGCGTCACCGACCTGGTCGAGCTGCTGCTCACCCCGCCGCTGGAACGCGACCACCTCGGCGCCGAGATGCCCGAGCCCGATCTCGTCGCCACCCCGGACGACAGCCGCTTCTCCGACGAGCAGCTCGAAGCCGCCCTCGACCTGCTGGACCTGCCGCACGACGCCCCGCGCCGGCTGTCCGGGCTGCTCGCCCGCGCCCGCGAGATCGACCCCGAACTGCCCTACCTGGTCGCGCTGCTGGCCCTGCACGCCGCGTCGCCGCCGGTGGGCACCGCCGTACGGCAGGGCGAACCGCACCTGCTCTTCGCCGTCGACGACGGCACCGAACTGGACGACCCGGAATTCGGCGGCGCCGACCTCGTCCTCGGCACCGCCCGCCTGGAGAGCCGCCCCGCGGAGCCCAAGGAGCACAAGGAGAGGACGCCGTGACCGACGACCGCGAGGAGCGCACCGACCGCCGGGGCGCGGCGGCCCCCGCCCCCGGCACGGGAACGGGCCGCGACACCGCGTACGAGGCCCCCGACGCCCCCGACACGTACGACCAGCCCCGCGAGGCCCCGCGCGAACGGGACGGGCTGCGCGACCGGGAGGGCGTCGCGCTGACCGCCGGGGACGTCGCCGACGCCGCCCGGCTGGTCGGCTTCGGCCTCCAGCCCAAGCTGCTGCCCGCCCGCGACGCCGAGTACGCCGAGCTGATCCGCCGCCACCGCGAGGACCCGGGCTTCGCCCGCACCGCCGACGCGGTCGCCGCCGGGCTCGGCCTGATCGTCCTGGAGGTCTCGCCGCGCGCCGGAATGGCCGTGGCCGCCGCCGAGGACTCCGTCTTCGCCGTCCGCATGGGCGACTACGCCCGGCGCGCCGCCTCCGACGCCGGCGACCGCTTCCTGCACGGCCTCGCCCACCTGGCCGCCGCCGCACTCGCCTTCCCCCGCCCCGAGGACCTCGCGGACGACGGCTACATCGGCCGTATCACCGTCAACGGGGTGGACGCCTTCGTCCGCCAGGCCTGCCGTCGGCTGGAGGAGCGGGCCGACGAGAGCGGCGAGATCACCGACCCGGCGAGCGACGCCCCGGGCCTCGAAGCCGCCTGGCGGGTCTACAGCAGGCGCAGCGCGACCGGCGCGACCAAGGACGCCCGGCGGCTGGCCGGTTCCACCACCGGCATCATCGCCAAGGCCGTCGCCTTCCTGGTCGACTCCGGCTTCCTCCAGCGCACCGGCGACGAGGCGGGCGGCACGTTCCGCACCACCGCCCGCTACCAGCTCCAGGTCCGAGACATGGCGGGCAGCGCCGCCATGGCCGAACTGCTGGAACTGGGCGTCGTCCCCGTCACCGACGGCACCGCGAGCCTGCTGCCCGCCGCCTCCGACGACGGCACGGACCTGGTCGCCGACGCGGGACTGCCCTTCCACACCCCCGCCTGACCGCCCGGCCCCCGACCCCGACCACCCGCCACCGACCCACCCAGCCACGAGAGTCCGCCGCATGTACGAGCTTTCCCGACTCCGCCTCTACTCCATCGGGCCCGCCGGCGCGCGCTACGCCGACACCGTGCTCGATCTGCGGGGCGTCGGCGAACCCGTGCCGCAGCCCGCCCCGGCCCAGGGCGACTTCTTCGCGGACGAGCCGGCCGGCCCGCCGCGCCGCCCCGCCCCCGCGGGCGTGCTCTTCCTGGAGAACGGCGGCGGCAAGTCCGTCCTGCTCAAGCTGATCTTCTCGGTCATGCTGCCCGGCCACCGCAACACCCTGGGCGGCGCCAGCTCCGGCGTGCTGCGCAAGTTCCTGCTCGCCGACGACTGCGGGCACGTCGCCCTGGAGTGGCAGCACACGCTGACCGGCGAACTGGTCGTCGTCGGCAAGGTCAGCGAGTGGCGCGGCCGCCAGGTCTCCACCGACCCGCGCAAGTTCGCCGAGGCCTGGTACTCCTTCCGCCCCGGGCCCGGCATGAGCCTGGACTCGCTGCCGGTCGCCGAGTCCACCGCGGTGCGACCGCCCGTCGAGGGCGCCTCCGGAGCACGCGGCCGGCGCCGCACCATGAAGGGCTTCCGGGACGCCCTCACCGAGGCCGGCAAGGCCTACCCGCATCTCGACGTGGTGTGGGAGGAGATCCACGACCGCTGGAACGAACACCTCGGCGACCTCGGCCTGGACCCCGAACTCTTCCGCTACCAGCGCGAGATGAACGCCGACGAGGGCGAGGCCGCGGGCCTCTTCGCGGTCAAGAAGGACTCCGACTTCACCGACCTGCTGCTGCGCGCCGTCACCGACACCCGCGACACGGACGGCCTCGCCGACCTCGTCCACGGCTTCGCCGGAAAACTCGGCCGCCGCGCCGAACTCACCGCAGAACGCGACTTCACCGCCGGCTCCCTCGACCTCCTCCAGCGCATCGCCGACAGCGCCGAGGCCCGCGACCAGGCCCGCGCCGTCCACGCCCAGTCCGAGCGCCGCACCCGGCTGCTGGCCCGCCGCCTCACCGCCCGCGCCCGCCAGGAACGCGACCGCACCGCCGACATCGCCCAGGACATGGCGCAGGCCGCGCACGCCGTCACCGACGCCGGGCAGGCCCGCGCGGGCAGCGCGCTCACCGCCGCGGAGATCGCCTACCGGCACGCCTCGCTCGCGCTCGCCGCCGCCGACAAGGGCGCCACCGCGCTGCGCCGCGAACTGGCCGACGCGCGCACCCTGCACTCCGCCTGGCAGGCCGCCGAGACCGTGCTGCGGCAGCGCGCCGCCGAGGACCGGCTGCACCGCGTCAGCGTGGCGATCCGCGAGGCCGAACGGGACGCCGCCCCCGCGCTCGCCGCCCGTACCACCGCCGCCGCCGACCTCGTCCGCGCCCTGCACGGGGCCGCCGCCCGCGCCGAGGCCCAGGCCGACACCGAGGAGGAGCGCTCGGCGCAGCTCCAGGCGCAGTCCGAGGCCGCGCACCGCGACGCCACCGCCGCCGCCACCGAGGCGCAGCGCGCCCGCAGCGAGGCCGGGCACCTCGCGCAGCGCCTCGCCGAGGTCGAACAGGAGACCGCACAGGCCGTACGGTCCGGCTGGCTCGACGACTCCGCGCCGGACGCCGACCCGGCCCGCGCCGCCCTCGCCGCGGCCGACGCCGAGGAGACCGCCGCCGACCTGGCCCGCGCCGCCGCCGAGTCCGCGCGTGCCGCCGCCACCCGGGCACGGGAGGCCGCCGGCACCGAATCCCGCGCCGAACTGGCCGCGGCCCGCGCCGCCGACGCGCTGTCCACCGCCGAATCCGCCCTCACCGCGGCCACCGTCGCCGCCACCGCCCTGACCGCCGAGCCCCGCATGACCGCGCTGCTCAGCCTCCCCGCCCCGCGCGCGGCCGAGACGGACACCCCGCCCCCGTCCGCGACGGTGCCGGGCGCCCGCACGGGCGGCGGCCTCCCGGCAGCCGAGCCGAACGCGGGCGGGCGAGCCGCGAACGGCCCGGGAACCCCGGGCGCCGCCCCGGAAAGCGCGGACAACGGCCCGGCCGGGTCCGGCGTCCCGCACACGACGGGTGACGCATCCGGCGACCCCGGGGAGGCGGGTCCGGACGGTTCGGGCGACGCGTCCGGCGGCGTCGGCGCGCCCGGCGGCGTCGGCGCGCCCGGCGGATCAGCGACGGGCGGCGCCGGTGGCGCTTCCGGGGACGCGGCTACGGCCGCCGGCCCCGGTGGTCCGGGCAACGGCCCGGCCGGGTCCGGTGCCCCGCACGCGACGGGTGACGTACCCGGCGGCTCCGCCGTCCCGGGCCAAGGGGGCTCGGGTGACGCACCCGCCGGCTCCGGCGCTACGGGCACGGTGGACGGCGGCTCCGGTGAGGCGGGCCCCGCCGTCCCGCGCGATGCTTTCCCGGACGGGGGTACCGCCGCCGGGCCCGGGTCGGGCGGCCCCGGCTCCGGGGCCGAGGCCGCGGCCCCGGGCGGGCGGTCCGGCGACCCGGGCGGCGCCGCGCGCGGGCGCTCCGCGGCGGCTGCCGAAGTCCGGCCCGGGGGCGTGCGTGCCCGCGTCGTGCCGGTGGAGTTCGCCGACGGCGACGGCCTCACCCCCGCCGTGCTCGACGACTTCGCCGAGCCGCTCCGCGAACTGCTCGACGGCGCCGTCGCCTCCGCCGAGCGCCAGTTGTTCGACCTGCGCACCGCCGCGGCCGACGACGCCCGGATCCTCGCCGCGCTCGGCGACGGCGGGCTGCTGCCGCCCGGTCCCGACGTGCTGGCCACCGTCGAGTTCCTCGGGGAGCACGGCATCCCGGCGCTGCCGGGCTGGCGCTACCTCGCCCAGGCCGTCGACCCGGCCGACCACGCCCTGGTGCTGGCGTCCCGCCCCGAGCTGGTCGACGGCGTCGTGGTCACCGACGCGGGCTCCTACCAGCGGGCCCGCGAGGTGCTGGAGCAGGCCGCGCTGCTGCCGCGGTCAGCGGTCGCGGTCGGCACCGCTGCCGCGCTGCTGGCCCCGCCGCCCGCGACCGGTTCCGGCAGCCCCGACCTCTTCCTCGTCCCGCCGAACCCGGCGATGCACGACGAGTTCGCGGCGGACGGCGAGCGGCAGGCGCTGCGCGCCCGCGCCACCGCCCGCGAGGAGGACATCCGGACGCTGGCCGCCCGGCTGGCGTTCGACCGGACGCTCGCCGCCCGGCTCGCCTCGTGGCGCGCGGCCTGCCCGCAGGGGCGGCTCGCCGAGCTGGCCGACGAGGTCGCCGCGGCGCGCGAGACCGTCCGCCGTACCCGGGCCGAGCTGGCCGACGCCCGTACCGACCGGGCAGAGGCCGAGGCGGCCGCCGCCGAGGCCGCGCAGGACAGCGACGTCCGCCGGGCCGCGGCCGAGCAGGCCCGGCGTGCGGCCGACGCGCTGTCCGGGCTCGCCCACCGGCTGCGCGAGCGCACCACCTGGCAGCGCCGGGCGCGCGAACTGGCCGCGGACGCCGCCGAGGCGGAGGCCCGTGCGGAGGCCTGCCTGGCTCGGGCCCGCGCGGCGGACGAGGACCGCCGGGCCGCACAGCGCGCGTCCGACGACGCCCGCCGTACCGCCCGTGTGCTGCGCGCCGAGCGCGCCGAGATCGCGGGCGCGCCCGACGAGGGCGGCCCGGAACCGGACGCGACCGCCCCGGCCGTGTCGCTCCCCGCGCTGCGGGAGGCCTACCGCGCGGCCTCCGAGGTCTACGAGAAGGTGGGCGTCGGCGCCGATCTGCGGGCCGAGCAGGCCCGCGCGGAGAGCACCGAGAACGCCGCGCTCGTCGAGCTCGACCGGCTGACCAACAAGGTGCGCAGCCGCGCCGCCCAGCTGCTGGAGGGCCCCGACGGCGCGGACGGCCCGTCCCGGCAGGCGGCCGCGGCCCGCGCGGAGGAGCTGGTGCAGACGCTGGAGTCGCGCGCGTCCGCCGCCAGCGAGCAGCTCGGCCGGCTGCGCGGCGAGGCCGAGCGGCTGGCCCCCGCCGACGGCGAGCCGCACCACACCGAACTGCCCGAGGCCCTGGTGCCGCGCGACGCCGAGCACGCCCAGGAGCTGCTGCGCGCGGCCACCGCCGAGGTCGCCGCGCGGACCGACGCGCTGGAGCAGGCGACGGCCGCGCACGCGGGCCTGGTCGCCGCGCACCGCGCGGCCGAGGACGCCGCGGGCGGCTTCGACGAGACGGCCGCGCTGCTGCGCGACCTGCTGCGGGACGGGCCCGGCCCGCAGCAGCCGGAGGAGGACGAGCCCGAGCCGTACCCGGGCAGCCAGGAGGCCGCCCGGCAGGCGGCGGCCGAGGCCCGGCGCAGTCTGCGCGGTTGCGCGGCCGACCTGTCCGCCGCCGAGACGCGGCTGCGGGAGGCCGCGGACGTCCTCGTCCGGCACGCCAACGCCGTCCGCTTCGAGCAGGTCAGGACGCCGGCCCGGCAGCAGATCCGGGAGCTGCCCGCGGCGGCGCTGCCCGAGCACGCGGCGGCGTGGGCGGCGGCCTTCGCGCCCCGGCTGCGGGTGCTCACCGACGAGCTGGAGCAGTTGGAGCGCAACCGGGAGATCATCGTCGACCGGCTGCGCGGCCTGGTCGAGTCGGCGCTGGCGACGCTGCGTTCGGCGCAGCGGCTCTCCCGGCTGCCGGAGGGTCTGGGGGAGTGGTCGGGGCAGGAGTTCCTGCGGATCCGATTCGACGATCCCGACCAGTCGGTGCTGACCGAGCGGCTCGGCGAGGTCATCGACGAGGCGACCAGGTCGGCGCTGCGCAAGAACGCCGATCTGCGGCGCGACGGCATGTCGCTGCTGCTGCGGGCGGTCGCCGCCGCGCTCCAGCCGCGCGGTGTCGCGGTCGAGATCCTCAAGCCGGACGCGGTGCTGCGCGCCGAGCGCGTCCCGGTCGGGCAGATGGGCGACGTCTTCTCCGGCGGCCAGCTGCTCACCGCCGCGATCGCGCTCTACTGCACGATGGCCGCGCTGCGCAGCAACGACCGCGGCCGGGACCGGCAGCGGCACGCCGGCACGCTCTTCCTCGACAACCCGATCGGCCGCGCCAACGCCACCTACCTGCTGGAGCTCCAGCGGGCCGTGGCCGACGCGCTGGGCGTGCAGCTCCTGTACACGACGGGGCTGTTCGACACCACGGCGCTCGCCGAATTCCCGCTCGTGGTGCGGCTGCGCAACGACGCGGATCTGCGCGCGGGCCTGAAGTACATCAGCGTCGAGGAGCATCTGCGGCCCGGCCTGCCGGTGCAGGACGCGCAGGGCGAGCAGATCCACGGCGAGATCACCGCCACCCGTATGTTCCGCCGCCCTCCGGAGGCCCCCCAGCAGGCCGCCGGGCCGTCCCCGGCGGAGCCGTCCGCCGGGGACCCGCAGTCCGCGCCGGAGGCGCCCGGCGGCTCCTGACCGGCCGCCGCGTCATACGCCGAGGTGCCGGGGTATATGCGGGCGCCGCCGTCCTCCCGCGCCGGTGGGCTGCGGCGACGCGGCCGCACGCCCCTCCCTGCGGGCTCTGCGCCGCTCGGCCCGCCGGGTCCGGGCGGCGCTGCTGGGGCTGGACAGCACCCCGTTGCGCTGGTTCCACACCTGCCGGGTCACCCACACGTCCAGCACCGCCCATGTCGCGACCACCGACGTCAGCACCGTGGTGAGCAGTACCGGCGCGGACAGCCACGAGCGTCCGAGGGCGAGCAGTACGTCGATCATGCCCTGCACCAGGGCGACCGCGCTGAGCAGCACCGCCCGTACCGCCGCGGCCCGTACCGGGTCCGCCATCCGTGGCCGCCGGGCGGGTTCCTCGACCCAGACGTTCCGCCGTTGCACGTCCATGAGGATTGGCTGCCCCGAAACCTCCCGGTGCATTCCGGGGAACGTTTCGCCGCAGATCTGCCCAACTCACATACATACTTTCGAGTTACCTCTGGGGCGGTAGTAGGCTCACGCCGTTTGGACGCGCGAGACGCGTGAACCGCCCCCACACGGGGGAGACCGTTGGGGAGGCCATGAGCTTTCGCGGTACGACGATCCGGCGGAAGATCGTGGCGCTGCTGCTGATCCCGCTGGCGTCGCTGACCGTCATCTGGGCGTTCGCCGCCGTGGTGACGGGCAGGGAGCTGCTCGACCGGCCCGACGTCAAGCGTGTCGCCGACGACATCGGGTATCCCGGTATCGCCGCCACCCAGAGCCTTCAGCAGGAGCGCCGGGCGGCGATGATCTACGCGGCCAACCCGCGGGATTCGCAGGCCAGGATCGGCTACACCAAGCAGCAGCAGATCACCGACAGCTCGATCGCGAAGATGCGCACGCGCATCAGCACCACCGGGGTGCGCGGCGACCTGACGGCGGAGTCCCGGCACCGGCTGGACGCCTTCCTCGGCAACGTCGAGGGCCTCACCTCGCTGCGGCAGCGCGCGGACGACGGCAAGATCAGCCGCAACGACGTCTACACGGCGTACAACGACATGATCACGCCGGCCTTCCAGCTCTTCCAGTCGCTCAACCCGTACAACGACTTCCGGCGCGACGAGCAGCACCAAGCGGCCATCCAGCTGAGCATGGCCCGCGACCAGATCAGCCGGGAGGACGCGCTGATGGCCGCGGCGATCAGCGCCGGGCACATGAGCGCCGCCGAGCTGAAGTCCTTCACCTTCGCGGTGGCCGGCCAGCGCGACGACTACGAGTCGAGCCTGTGGCTGCTGGGCGACGACCAGCGCGCCGGCTACGACGCCTACTGGCGCGACGGCAACGGCAAGACGTTGCGCGCCGCCGAGGACGCGGTCATCGCCGCGGGCGTGGCCAACGCCCCGATCGTCGCGGCCCACGAGTCCTGGCCGTCGGTCGCGGCGACCACGATGGACGACCTGAACCGGCTGGACGACGCCGTGCAGAGCCGGTTCGGCGACACCGACCCGCCGGTCGCGACGACCACGATCGTCGAGGCGGTCTTCGTCGGCGGTATCGGACTGGTCGCCGTGATCGCCACGCTGTTCGTGTCGGTGCGCATCGGGCGCGGCCTCATCCGCGACCTCACCGGGCTGCGCCGCGACGCGCAGGAGGTGTCCGGCACCCGGCTGCCGCAGGTCATGCGGCGGCTGGCGGCCGGCGAGCAGATCGACGTCGAGACCGAGGTCCCGCGGCTGGAGTACCCGGACGACGAGGTCGGGCAGGTCGGCAAGGCGCTCAACACCCTCCAGCGGGCCGTCGTCGAGGCCACCGTGCGGCAGAACAACCTGCGCAACGGCGTCTCCGAGGTCTTCGTCAACCTCGCCCGCCGCAGCCAGGTCCTGCTGCACCGCCAGCTCACGCTGCTGGACGCGATGGAGCGCCGCACCGACGACAGCGAGGAACTCGCCGACCTCTTCCGCCTCGACCACATGACCACCCGCATGCGCCGGCACGCCGAGGGCCTGGTCATCCTGTCCGGCGCCGCGCCCTCCCGGCAGTGGCGCAAGCCGGTGCAGCTCATGGACGTGGTGCGCGCCGCGATCGCCGAGGTCGAGGACTACGAGCGGATCGAGATGCGCCGGCTGCCGCGGCTGGCCGTAGCGGGCGCCGCCGTCGCCGACCTCACCCACCTGCTGGCCGAACTCATCGAGAACGCCGCCGTCTTCTCGCCGCCCAACACCACCGTCAAGCTGCACGGCGAGCCCGCCGCCAACGGTTTCGTGCTGGAGATCGACGACCGCGGTCTCGGCCTGACGCCCGACGCGCTGCTGGAAGCGAACCTGCGGCTCGCCGAGACACCCGAGTTCGAGCTGTCCGACACCGACCGGCTCGGGCTGTTCGTGGTCAGCCGGCTCGCCCAGCGGCACGGCGTGCGCGTCTCGCTGCGGCAGTCCCCGTACGGCGGCACCACCGCCGTGGTGATGATCCCCGACACGCTGCTCAGCGACACCGCCGAGGACACCGGTTCGACCCCCGTACCCGGTACGCCCCGGCTCGCCGGGCTGGACGCGGCCGGGGACACCGAGCACACCTTCCGCCAGTGGGGCCTGGAGGGCGTCGACGACATCGGCGGCGAGCACCGCAAGGAGCACGTGGCCCACCCGGACGAGCGGCTCTCCGCGGCCTTCGGCCGGGGCCTGGACGCCCTCGACGACCCGGCCGAACTCCCGCCGGGCAGTGCCGACCGGGCCCCGGACCCGCTGCCGCTGCCGCGGCGCCGCCCGCGCGGCACCGGCACCCCGGTGCTGATCTCCGACCGCGCCCGCCGCCCGCTCGGGAAGTCGCCCGACGACCCGTCCGACGAGACCGCGGCGGACCAGGGCGCAGCGGACGACGCCGCCGAGTCCGCCGCCGCAGGTCACCCGGAGGAGGCCGCCGACGGCGCCGCGCAGCCGCGCCCCGTCGCGGCCGTGCCCCCGCCGTCCGCAGCCGGGCCCCCGCAGGAGCCGGGGGAGCCGGAGGCGGCCGCGGACGGCCCCGGCGGCGCTCTGCCCCGCAGGGTCCGGCAGGCCAGCCTCGCCCCGCAGTTGCGTGGCGGCGCCCCGCGCCCCGACGCCGGCACCGGCGACGCCGGGCGGGACGGCACCCCCGAGCGCTCCGCCGACGAGGTCCGCGCCCGGATGGCGTCGATCCAGCGCGGCTGGCAGCGCGGCCGCCGGGCCGCCGAGGCCGCCCCCGGCGACGGACCGGCGCCCGACCCCGGGACGGACCCGGACACCGCTCCCGACGAGCCCGCCGCGGGCGACCCGGCCGCACCTGCTTCTGCAACGAGAACGACCAGAACGACACCTGAGGGGAACGGTCGATGACCGCACCATCGAGCCCGACACGTGAGCTGAGCTGGCTGCTGGACGACCTGGTGACACGGGTCTCCAGCGTCCGCAAGGCGCTGGTGCTCTCCGGCGACGGCCTGGCCACCGGCGCCTCCGACGGGCTGTCCCGGGAGGACTCGGAGCACCTCGCGGCCGTCGCCTCCGGCTTCCACAGCCTCGCCAAGGGCGTCGGACGCCACTTCGCCGCCGGGCAGGTCCGGCAGACCATCGTCGAGCTCGACGAGGCCTTCCTGTTCGTCACCGCCGCGGGCGACGGCAGCTGCCTGGCCGTGCTCGCCGACGCCGACTCCGACGTCGGCCAGGTGGCGTACGAGATGGCGCTGCTGGTCAAGCGGGTCGGCGTGCACCTGGGCACCGCTCCGCGGCAGCAGGGCGGCGCGGTCGGCTGAACGGCCGGGCCGCACGAGGCGGGGAACGGCGGGCAGACGGAGGGACGTGGGAGAGGCGACCGGCGGGAGCGGGGTGACACGGTGACATGACGGCTGAATCGGACCGCTGGTACGACGACGCGGCAGGGCCGGTGGTACGGCCCTACGCGATGACCCGCGGGCGCACCAGCCACGCGGCCGAGGCGAAGCTGGACCTGATCGCCCTGGTCGTCGCGGCGCCCGGCGGGGCGTCCGGCGGCACGGACGACGACGGCCCCGGCCCCGCCGACCCCGAGGACGACGGCTCGCTGTCGCCCGAGCAGGTGGAGATCGTCCGGCTCTGCCACAGCCAGCCCGCCTCGATCGCGGAGCTGGCCGCCGAGGTCGACCTGCCGGTCGGCGTCGTCCGCGTGCTCGTCGGCGACCTGATGGACGCGGGCCACGTGACGGTGCGTCCGCCGGTGCCGCCCGCCGAACTGCCCGACGAGAGCATCCTGCGCGACGTCATCAACGGCCTGCGGGCTCTCTGACCCCACCGCTCACAGACCGCTCCGACCCGTCCCGCGCCGGGCGGGTTTCCGCTACCGTTTCCGTCCCCGGTTCCCGCCGGCGGCACCACCGGCGCCCCACCGCCGTATCCCCCCCGCTGCCCACCGCATCCCCATCCCCCCGCAGGAAGAAGCAGACGAGATCCATGGCCATCGTCCACGCCGAGCGCCGACCGTCCGCCCCGGACCCGGTCGTCCTCAAACTGCTCGTCGCCGGCGGCTTCGGCGCCGGGAAGACCACGCTGGTCGGCGCGGTCAGCGAGATCAGGCCGCTGCGGACGGAGGAACTGCTGACCGAGGCGGGCCGCCCGGTCGACGACCTCACCGGCGTGGAGGCCAAGCGCACCACCACCGTCGCGATGGACTTCGGCCGCATCACGCTGCGCGACGACCTGGTGCTCTACCTCTTCGGCACGCCCGGCCAGGACCGTTTCTGGTTCCTGTGGGACGAGCTGGCGCAGGGCGCGCTGGGCGCGGTCGTGCTCGCCGACACCCGGCGGCTGCCGGACTGCTTCGCCGCCGTCGACTACTTCGAGACCCGCGACATCCCCTTCACGGTGGCCGTCAACTGCTTCGACGGGGTCCGGCTGCACAGCCCGGAGGCCGTCGTCGAGGCGCTGGACCTCGGGCCGGGGGTGCCGGTGGTGCTGTGCGACGCGCGCGAGCGCGAGTCGGTCAAGCGGGTGCTGGTCAGCGTCGTGGAACGCGCCGCGGCCCACGCCTCCGCCCACCGGGCGCCCGCCGTCACCTGACGCCCACGTCACCTGACACCCCCGCTCCCTGACGCCGCCGGGCCCGCCCCGAGCGCTCAGCCGACCCTTGGGCGGCGCGGCCGCACCTCGGGTTCGTCGCCGTCCAGCCAGTCCAGGCTGCGCCGGACGGCCTTCTTCCAGCGTGCGTACTCCCGGGTCCGCTCCGGCCCGCCCATCGCGGGTTCCCACCGGGCGTCCTCCCGCCAGTGCGCCCGCAGTTCGTCCGGGCCGTCCCACACGCCCGTCGCCAGGCCCGCGGCATAGGCGGCGCCCAGGCCGGTGGTCTCGCGGACCACGGGGCGGATGACCGGCACGCCCAGCACGTCGGCCTGGTGCTGCATCAGCAGCCCGTTGCCGGTCATCCCGCCGTCGGCGCGCAGCGCCGCGATCCGCACCCCGCTGTCGTGCTGCATCGCGTCGACCACCTCGCGGGTCTGCCAGCTGGTGGCCTCCAGCACGGCCCGCGCCAGGTGCGCGCGCGTCACGTACGCGGTCAGACCGGTGATCACCCCGCGTGCGTCGGAGCGCCAGTAGGGCGCGAAGAGGCCGGAGAAGGCGGGGACGACGTAGGCGCCGCCGTTGTCCGGGACGCTCGCGGCGAGCGGCTCGATCTCGTCGACGGAGCGGATCAGCCCGAGCCGGTCGCGCAGCCACTCCACGAGGGCGCCGGTGACCGCGATGGAGCCCTCCAGGCAGTACACCGGGCGCTCGCCGCCGAGCTGGTGGGCGACCGTGGTGAGCAGCCCGCTCGCCGACGGCACGGGCCGGTCGCCGGTGTTGAGCAGCAGGAAGCTGCCGGGGCCGTAGGTGTTCTTGGCCTCGCCGAGGTCGAAGCAGGTCTGCCCGAAGAGCGCGGCCTGCTGGTCGCCGAGCGCGGCGGCCACCGGGACCCCGGCGAGCCGCCCGGTGGCGGTGCCGTAGACCTCGGCGGAGGGGCGGATCCGCGGCAGGACGGCCTCGGGGATGTCCATCGCGGCCAGGATCGCCGGGTCCCAGTCCAGGGTGTTGAGGTCCATCAGCAGCGTGCGGGCGGCGTTGGTGACGTCGGTGACGTGGACCCCGCCGCGGGGGCCGCCGGTGAGGTTCCAGACGAGCCAGGAGTCGATGGTGCCGAAGGCGATCTCGCCGTGTTCCGCGCGGCGCCGCAGGCCCGGTACGCGCTCCAGCAGCCAGGCGATCTTGGGCCCGGAGAAGTAGGGGGCGAGCGGCAGTCCGGTGGTCTCGCGGAAGCGGTCCTGCCCGTAGGTGCCGCCGAGTTCGGCGCACAGCGCGGCGGTGCGGGTGTCCGTCCAGACCACCGCGTTGTGCACGGGGCGGCCGGTCGCGCGGTCCCACAGCACGACCGTCTCGCGCTGGTTGGCGATGCCGAGCGCGGTGAGCTGGTCGGGCCGCAGCCCCGCCCTGGCGAGCGCCCCCGTGGCGACGGCCTGCACCTTCGCCCAGATCTCGGTGGCGTCGTGCTCGACCCAGCCGGGCCGGGGCAGGATCTGCCGGTGTTCGCGCCGGTCGGCGGCGACCACCTGGCCGGCGGCGTCGAAGATGAGGCAGCGGGTGGAGGTGGTGCCCTGGTCGACCGCGGCCACGTAGGCCTCGGGCCGGGCCGCCCGGACGCGCCGAGCGGCGGCGGGGCGCGGTGCCCGGCGCGGTGCCGGCGGGGTGGCTGCCTGGGTGGGGACGGTGCCGCTCATGTCGCGCTCCCTTGCCCGGTGGATGCCGGCCCGGCCGGCGGAGGGCGCGCGGATCCGCGGCGTGCGCGAACCCCCCACGCCGTCCCGCGTCGCGCTGCCGGAAGTGTTGCCCGGGGGTGACGGAGCGTCAAGCGGTCGTACGGCGCGGGAATCCGGCACGGGAGTGCGGCCCGGCGGTCGGGGCGGAAACCGCGTGGACGGTGACGGCGCCGGGTGGTACGTTCTTCTCGGAGCGAGAAAGACTCACTCTGAGAACAACACCGGACGGCGGCGGAAGGGGGCGGTGGCCATGGCGGAGACGGACGGCACGCAGTCCGAGCACGGCTTCCTCGCCGCGTACGACCCGCGCGCCTTCGACCCCGTCGCGGTCACCGTGGACGTGGTGGCCCTGACCCTGCGCGCGGGCCGCCTGGAGGTGCTCGCCGTGCAGCGCGGCGAACCGCCCTTCGCGGGCCGCTGGGCGCTGCCCGGCGGCTTCGTCCGGGCCGGCCGCGAGTCGCTGGACGAGGCGGCGGCCCGCGAACTGGCCGAGGAGACCGGCCTGGACGCCACGGCGCTCGGCCGCGTCCACCTCGAACAGCTCGGGTCGTACGGCAGCCCGTCGCGGGATCCGCGGATGCACGTCGTCTCGGTCGCCTACCTCGCCTTCGCCCCGGGCCTGCCGGACGCACGGCCCGGCGGCGACGCGGCGGGCGCGGGCTGGCTGCCGGTCGAGGCGATCGCGCAGGCAATCGCGGCCGCGGAGCAACCGGACACGGTGCGTGCGCGTCCCTTCGAGCAGGGTCGGCGGTCCGGAACCTACGGGGGTGGTACCGGCCGCCGACCCGTCCCGTCCGAGGAGGCCCCCGCGCCCGGCGCCGGGCTCGCCTTCGACCACGCGACGATCCTCGCCGACGGCCTGGAACGCGCCCGCGCCAAGATCGAGTACACCCCGCTGGCCACCGCGTTCCTCGGCGAGACGTTCACCGTCTCCGAGCTGCGCGCCGTCTACGAGACGGTGTGGGGCGCCCCGCTGCACGCCGGCAACTTCCACCGCAAGGTCCTGTCCGTCCCCGGCTTCGTCGAGCCCACCGGCGAGACCGCCGCCCGGCCCGGCAGCCGCGGCGGCCCCCGGGCCCGGCTCTACCGCGCCGGGGACGCCCGGCTGCTGCACCCGGCGCTGCTGCGCCCCGGCGCCGACACCGGGGTCACCCCGTGATGGGCCCGGACGCCGCCTCCGGCGCCGACTTCGACCTCACCCCCGGCGCTCCCGACGCCCTCGACCTCCTGCCCCCGGCCACCGGCCGCGCCCCGCGGCACACCTACACCCCCGGGCCGCTGCTGGCCGAGGGCGACCTCGCCACCCTGCGCACGGCCCGCTACGAGGACGGCGGCGAGCACCGCACCGCCGTCCTGAAGACCGCCCGGCACCCCCGTGACAACGACCTGCTGGCGCACGAGGCCGACGTACTGGCCCGGCTGCACCGGGTCGGCGAGGAACGCCACCGGGCCTACGCCCCCGCCCTGATCGAGAGCTTCGAGCAGCCCGGCGAGGACGGCCGCCCGCGCCGGGTCAACGCCCTCGCCCCGCTCGACGGCTTCCACACCCTCGCCGAGGTCGCCGCCGCGCACCCCGGCGGGCTCGACCCGCGGGACGCCGCCTGGATGTGGCGGCGGCTGCTGGCCGGACTCGGCTGGGCACACCGCGCCGGGCTGGTGCACGGCGCGGTCTTCCCCGAACACGTCCTGATCCACCCCGCCCGGCACGGCGTCGTGCTCGTCGACTGGTGCTACGCCACCGCGGCCGGCACCGACCTGCCCGTCCTGATCTTCCGGCACGCCGCCGGCTACCCGCCGGAGGCGTCCGCCCACCGGCCCGCGACCGCGGCCACCGACCTGCACCTCGCATCCGCCTGCGTCGCCGGCCTCATGGGCGGCCTGGCCCCCGCACCGCTGCGCGCCTTCCTGCGCGGCTGCACCCTGCCCGAGCAGCACCGCCGCCCGCAGGACGCCTGGGCGCTGCTCGCCGAACTCGACGACCTGCTGGAACGCCTCTACGGCCCGCGCGCCTTCCGGCCGTTCACGATGCCGCCCGCACCGGCGGCCTGACCGTACGCCACGCACCGCGCGGGCACCACGCCCCTCCCGGCCACCGGGAGCGGGCCCCGTCACCGCACACCACACCACAGCACACCCAGGGGGAAAACCATGGGCAGCGGACGCTGGTCCACCGATGTCTACGACGCCGCCGAGCGCTACCGTGCCGCCTCCGGCACCGGCGCCTTCGCCTACAGCGACTCCGTGCGGCGCCGCTCGCCGCGCGACACCTGGCGCGCCCACCAGTCGCTCGACCCGCACGGCCTGACCGTGCGGGAGAGCCGCGACTCCGACGAGCACCCCACCTCGCTCGCCATCGCCGTCCTCTTCGACGTCACCGGCTCCATGGGCGGGGTGCCGCGCACCCTGCAGACCAAGCTCCCCGACCTCTTCGGGCTGCTGCTGCGCAAGGGCTACACCCCCGACCCGCAGATCCTCTTCGGCGCGGTCGGCGACGCCACCTGCGACCGGGTGCCGCTGCAGATCGGCCAGTTCGAGTCCGACAACCGGATGGACGACGACCTCGGCAACATCCTGCTGGAGGGCGGGGGCGGCGGCCAGATGACCGAGTCCTACGAGCTGGCCCTGTACGCCATGGCCCGGCACACCGCCCTGGACTGCCACGAGAAGCGCGGCCGCCGCGGCTACCTCTTCCTCATCGGCGACGAGATGCCCTACGGCAAGGTCAAGGCCCGTGAGGTCAAGGCGGTGCTCGGCGAGACGATCCCGCAGGACATCCCGGTCCAGGACGTGCTGGCCGAACTCAAGCGGAAGTTCCACGTCTTCTACATCCTCCCCGCGGGCGCCTCGCACGCTGGCGACGCCGACGTACTGACCCTGTGGCGCCGCCTGCTCGGCCAGAACGTCATCGAGCTGGACGACCTGGACGCGGTGTGCGAGACCATCGCGCTGACCGTGGGACTCGGCGAGGAGGCCATCGACCTGGCCACCGGCCTCGCCGATCTCACCGAGCTGGGCTCGGACGCCGTCGGCTCGGTCGCCCGCGCCCTGTCGGACCGGCGATGAGCACCGCCCGCGTCCCCGGCGGACGCCCCCACACCCTCGTGGTGGACCTCGGCTTCGGGGACGCGGGCAAGGGCGCCACCGTCGACCGGCTCTGCCGCGGCGGCGGTGTCGCCGCCGTCGTCCGCTTCAACGGCGGCGCGCAGGCCGCCCACAACGTCGTCACCCCCGACGGCCGCCACCACACCTTCGCCCAGTTCGGCTCGGGCGCCCTGCACGGGGTGCCCACCCACCTGTCCCGCTTCACCGCCGTCGACCCGCTCGCGCTCGCCGCCGAGGCCGACCACCTGCGCGCACTCGGCCTGCCCGACCCGTACGCGCTGCTCTCCGTCGACCGCGCCGCGCCGCTGGCCACGCCCTACCACGCCGCCGCGAACCGGCTGCGCGAGCAGGCTCGCGGCGCGGACCGGCACGGCTCGTGCGGCATGGGCGTGGGGGAGACCGCCCGCTACGCGCTCGCCCACCCCGGCGACGCGCCGACCGCGGGCGACTGCGCCTCCCGCCCCCGGTTGCTGCGCCGGCTGCGGCTGCTGCGCGACCGGCTCGCCGACGAGCTCGGCCCGCTGCCCGCACCGCCCGTCGAGGCGTGCGCCGAGGCCTACGCGGCCTTCGCGCGCGCCGTCACCCTCACCGACAGCGGCGCGCTGGCCGGCCTGGCGCGGCGCGGGCCGCTGGTCTTCGAGGGCGCCCAGGGCGTCCTCCTCGACGAGTGGCACGGCTTCCACCCGTACACCACCTGGTCGACGACGACCTTCGGCAACGCCGAGACGCTGCTGGCCGAGGCCGGGGCGGCGGGGGAGGGGCTGCGGCTCGGCGTGGTGCGCACCTACACCACCCGGCACGGTCCCGGCCCGCTGGTCACCGAGGACCCCGAGCTGACCGGGCTGCTGCCCGAGCCGCACAACGGCGACGGCCGCTGGCAGGGCCCCTTCCGCAGCGGGCACTTCGACGCGGTCGCGCTGCGCTACGCCGTCGAGGTCTGCGGGGGAGTGGACGCGCTCGCCGTGACCCACCTGGACGCCCCCGCCCGCTTCCCGTCCCTGCGGATCTGCCGCGCCTACGGCATCGACGGCGAGCTGGTCGAGCGCCTGCCCGCCGGTCCCCCCGGCGACCTGGAGCGGCAGGCGGCGCTGACGGCGCGGCTGCTGCGCGCCGCGCCCGCGCTGTGGGACACCCCGGGCGGCGAACCGGCCCGCTGGAGCGCGGCGATCGGATCGCTGCTCGGGGCGCCCGTGGTGCTGGAGTCCTTCGGACCGAGCCGTCAGGACGTCAGGGACCTGCGGTCGACGGGGAAGTCGAAGTACGTGTCGGGGAAGGGCTCGGAGTTGAGCGTGTAGTGCCACCACTCCTCAGGCAGGTTGGTGAAGCCCTGCGCCTGCATCGCGTCCATCAGCAGCATCCGGTTGGCGTGCTGCACCCCGGTCACCCGCGGGTCGAGGGTGTGCGCGAGGGTGTCGAAGCAGTCGAAGCCGGTGCCCATGTCCAGCGAGTTGTCGGGGAAGCGCTCCGCCTTCGGCCCGTAGCAGGGCGTCAGCGGCTCACCGGGCCGGTAGGGACGGGTCGGCAGCGCGGGCAGCGGCACCACCGTCAGGTCCATGGTGCTGCCGCGGCTGTGCCCGGATTTCGCGGCGATGTAACCGTCCGCGAACAGCCGGGTCTTGTCCACCTGCGGGTAGAACTCCGCCTTCATCTGCGTGGCGTCCAGGTCCGCCGCCCACGCCACGAAGTCGTCCACGGCCCGCTGCGGGCGGTAGCAGTCGTAGACCTTGAGCGAGTAGCCGCGCCGCAGCAGCCCCTGCTGCACCCGGTGCAGCCCCTCGGCGGCGGGCCGGGTGAGGATGCACATCGGCTTGCGGTAGCCGTCGACGGGGGCGCCGGTGAAGTTGTGCGGGGTGATGTACCGCATCTCCTGGATGATCGTCGGATCCACGTCCCGCAGCGCGACGAACTGCGCGGGCGCCTTGGGCTCCGGATGCGCCTGCGCCGGGGCCGCGGAGGTGACGGTGACCGCGGCCAGTGTGGCGAGAGGCAGAACGAGTGCCCGCAGTAAAGTCGTGAGTTTCGGCATCCCCCTGGGATACCAGGGATGGCACCCGCCGCGACAGACGATCGGATACAGTCCCGGCGTGTCCGCGACCCCTGCCGCGCCTGCGGTGCGCAACTCCCACTGCTCCGCGTGCGGGGCGCCCTACCCCGCCGGGGCGGCCTGGCCGCGCCGCTGCCCGGTGTGCGGCACCGTCGCCTACCGCAACCCGCTGCCGGTCGCCGTCGCCCTGCTGCCCGTCCGCGACAGCGCCGGCACCGCCCTCGTCGTCATCCGCCGCACCATCGAGCCCCGGCGCGGCGAACTCGCCCTGCCCGGCGGCTTCATCGACCACGGCGAGAGCTGGCAGCACGCCGTCACCCGGGAACTGGCCGAGGAGACCGGCATCGCCGCCGACCCCGCCGACGTCCGCCTCGCCGACGCCCTCACCGACGCGCCCGGCGGCTACCTGCTGCTCTTCGGACTGCTGCCGGAGCGCCCCGCCGCCGACCTGCCACCGTCCGCGCCCACCGACGAGACCGACGGCCACCACCTGCTGCGCGCCCCGCGGGAACTGGGCTTCCCGCTGCACACCCTGGCCGCCCGCCGCTGGTTCGACGGCGGCTACGACCCCGCGCCGCGCACCCGCACGGTGTAGCCGGGCTCCTCGCCGCCGTCCCGCTCCACCACCACGGCGCCGTCCGCCCACCGCGACACGAAGCGCTCCGTGCGCGGCCGCCGCCAGCCGTCCGGGTCACCGGTGAACAGCACCCCGCCGCCGGTGCGGTCCCGGCGCGGCGCCCACGCCTCCAGCTCCACGGCCCCGCCCTCGCCCGCGACCGGCAGCACCGCCCCGGCCCTGGCCAGCACCGGGATCCGGCCGGGCGGCGCCGCGAGCCGCACCCGGGTCCGCCCGCGGTGCGCCTCGCCGGTCGCGGTGTCGTACCACAGCCCGCGCGGCAGCCGTACCGAACGCATCGTCACCCCCGGCTCCAGCACCGGCGCCACCAGCAGCGAGTCACCCAGCAGGAAGGCGTCGCCGCAGTCCCGCAGCGCCCGGTCGCCCGGGGAGTTCCACCACAGCGGGCGCACGTACGGGGCACCCGTGCGGTGCGCGACGTGCGCGAGGGTGTCCAGGTACGGCAGCAGCCTGGTCCGCTCCGCCAGCGCGGCCCTGGCGTGCTCCAACACCTCGGGCCCGAACTCCCACGGCTCGCGGCGCCCCGCGTCGATCGCCGAGTGGGTGCGGAAGAACGGCAGGTAGGCGCCCAGCTGGAACCACCGCAGATACAGCTCGGGCGACGGGAAACCGGTGAAGCCCCCCACGTCGGGACCCGAGTACGGCACCCCGCACAGGCCCAGCCCCAGCACCAGCGCGAGCGAGGCGCGCAGCCCCTCCCAGCCCGTCGCCACGTCCCCCGACCAGGTGCCGCCGTAGCGCTGCATGCCCGCCCAGCCGGACCGCGAGAAGAGGAAGGGCCGCTGCTCCGGGCGCAGTTCGCGCAGGCCCTGGTAGCCCGCCGCGGCCATCGCCAGGCCGTACACGTTGTGCGCCTCGCGGTGGTCGCCGCCCGCGCCCTCCAGCGCGTGCCGGGCCGAGCGCGGCAGCGTGGGCTCGCCGAACGCGGCGAAGGACACCGGCTCGTTCATGTCGTGCCAGACCCCGGCGAAACCCTGCCCGAGCCGCTCGGCGTACAGCCCGCCCCACCACGCGCGCACCGCCGGGTCGGTGAAGTCGGGGAAGACCGCCTCGCCCGGCCACACCACCCCCCGCACCTCGCGCCCGCGCGCGTCGCGCACGAACGCGTCCACCGCGCGTCCGCCGTCGTACGCCTCCAGGCCGGGCTCGCGCTTGACCGCCGGGTCGACGATCGACACCAGCCGCACCCCCTGGTCGCCCAGGTCCCGGGCGAGGCCCGGCAGGTCGGGGAAGTTCGCGCGGTCCACGGTGAAGATCCGGTGGCCGTCGAGGTGGTCGATGTCCAGGTGCAGCGCCGACAGCGGCAGCCCGTGCTCGCGGTAGCCCGCCGCGACCCGGCGCACCTCCTGCTCGCTGCCGAAGCCCCAGCGGGCGTGCTGGTGTCCCAGCGCCCAGCGCGGCGGCAGCGCCGGCCGCCCGGTCAGCGCGGTCCATCCGGCCAGTACCCGGGTCGGCGTACCGGCGACGACCCAGTAGCGCAGCGGGCCGCCGTCCATCCGCAGCTCGCAGCCGCCGTGCCGGTCGTGCCCGGAGCCCGCGCCCTCCTCGCCGTCCCGCAGCGTGACCCGGCCGTCCCATGTGTTGTCGTGGAAGACCAGGTGGCAGCCCGCGTCGGAGACCAGCAGCTGCACGGGCATGGTGATGTACAGCGGGTCGTCGCCCGGCTCGAACGAGCCGCCCGGGTCGGTGTTCCACAGCCGGTAGGTGCCCGCCGGCAGCCGCGGCCCCGCGGCCCGGCCGCCCAGCCCGTACACCCGCGCGTCGGCCGGGGTCTCCGAGCGCTGCACCCAGCGCCCCCCGCGGGTGCCCTCCGCCGCGCCCGCCGGATCCCACCAGCGCGGCGGCAGTTCCCGCCGCAGCAGCCGTCCGCCGGGGGTGCGGAATTCCACCGCGCCGTGCGCGGACACCCGTACCGTCATCCGCTCCGACACCACCCGCCAGCCGTCCTGGTCGGGTTCCAGCAGCGCCCGCGGGTCGGCCTCCGGGCAGCCGCCGTCCGTGAGGCCGGGCGCCGGGCCCCACTTGGTCGCGCCCGCGAGCGCGTACGACGGCTGGGGCGCGGCGCCGTCCCAGCCGCAGAAGACCGCGCCGCCCGCCGCGACGCGCACCCGCAGCACGGACCGGGCGAAGTGCACGGTGCCGCCGCCCGGCATCGGCTCGGCCCGCACCACGGCCCCGGGCACCCTCGCCCGCTCGGCGCCGTACCGCGGCAGGTCCCTGGCGTCGGCGCGGTCCCGCCGCCACGCCGCGGCCACCGTGCGCCGTCCCTGGGCGGAACCCGCCATCCGTACCGACCGCAGCAGGTCCCGTGCATCCATGGCCCCAGCTTTTCACTGCCTTCGCACGACACGCCGCCCGTTCAGCCGGTGTTCACCTTCGGGTGCGGTGGCGGACGCCACACCGGGGGCCCGCACCCTGTGGGTGGCCGCCCTGGCGATCCGGCCGCCGGCATGGCATCGTCCTGACCAGCCGTGCTGTGCACCGTCCTGGAGCCGCCCATGACCAGCCCCGCCGAAGCCGACCGCGCCCCCGAGGCCCTCTGGACCCCGGGTCCCGAGCGCGTCGTCCGCGCGCAGGTGACCCGTTTCCAGAACTGGGCCCACGAGCGGCACGGCGCCCCCGCCGTACGCCCCGACGACCCGCAGGGCAGCTACGCCGCCCTGCACGCCTGGTCGGTGCGCGAGAGCCGGACCTTCTGGCAGGCCCTCACCGAGTGGTACGACGTGCGCTTCGGCTCCCCCTACGAGCAGGTGCTCGCCGACGACGCGATGCCCGGGGCCCGCTGGTTCCCCGGCGCGACCGTCAACTACGCCGAGCACGCGCTGCGTCCCGCCCTGGACGCCGCGCGCCGCGACCTGCCCGCCGTCGTGCACGTCGACGAGCGCATGGAGACCGGCATCCTCAGCTGGGCCGAGCTGTCCCAGCAGGTCGCCTCGCTCGCCGCGGCGCTGCGCCGGCTCGGCGTCCGCCCCGGCGACCGGGTCAGCGGCTACCTGCCCAACATCCCGCAGGCGGCCGTCGCGCTGCTGGCCACCGCGGCGGTCGGCGGCGTGTGGACCTCGTGCGCGCCGGACTTCGGCTCCCGCAGCGTCCTGGACCGCTTCCAGCAGGTCGAGCCGGTTGTGCTGTTCGCCGTCGACGGCTACCGCTACGGCGGCAAGGAGCACGACCGCACCGCCGTCGTCGCCGAGACCCGGCAGGGCCTGCCCACGCTGCGTGCGACCGTGCACATCCCGCTGCTGGGCACCCCGGCGCCCGAAGGGGCCCTGGAATGGCGCGACCTGGTCGCCGACGACCCCGCACCGGTCTACGAGCAGGTGCCGTTCGAGCACCCGCTGTGGGTGCTGTACAGCTCGGGCACCACGGGCCTGCCCAAGGCGATCGTCCAGTCCCAGGGCGGCATCCTGCTCGAACACCTCAAGCAGACCGGGCTGCACCTCGACCTCGGACCCGACGACCGCTTCTTCTGGTACACCTCCACCGGCTGGATGATGTGGAACTTCCTGGTGTCGGGCCTGCTGGCCGGAGCCACGGTCGTCCTCTACGACGGCAGCCCCGGGTATCCCTCGGTCGAGGCGCAGTGGCGCATCGCCGAGCAGACCGGCACCACCGTCTTCGGCACCTCCGCCGCCTACGTCGTCGCCTGCCGCAAGGCCGGTGTGCACCCCGGGCGCGACTTCGACCTGTCACGGGTGAGCTGCGTGGCCACCACCGGCTCGCCGCTGCCCCCCGACGGCTTCCGCTGGCTGCACGACGAGGTCGCCGAGGACCTGTGGATCGCCTCCGTCAGCGGCGGCACGGACGTGTGCAGCTGCTTCGCCGGCGGTGTGCCGACGCTGCCCGTCCACGTCGGTGAACTCCAGGCGCCGTGCCTGGCCACCGGCCTGGAGGCGTGGAACGCCGACGGTGAGCCGGTCGTCGACGAGGTCGGTGAGCTGGTCGTCACCAACCCCCTGCCGTCCATGCCGGTCCGCTTCTGGAACGACCCCGACGGCAGCCGCTACCACGACAGCTACTTCGCGATGTACCCCGGCGTGTGGCGGCACGGCGACTGGATCACCCGCACCTCGCGCGGCACGGTCGTCATCCACGGCCGCTCCGACTCCACGCTCAACCGGCAGGGCGTACGGATGGGGTCGGCCGACATCTACGAGGTCGTCGAGCGGCTCCCGGAGATCGCCGAATCCCTGGTCATCGGCATCGAGGAACCGGACGGCGGCTACTGGATGCCGCTGTTCGTCCGGCTCGCCGACGGGGCGGAACTGGACGACGCACTGCGCGACCGGATCGCCGGCGCGCTGCGCTCCCAGCTCTCCCCGCGCCATGTGCCGGACGAGGTCATCGAGGTGCCCGGCGTGCCGCACACCCTCACCGGCAAGCGCATCGAGGTGCCGGTCAAACGGCTGCTCCAGGGCACCCCGCTGGACCGCGCCGTCAACCCGGGCTCCGTCGACGACCTGGCGGTGCTGCGCTTCTTCGAGCGGCTCGGCGCCGAACGCGCCGCCGGACGGGGGGAGTAGGGCCCTTTCGCCCCGCCCGGGCGTCAGTCCCCGTAGGGGCCCGGCGTGTCCGTGAGCGACGCCGCGAAGTCGGCGGCCAGCCGCAGCGCCTCGGCCGGTGCCAGCTCCGCGGTGGTGATCCGCACGCCGGGTCCCGCCGCGATCCGGAAGCGGGCACCGGCCGCCACCCACCAGCCGCGCGACCGCAGCCCGTTGACCACCGCCGACTCGTCGCGTACCGGCACCCAGACGTTCAGCCCGCTGCGCCCGTGCGCCTCGACGCCGTACGCGGCCAGCGCGCCGATCAGCGCCTCGCGCCGCTCGTCGTACGCCGCCGTCGCCGCGGCCATCAGCGCGTCCGTGGCCGGATCCGCCAGGAGCCGCAGCGCCGTCTCCTGGAGGACGTGGCTGATCCAGCCCGACGTCACCAGCAGCCGCGCGTCGTGCCGGGCGAGGGTGGTGGCGTCGCAGGCCATCGGCGTCCACCGCAGGTCCGGGCCCAGCGACTTGGAGACGGTCCGCACCTGCGCCCAGCGGGCCGGTCCCCGCTCGCCCGCCGTCGTCAGCGACCACAGCGGGCCGCCGGCCACCCGCGCCGTCCCGTCGTCCTCGACGACCAGCACCTCGGGGGCACCGGCGAGCACCTCCAGCAGCTCCTCGCGGCGCGCCCGGGACACCCGCGAACCGTACGGGATCTGGGCCCGCGGGAAGGTCACCACGGCCCGCGCGCCGCCCCGCAGCGCGGCCCGCAGCCCCTCCGGCCGCATCCCCTCGTCGTCGACCGGCACCGCGAGGGTCCGCAGCCCCAGTGTCTGGACCAGGTCCAGCAGGTGGTGGAAGCCCGGGTCCTCCACCGCCACCGCGTCGCCCGGCCGCAGCTCCACCGACAGCAGCCGCGCGATGGCGTCGAGCGCGCCGTGCGCGAAGGTCACGTGCTCGTCCGGCACCCCGTCCCGGCGGAACCACGCGCGGGCCAGCTCCTCCAGCTCCGGCAACCGCGGCGAGCGGCGGTGCGACCGGGCGTAGGGCGTGAGCCGGCCCGGCGGCACCAGCTCCGGCAGGAAGGCCGGGTCGGGGTGCCCGCCCGCGAGGTTGCGCAGGCCCTCCGGCACCTGCGGCGGCCGCCGCGAGGGGGCGGCGGCCGCGGGCGCCACCACCGTGCCGCCGCGCCCCCGGGTCACGACGACGCCCCGGCCGCGCAGTTCCCTGTACGCCGTCGCCACCGTGCCGGGGCTCACCCCGAGCGTCGCCGCCAGCGCCCGCACCGGGGGCAGCGACTCGCCGGGGCGCAACCGGCCCTCGGCGACGGCCCGTTCGGCGGACGCGGAAATCTCCCTGGCCGTACCACCCTCGATCGCATATTGTGTTGCCACAAGCTGAAGTATGTACCAATACAAAAGAGTTGGCAAGGGTCGGGAACCGGCCCGCGCCACCGGGTGAAGGACGTGACGCCGTGCAGGGGGCACCGATCGTGCAGCGGGCAGCGAAGGCACTGAAGTTCCCGCAGATACCCGGCGGCCCCGACGGCCGCCGGATGCTGTGGATCAACCTCGTCGACAAGACCGGCTCCGGCCTCTGGTACTCCGTCACCGCGCTGTACTTCGTCGTCGTCGCGGGCCTCGACACCCGCAGCACCGGCCTGCTCCTCGGCCTCGGCGGCGTCGCGGGCATCGCCGGCGCCCCGCTCGCCGGACGCCTCGCCGACCGGCTCCCGCTCACCCGCGTCCTGCTCGCCGTCCAACTGCTGCGCGCCGCCTCCGGCCTGGCCATGCTGGTCGCCCACGGCTTCTGGCAGCTGCTGCCGCTCGTCGCGCTCGGCAGCTTCGGCGAACGCTCCGCCTCCGTCCTCACCAAGCTCTTCGCCGCCCGCGTCGCAGGCCAGGACCGCGCCCGCTACCAGGCCGTCCAGCGCACCGTCGTCAACGTCGGCTACACCGTCGGCGGCCTGGCCGCCTCCGCCGCCCTGGCCGCCGGCACCACCGTCGTCTACCGCCTGCTGCTCCTCGGCGACGCCCTCTCCTTCGTCGTCGTCGCCCTGCTCGTCGCCCGCTGCGCCGAACCGCCCTCCGCCACCAGGACCGTCACCTCCTCCGCGACGGCGGGCCCCGCGGCCCCCACCGCCCCACCCGCCGCCGCGAGCCCCTGGCGGGACGCGGGCTACCTCGGCTACGCCGTCCTGGACGCCGCGATGTTCCTGCACGGCGTGGCCCTCACCGTCGGCCTGCCGCTGTGGATCCTCACCCGCACCGACGCCCCGCACGGCCTGGCCGCCAGCGTCTTCGTCATCAACACCGTCATCGTCGTCCTCCTCCAGGTCCGGATGTCCCGCTTCGCGACCACCGCCCGCGTCGCCGCGGACTCGCTGCGCCCGGTGGCCGCCTGGCTGCTGCTGTCCGGCCTGGTCACCGCCGCCGCCGTGGTGCACGACCGGTGGGCCGCGACCGCCGCCGTGCTGGCCTCCGCCGTCGCCTTCACCGTCGTGGAGATGGTCCAGTCCGCGGTCGGCTGGGAGCTGTCCGTCTGCCTCGCACCGGACGAGGCCCAGGGCGCCTACGTCGGCGTGTACGGCCTCGCGCAGTCCGCCGCCCGCTGCGTCGGGCCGCTGCTCGTCACCTCCGTGGTCATCGCGGGCGGACCCCTGGGCTGGATCGGCTTCGGCGCGGTCCTCGCGGCCGCCGCGCTCCTCCAGCGCCGCATCGTCCTGCGCCGCCTCGCCCGCGCCCCGCGGACACCGGAGACGGTCACGTTGTCAGTGGCTCCCGTTACAGTCGGTGAGCAGTAGAGATCACACCGATCCGCTCACAGGGGGAGCCGTGCAGAACACCGGCCACACGCAGGCCAGCACCCGGACCACCACCGCCGAAGCCGGCGCGCGCCGCACCAGGGGCGGCGCCGACCACCGCCCACGCACCCGTAAATCGGTACGGAGCAGGGCACGGCGCCGCCCACCCGGCCGCACCGACCACCGCCGGGCCCTGCGCCGCGAAGCCCCCACCGTGGTCGGACTGCTCCTCGACGAGCACGACTTCACCACCATGACCGGCTACCGCACCTTCCCCTTCACCGACTACGGGACGTACCTGCGACAGGTCGACGCCCTGCTCCGCTCCCTGCACTCCCAGGGCACCAGCGTCACCGTCACCCTCTTCGACCCCGAGCGGTTCGCCGACCACTGCGCCGACACCCGTAGGCCACCGGACACCCCCGAAGCCCGCGTCCGCTACACCGCGGAGGTCGGCACCACCGGACCCGCCGTCCCCTACACCCGCCAGCCACTGCGCCGGCTGCGCGCCTGCCTCGCCCGCACGGCGGACCTGCGCGCCACCCGCGACAGCGCCGCCGACCTGCTCGCCGCCGCCGGCCAGTGCCCCGACTGCGGCGAACTCTTCGCCCACTGCGCCTTCGACCTCGCCGCCCACACCGTGCTGCGCCTGCTCGCCGCCGCGGGCCCCGGCCGGCACCACCTCGTGGCCAGCCTGCCCCCCGACGCCGGACCGCCCCTGGTCGCCGCCGCCCAGGTCAGCACCGCGCCGGACGGCGCCATCGAACTGGACGACACCGAGACCACCACACTGTGCACCGTCATGGCCGCCGCCCGCCTCACCACCCGCCCCGGCGGCCTCGTCCTGCGCACCACCGACAGCCGCGGCACCGACACCGTGCGCGGCTGGTCCCTGCACCGCGACGGCCCCCACCCGCTCACCGAGGCCGAGGTCTTCGACGCCTACTGCACCGATCCCGAGACCGGCGACCTCCTCCCGCCCGAACCCGGAGTCCGCTACCGCGCGGGCCTCGACCTCCCACCCCCGCCGCCCGGCACCGCACCCCACCACGGCTGACCCCGCCCGCGCACCCGCCGCACAGCAGGAAGGGCGCCCCACCCGCAGGTGAAGCGCCCTTCCACGGCCACCCCGCACGCCACCGCGCGGGGAGACCCCGGCTACTCGCCGGACAGCACCGCCTGTACGGCCCGGCGCGCCTCGTCGGCACTGTCGGTCGCCCGTGCAGCGGCCGCCGCACGCTCGCACTGCGCCAGCGTGTACTTCGCCAGCGTCGCCCGCACGTACGGAATCGACGCCGCACCCATCGAGAGGCTGGTGACACCCAGACCCGTCAGCACGCACGCCAGCAGCGGATCGGCCGCGGCCTCACCGCACACACCGCAGCTCTTCCCCTCGGCCTTGGCCGCCTCCGCGGCCAGCGCCACCAGGTCCAGCAGCGCCGGCTGCCACGGGTCCTGCAACCGCGCCACCGCGCCGACCTGCCGGTCCGCGGCGAAGGTGTACTGCGCCAGGTCGTTCGTCCCCAGCGACAGGAACTCCACCTCCTGCAGCACCGACCTGGCCCGCAGCGCGGCCGACGGGATCTCCACCATCGCACCGAACTTCGCCGCCAGCCCCGCCTCCCGGCACGCGTCCGCGAACGCCCTGGCGTCCTGGCGGTCCGCCACCATCGGCGCCATGACCTCCAGATACACCGGAAGCCCGGCCGCGGCCGTCGCCAGCGCACGCAACTGCCCGCGCAGCACCTCCGGGTGGTCCAGCAGCGACCGCAGACCGCGCACGCCCAGCGCCGGGTTCGGCTCGTCCGCCGGCGTCAGGAAGTCCAGCGGCTTGTCGGCGCCCGCGTCCAGCACCCGCACCACGACCCGGCCGCCCGGGAACGCCTCCAGCACCTGCCGGTAGGCCTCGACCTGCTTCTCCTCCGACGGCGCCTGCGCCGAGTCGTCGAGGAAGAGGAACTCGGTACGGAAGAGCCCCACGCCCTCCGCACCCGCCGCCAGCGCCGCCGGCACATCGGCGGGCCCGCCCACGTTCGCCAGCAGCGGCACCTTGTGCCCGTCCGACGTGGCACCCGGACCGGACGCCGCCGCGAGCGCGGCCTTGCGCTCCTCCGCCGCGGCGGTCAGCGCGGCCACCTTCTCCGCGCTCGGCTCGACGAACACCTCACCGGTGCTGCCGTCCACCGCGATGACCGTTCCCTCGGCCAGCTCGCCCGCACCCGGCAGCGCCACGACCGCCGGCACACCCAGCGCCCGCGCCAGAATGGCACTGTGGCTGGTCGGCCCACCCTCCTCGGTCACGAAACCCAGCACCAGCGCCGGGTCCAGCAGCGCGGTGTCCGCCGGCGCCAGATCCCGCGCGATGAGCACGTACGGCTCGTCGCTGTCCGGCACGCCCGGCATCGGCACACCCAGCAGCCGGGCCACGATCCGGTTGCGCACGTCGTCCAGGTCGGCGACCCGGCCCGCGAGGTACTCCCCGGCGTTCGCCAGCAGCGCCCGGTAGGAAGCGAAGGCGTCGTAGACGGCACGCTCGGCCGTACTGCCCACCGCGACCCGGCGCTCCACGTCCGCCAGCAGCTCGGGGTCGAGCGCCATCAGCGCCTGCGCCTCCAGCACCGCCTGCGCCTCACCGCCGGCCAGATTGCCGCGGGCCTTCAGATCCGCGGCGACCGCCTCGACGGCCTGCCGCGCCCGTCCCTGCTCACGCGCTGTTTCCCCGGACGCGATCTGCTTGGCCGGCGGCTCCAGCACCGCGGTGCCCATGTGCCGCACCTCGCCGATCGCCACACCGTGGCTGACGCCGACACCCTGAAGAGTCGTCTCCATCGGTCGTGTCCCCTACTTCCAGCTGAAAAGGGTGTCGCCCGCGGCCACGTCCGCGGCCTCGACCAGCCCGGCCAGCGCGTCCGCGGTGGCCTCCAGCGCGACCACCGGGCAGATCGGCGACTTGCCCGCCGCCTCCACACCCGCCGGGTCCCAGCGCACCACCGCGTCACCGCGGGCAACGGTGTCGCCCTTGGCCACGAGCAGTTCAAAACCCTCACCGTTGAGCTGGACGGTGTCGATGCCAAGATGGGTCAGCACCCCGTGCCCCTCGTCGTCCACCACGACAAAGGCGTGCGGGTGCAGGGAGACGATCACGCCGTCCACCGGAGCCACCGCCTCACCGGGCTCGCGCACCGGGTCGATCGCCGTGCCGGGACCCACCATCGCTCCGGAGAACACGGGGTCCGGCACAGCCGCGAGCCCGATGGCCCGGCCGGCGAGGGGAGACGAAACGGTCGTCATGAGGAAGCCTCCTAGACGCGGAGTATCAAGAGCCGTCACTGCCTGTCACCGGACGGCCAGCCGCCACAGCAGCCTAAGTCATGCCAAGTGGTGATTCCGCCTGAGGCGTACCGTCCGCACGCCCGTCCGGATCCCTACCCCCGATTTGCTCCGTGCAGAGCCGTCCAGTAGGTTGGCACGACCGCTTGGACGAGAACCCACGGAAACGTGTGTGCTCGGAAAACGGGTGGTAATTCCGACGGAAAATCTTCTGATAGAGTCGGAACACAACGAAGGGAAAGCCCGGAGGGGCCGGTGAAACGGTCTCGAAGGAAGCTTCCGTTCCTTGAGAACTCAACAGCGTG
>NZ_JBIRPW010000003.1:585436-746501 GCF_044332905.1 Streptomyces sp. NPDC021224 | reverse complement strand
ATCAACCGACAACACCAACTCGGCCTTCGGCCGACCCGTCCGTGCCACAGGCCAAGTCTACAGATATGAACGAAATTCCTGACTCAGAAGACTAGCATCGGGCGATGTGCCTCACGCCCTCTGCCACAGCAGCGCTCGCCTGCCTGCTGGCCTGCGCCCTCACCACGGCCTGCGGCGGGTCCTCCGACCGTGCCGACGCCGCGCCGTCGGCAGCCCCCAGGTCCGCGTCCGCCCCCACAGCACCTGCTTCCCCCGGTGCCGCCTCCTCGCAGCCGGCCACCGCGTCGAGCACCCACCGGCCCAAGCCGTCCGCGACGGTGAAACTGCCCGCGCCGGGCGCTCCCGCCGCGGGGAACCCGGACGGCCATGCGGCGGTCCCGGCCGCCGCGCGGGCGGTGGACACCTCGTCGCCGACCCGGACCGTGGGCGACGGGACCCCGGCGAGCTGCACCTCGGCCGCCGTCGTGGCCGCGGTCGCCGCGGGCGGCGTCATCACCTTCTCCTGCGGCCCTGACCCGTTGGTGATCACCATGAAGGCAACGGCCAAAGTGCGCAACGCCGCCGCCCGCGTCGTCCTTGACGGCGGCGGCAAGGTCACCCTCAGCGGCGCGGGCAGGCGGCGCATCCTCTCCATGGACACCTGCGACCAGGCGCAGGGCTGGACCACCTCGCACTGCCAGGACCAAGCCACGCCGCAGCTCGTCGTGCAGAACCTGACCTTCGCGGACGGCAACTCCACCGGCGAGACCGCCGAGGGCGGGGGCGGCGGCGCGATCTTCGTCCGCGGCGGTCGCTTCAAGGCGGTGAACGACCGCTTCGTCCGCAACCGCTGCGACCGCACCGGCCCCGACCTCGGCGGGGCGGCGATTCGCGTCCTCGACCAGTACCACGGCCTGCCCGTCTACATCACCGGCAGCACCTTCGGCGGGGCGCCCGGCCTGGGCGGCAGCTGTTCCAACGGCGGTGCGCTGAGCAGTATCGGGGTGTCATGGGTGGTGCTCAACAGCGTCATCAGCTACAACTCCGCGGTGGGCAAAGGGGCCAACCCTGCCCGTGGCGGCACGCCCGGGGGCGGCAGCGGCGGCGGCGTCTACACCGACGGCGACACGTACACGGTCACCGTCGAGGGCTCGCTGATCGCGCACAACGACGCCGTGGAGGGCGGCGGGGCGTTCTTCTTCGTCAGCAACGACCACACCGGCACCCTGGCCCTGCACAGCAGCGAGCTGCGCTCCAACGCCAGCCACGGCTTCGCCACCGCTGGATACCCCGGCGTCTTCTTCATCGGCGCGGGCAAGCCGCAGGTCTCCGGCAGCACGCTTCGGTAGGGCACGTCCCCCTCGGCACCAGTTCGCCGGGCCCCGACAGGTCATCCGCCAAGGTCACGGCCTTGCTCACCGGTCAGCGGCTCCCCCGCCCTCGCACGGACGTCGTCATCCCCTCTGGGCGCAGAGGGGATGACGCCTGGCCTACCCCGTCGGGACCACCGCCTGACGTTCCTGCGAGCAGCCGCGGGGTGGCCAGGTATCCGCCCAGCTCGTCGTCCCCGCCCGGGCGTCCTCAGTTGAGGGGCAGCGACCGCCGGGACGCAGGAGGAACGCCGTCGGTCGTCGTGCACGCGCAGCGTCAGCAGGGCTGTGAGAGGGTGCGGGGTGCCTTGTCATCTGCGGTTCTTCTTCGAGTACGGCCTCGACACCCCTTTGTGGCCAGGCCCGTCCGGCGATCCTCATCTCATCGACAGTCCTTACGGATACCCCTGTGAGCTGAACAGGCTGCCGATCTCTCGGAGCACGCAGAACGAACTGGCAAGACTGGCCGAGTGGTACCAGTCGTCGCCCGACTGGGAGTACCCACCGGACCCGTCTCCGATGGTTCGGCCGGTCCGGGAATCGACGCCGGAAGGGGGCGATCAGGACGACGGCACGGTCGAGAGGATCCCTGACGCGCTGCGGGTCGAGATACGGCAGGCCGCAGGGCGGAACGCCGAGCCGTCGGCGGGGCTGCCGGCCGGAGCGTCCCGGGATGCGCTACCGGGAGCGGCCGATCGGTGAGCCGTAGCAGCTGCTTCAGTCGGAGATGTAGGTGAGGATCACCACTCCGCCGGCCAGGACGGTGTGGTCGCGTACGGCGAAGCGGCGGCGCAAGGCCTGGTTCCGGCCGGTGAACAGCGGGATGCCGGTACCGGAGGCGACGGGGTTGACCTTGACGACGATCTCGTCGATCTCCTCGAACAGTTCGCCTGCCAGTGCGGCGCCTCCGACGAGCCAGAGGCCGCGGCCAGGCTCGGCTTTGAGCTTGCGCACCGTTGCGGCGGGGTCGTCGGCAACCACTTCCACACCTGGGTCGGGGCTGTCGGCCAGGGTGCGGGAGAACACCAGGTGCCGCAGGTGCGCGTAGGCGTTGGTGATGCCGGCGTCCAGGCCGAGCTGGTAGGAGCGGCGGCCCTCCAGCACGGTGTCGAACCGGGTGCCGGGATCGGTGACGCCGAAGGCCTGGCGGGCGCCGGTGGGCAACGTTTCGGGATAGTTGGCGATGGCGTGGTCCAGGTAGTCCTGGCCGACGTCGAAGAGCGTGCCGGTGGGATCGGCGCCGCCGGGTTCGGCGATATGGCCGTCCAGGGTGGCCGCCACGAGGTAGGTCAGAGTACGCATACGGTTGTTTCCTCGGTTTCGTAAGTGGTGCAGGATCCGCCCGGCAGACCGCGCGGTCGTCTCACGTCTGAGCCCCCGCCGCGCGGATGGTTGGTGCGGGACGATGACCATCCATCGGGACGTATGCGGTCCACGGTCGGTGTTGCCGTCAACAGCTATTCGCGGACGCCCTGTTCGAGGTGGTGACCACCGCATCCGGCTCGGTGGAACGGTGTGGCGCCGTCGAGCCCTCCGCGGGCTGCGACTTCGTCAGCCACAGGCCGGTGAGCACGGCGGCGCCCACGGTGATGGCGCCGGCCGCGATGAAGGCGCTGTTGAGGCCGGCCTCGAACGAGGCGCCGCCGGACTGCCGGCTGCGGACGACGGCTCCGAGCACCGCCACACCGATCACCGCGCCGATCTGGCGGGTGGTGCTGCTGATCCCCGAAGCCAGGCCACCCTCCTGCGAGCTGACGGCTTGGATGGCGGCTCCCGTCAGAGGGGACAGGGTCAGGGCGAAGCCCGTGCCGACCAGGGCCAGGCGCCACCACACGTTCGTGTAGCCCGTGTGGGCGTGCACCGTGCCGAGCGCCAGCAGCCCCACGCCGGCCAGGGCCAGGCCGGCGGTGACCACGCTTCGGAAGCCGTACCGGACGGCGAGCCGGCCCGCGATCGGGCTGACGACCACCATCGTCAGCGAGGTGGGGAGCGTCTTGAGGCCGGCGCTCAGGATCGAGTTGCCCTGAACGTAGACGAAGAACTGGGAGAAGAAGAACGACGAGCCCATCAGCGCGAACCCCACCACGACCATGGCGGCGTTGGACACGGTGAACAGTCGCTCGCGGAACAGCCGCAGCGGCATCATCGGCGCGGGGCGGCGCGCTTCGACGGCGACGAAGCCGGCGAGGAGGATCGCCGCGGCGGCGAAGCTGCCCAGGATGACCGGCGAGGTCCAGCCGCGCGCGCCGCCTTCGATCAGCCCGTAGGTCAGCGTCCCCACAGCCAGCACGGACAGCACGGTGCCCGGGACGTCGATCGTGGGGGCGTTCGGATTGCGGGACTCGCCCAGGTGGCGCAGTCCGACCAGCAGGAGGATCGCCCCGATGGGCAGGTTGACCAGGAAGATGGCGGGCCAGCCGAAGGCGTCGGTCAGCACACCGCCGGCCACGGGGCCCGCGGCCAGGCCGATTCCGCTGAACCCGGCCCACAGCCCGATCGCCTTGACGCGCTCCTGCGCCACCGGGTACGCGGCGGCGAGCAGGGCCAGCGACGCGGGCGCCAGTGCCGCGGCTCCGATGCCCTGCAGCGCTCGGCCGGCAATCAGCCAACCGGTCGACGGGGCGAGGCTGCACAGCGCCGACGCGACGGTGAACACGACGGCCCCGGTCAGGTACACCCGCTTGCGACCGAACCGGTCGGCGAAGATGCCGCCGGACAGCAGGAGCATCGCGACCAGCAGCACGTACGCGTCGACGATCCACTGAAGGCCGGTCAGCTGGGTGTGCAGCCGGTGCTGCATGTCGGGCAGCGCCGCTCCGACGATCGTGCTGTCGAGCAGCACCATGAACTGGCCCAGGCAGGTCACCGTGAGCAGCACGCCCCGGTTCGATCGACCGCCTGCGGCCACATGCGATGCGGTCACGCGGGTTCTCCTTCGTTGGTGGTTGCGCTCAGTCGCTGCGCCCTGCCGCGGTCGACGCGGTGGCGATGCAGCCGAGCACGCTAACGCAGTCAGCGACTGCATTAGATGACTGTAGGGAGGGCCAACTGCAAACGCAAGCCCTGACTGCGTTAAGGTGGCGGGCATGAGCGAGCAACAGCGAGCCCGGCGGCCCGGCGGGCGCAGCGCCCGCGTCGGCGCGCAGGTGCACCAGGCCGTGACCGACCTGATCAATGAGCGTGGCTACGGCAATTTCAGCGTCGGCGAGGTCGCGGTCCGCGCGGGCGTGGCCGACAGCAGCATCTACCGCCGGTGGGGCGATCTGGAGACCCTGCTCAGCGATGTGGCCCTCACCCGCCTCAACGCGCAGTCGCCGATGCCCGACACCGGGAGCCTGAGCGGTGACCTGCGCATCTATGCGGCCCAGGTGGCCCGCGAGATCACCGGACCGGACGGCCTGCTGCTCGTACGCCTCGCCGTCGCCCTGTCGAACGGCGGTCAGCCGGGCAAGCGGGCGGCTGACGCCCTCCGCGCCGAACGCACCCGGCAGTTGCAGGCCATGCTTGATCGCGCGGGCGAACGCGGCGAGCAAGCACCCGACGCTCTCGACGTGCTGGACCACGTCCTGGCCCCGATGTACATCCGCGTCCTGTTCGACGTGAGCCCGCTCACCCCGGACTACATCGACCAGCTGGTCAACCGGCTGCTGTGACCTCCAGGTCGGTGGTGGTGGACTCGGAGGCGCTCAGAAGCCGTGCCAGGAGCGCGGTGAGGGTATCCACTCCGGCCCGTAGCGGTACAGCACGTCGGGGTCGCCGGGGGGTACGTGCACGGCGGGGTCCTCTTCATGCGCGGGCGGTCGCTACGGGGTCGGTGGCCGGCCGGCGGTGCGGTCCCTCGTCGGCCCGCGGGCGTCCGAACCAGGTGGCGAGGGCCTGCCGCAGCGCGGGCAGGAGGGTGTCGGACGGTGCGCCGACGGGCGCGGCCCAGGCGATATGGGCGTCGGGCCGGATCAGGACGGCGTCAGCCGGCCGGTCCTGGGTGCCCGCGGTGTGGACGTCAACACGGTGTCCCCACCCTGCCGCGGCCTCGCGGAGGTCCGGGCGGTCCGCGAGGTCGAGGAACACCGGGCGTGCGGGGTGCATGAGTTCCGCGACGCTGGTGGCGCCCCGGCCGGTGTCCAGGACGAGATCGGGTGCGAAAGCACCGGTCAGGGGGTGCTCGTTGCTGCCGGGCATCGGGTGGCGGATGTCGGTTCCGGCGACCATGGCTCCGATCCGGCGCAGAGGCGCCTCGTCGCCGAGCAGTTCCTGGAAGACCTCGCGGAGCGCTTCTGCGGCGGGGTCGTGTCCGCGCCGCAACGCCGCCTGGGCGCGGGTGTGCAGTCCCGTCCGCGCCGCGCTTGCGTGGCGTTCGCTGTGATACGTGTCCAACAGGCCGGGTGGTGCCCAGCCGTGAACCTCGGCGGCCAGCTTCCACGCGAGGTTGACCGCGTCGAGCATGCCGACGTTGAGCGCGACCCCGGTGGCAGGGAACTGGTGGGCCGCGTCGCCTGCCAGCAGGACGCGTCCTTCGCGGTAGCGAGTGGCCTGCCGGTCCTGGAACTGGTAACGCGACAGGCGAAGCGGCTCACCCAGCGGCAAGCTCACGCCGAGAACCCGCCGAATGCTGTCCTGAAGCTCGGTCAGCGACATCGGTGTGTTGTCGTCGTAGCCGGTGTCCTCGTCCTCGGTGGTGGAGACCATCAGCACCTCGGAGGTGAGCCAACCCAGCCCGAGCACACCGCGGTCGGTCCGCGTGAAGCCCGCGGGCAGTCTTCCGAACCCCGGCACCTGGAGGCCGCCGTCGCCGGACCGCTCGGCCCCCTCCCCCAGCGTGACCTGGCCTAGCCGGTTGATCTCGGGACAGGTGGCCCCGGGAAAGGGGATGCCCGCCATGTCACGCACACGGCTGCGCGAACCGTCGCAGCCGACCAGGTACCGGGCGCTCACCCGGTACGGGCCGTCCGTGCAACGGACGTCCACGAGGACACCGTTCTGCCCCTGGCCGACCCCGACCACCTCGTGACCGCGACGGACCCGGGCGCCGAGTCGTTCCGCGCGTTCTTCGAGCAGACGCTCAAGACGCGGCTGCGGTATCTGCACAGCGCGCATGGGCGGATCAGCCAGCCCGCTGAGATCCAGGTGCACGTTCCCGAAGGGGAACCGGGGAGCGGGGTGAGGGTCGGTGGCGGCCGCATGGAGGCCGGACGTCATGCCCCGGTAGTGCAGCAGGTCCAGGATCCTGCCACTCAGGCCGTTCGCCCGCGGTGTCTCGCGAAGCCGCTGCTGCCTTTCCAGGAGCAGGGGACGCACGCCCGCGGCGCGCAGTTCGTTGGCCAACATCAGGCCTGTCGGCCCGGCGCCCACAATGATCACGTCCGTGTCCATACCCCACTCCTTCTAGAGGCACGGCACGTGCCGTGCCGTGCCGTGTGTGTCCCACAGCGTGCGGGGGATCATGCGCTCCTGTCAAGCACGGCACGTGCCGTGCCGCTATCCTGGGAGCATGACCAACGCCCGTCGTCGCGGTGGCGCCGACCTGACCGAATCCATCAAGCGAACCGCGCTGGAACTGGGCCAGGAACTCGGCTACGCCAAACTCAGCATCGAAGCGATCGCCGCCAGGGCCGGCGTCGGCAAGCACACCATCTACCGTCGCTGGCCCTCCAAAGGCGCCCTGCTCCTCGACGCGCTGCTGTCGCTCGGCGAGTCGGCCCTGGACTACCCCGACACGGGCGATGTCGTCGCCGACCTGCGAAAGCAGATCTACGAGGCCGTCGACCTCCTGGCCGGTGAGCCGCTCAGCCCCCTGTTCCAGACCCTGGTCGGCGAGGCCCAGCACGACCGCGGTGTCGCGGCCGCGCTCAACGAGCGCTTCATCGCCCCCCAGGCGGCCAAGACCGTCGCCCGCCTCGAAGCGGCACGAGACCAGGGCCAGCTGTCCCCCGACTTCGACCTGGACCTCGCGATGGCGATCCTCTCCGGACCCCTGTACTTCCGTCTCCTGATCACCCAGGAGCCACTCACCCACGCTTACGTCGACCGGATTCTCGACGCCCTCTTCGCCGGGATGCGACCACGACCGTGAGGTGAACCGTTCACCGGCGCCCCCGGGGGCGGGCGTGGGACGAGGACCAGGTTTAGCCCTCCTCAACCTGCTTTTAGCAGGTGGGCGTTGTTCCGGGCCGCGCAGGATGCGAGCGTGGTGATCTCTCCCGCGGCCCGGCCTTCGAAGGAGTCCTCCCATGCCCGTATGCGAACAGGTGAGCCTTGCCGCTGAGGCGGGCAAGCTCGCCGGCCGGTCTTTTTGCCCGACGGCGACGGCGACGAAACCGCTCCCCTGGCAGGCGCCCTCGTCGCCGGGACCTGGACCTCCGTCAAGGAACAGAGGGCCGACCGCTACGCGGAGGAACTCGCCCGGCGCGGCTTCGCGGCGTTGTCCTTCGACTTCACCGGGTACGGCGAGTCGGACGGTGCGCCACGCGCCTACGAGTCACCGGAGGTGAAGATCCGCGACCTGCGGGCGGCGGCGGACTTCCTGACCGCCCGCCCGGCCGTCGCAACCGCGGCCGCCGAGCACTTCGCCCGCACGCTGTGAACACCCCAACCCCTCCGTCACCACCGCTTCCAGGAGGTCGTCTCTTGCCTGAGCCCGTCACGACTGTCGAGTCCAAGTACGCCATCGCCGAGACCTGCACCCGGATGGCCGTGCACGCCGACCGCGGCGAATGGCGGCAACTGCGCGCGCTGTTCGCCGACAAGGTTCTGCTCGACTACACAAGCCTGGCCGGCGGTGAACCGGTCTGGGTGGGCCCGCAGGAGATCACCGACGCCTGGGCACGCACGCTCGGCGGATTCGACACCACCCAGCATCTCGTCACCAACCATCTCGTCGACCTCGACGGCGACCGTGCCGTGTGCACCGCCTCCTTCCAGGCCACCCACCGTCTGGCCGCCGCACATGGCGCGCCCTTGTGGACGCTGGGAGGCGAGTACCGCTGGGAGCTGGTCCGGACCGGTGACCGCTGGCTGATCGACGCGGTGGTGATGACCGCGACCTGGAGCGACGGCAACCGGGCGCTGCCCACGCAGGCGGCCGGCTGATGCCGGCCCTGGCCACGACGTCGTCCGGAGCGCCGCCCGGCACGGCCCGCGGTGGCTCTCCCCTCGTCCTCGGCGCGGCCCTGCTGGGCTTCTTCCTCATCTCCCTGGACGCGCTCATCGTCACGGTCGCGCTGCCCGACATAGGCCGGAGCCTGGACGTCGGCATGTCAGGGCTGCAGTGGGTGGTGGACGGCTACACGCTGATGTTCGCGGCCCTGATGCTCTCCGCGGGCGCGCTGTCCGACCGGATCGGCGCCACGAGGGCGTTCGGCGGCGGGCTCGTGCTGTTCGCCCTGGCCTCAGCTGCGTGCGGGCTGGCTCCCGGGCTCGGGGTGCTGGTCGTGGCCCGGCTGCTCCAGGGAGCGGCGGCCGCGGTGATGATGCCGGCTTCCCTGGCCATGGTCCGGCAGGGTTTCCCCGACCAGGGCGAGCGAGCGCGAGCGATCGCGATCTGGACCGTGGGCGGTGCCGTCGCGGTGGCGGCCGGGCCGGTGGTCGGCGGGGCACTGACCGCCTCGGTCGGATGGCGGTGGATCTTCTTCGTCAACCTGCCGGCCAGTGTTCTGGCCCTGGCCCTGACAACCCGGGTCCCGGCGTCGCCCCGGCTTCCGGCCCGCCTCGACGGCGTCGGCCAGGTGACGGCGGTGCTGACGATGGGGGGGCTGACGTACGGCGTGATCGAAGGCGGCTCCGAGGGCTTCGGGCATCCGGCCGTGGTCCTGTCGCTGCTGGTGGCCGCGGTCGCGGCGGCCGGCTTCCTCGCCGCACAGGCCAGGGGCGCCCATCCGATGCTGCCGCTGCCGCTGTTCCGGACCCGGGTGGTGGCGGTGTCCCTGGTGGTGGGTTTCATGCTGAACGCCGCCTATTACGGTGGGGTGTTCAACTTCAGCCTGTACCTCCAGCAGGAACGCGGGGAGTCTGCCCTGCGCGCGGGCGTGATGTTCATCCCGATGACCGCGCTGGTCGCCGTGGTGAACCTGGCCTCGGCGCGACTGGCCGCCCGGCACGGCCCACGGGTGCCGCTGGTGGCCGGCCAGCTCGTCTCCGCAGTCGGCCTGTCGGCCTTGCTCACCATCGGTGCGCACACCGATGTGTGGGCGGTTGCGGCGCTGATGGTGCCGGTCGGCCTCGGCGGCGCGCTCGCGGTACCGGCGCTGACCGCGATGCTTCTCGACGCCGTGCCCGCGGACCGGGCGGGCACCGCCGGAGCCGTGCTCAACACCGCCCGTCAGGTCGGCGGCGCGGTCGCGGTCGCGGTGTTCGGGGCGCTGCTGGCCGGCGCGGAGTCGTTTCTGACCGGGATGCGCTGGAGCGTGCTGCTCGCGGCGGCCGGTCTGCTGGCCACCACGGCGGCAACGCTGACACTGCGCAAGGACCGCGTTCCAACCGACAAGCCGGGAGCCGGGACGAGCACCGGCCCGGACGGCGCGGGCAGAGCTGCCCGCTCCTCCCGTGGAATCTCCGGCTAGGCGCTGGTCTGGGCGAGGTCGAGGACGGTCTGGACGAGTGCCCGCAGCCCGGCCGAGCGGTCCTCGTCCCGCCACATCAGCGCGTACGCGACCGGATCCGCGTCCTCGAACGGCACGTAAGCGATGTCAGGCCGGACGTAGTACCTCCCGGCCCTGACCGCGGCCACCGTGGCCCCCTTTCCGGCGCCGACCAGCGACAGCACCCCCTGCCAGCCGCCGGCTGTGGGACCGCGCGCGATGTGCCGGCCCAGCGGTGTGCGCTGCGGGAAGAACTCCTCGCTCCAGGCCGGCGATATCCCCGCGGTGGTCACCAACGGCAGCAGTGCGAGATCCTCCAGCGTCACCGTCTCCCGCTGGGCCAGGGGGTGGCGGGCGGGCACCACGAGTGCACGGGGCTCGCAGAACACCACAGGACCCACGACCACGTCCGGTTCCTGAACGGGCGGCTCAGCGATCAGCAGATCGACCTGCTTCGCCCGCAGTGCCGCGATGGCGGTGTCGTTGTAGGACACGTCCAGCAGTTCGACCGTGCAGTGAGGGTACCGGGCGGAGAAAAGGTCTCCTGCCCGCACGACAATCTCACCGGACCACGCAGCGGTGAAGCCGACACGCAGGACACCACGGACGTCCGCGCAGGCGCCCTGAGCATCGGCGACCGCTCGCTGCATCTGCCGGTACGCGGGCAGCAGATCGTCGCGGAACTGCCGACCGACCTGAGTCAGGGCAACGTGCCGGCTGCTGCGCTCGAACAGTGCGCCGCCGATGCGCCGTTCCAGCGCCTTGACCGTCTGGCTGACCCTGCCGGGAGAGACCTGCAACCGCTCGGCGGTCCGTGCGAAATGCAGCTCCTCGGCCAGCGCGAGGAAGGTCTCGATCTCGTACCGTTCCACCGAGCCCCCGTCCGCAACCGCACAGCATACTGCCATCCGCCCCGTCCTCCGCGGCTGTCAAGGCTCCTCCAAGCGGCCAGGGGGCCAAGCGGCGTCGCCCGGCGCTCTCGGACTAGGCACCCGTGATCACCACGGCCTGGCCGCTCACGCGGACGCGTGGGTCCGTGGCGGAGGCCTCGACCCGAAGCAGGCTGGGGCGGCCGAGGTCTTCGCCCTGGTGGATGGTGAAGGCGCCGGAGGGCGGGAGGGCTGCGAGGGTGCGCAGGTAGCCGCCGAAGGCGGCGGCCGCGGCACCGGTTGCCGGGTCCTCGACGACACCGCCGATCGGGAAGGGGTCACGGGCGTGGAAGACCTCCGGCCTCTCACGCCAGACCAGCTGGAGCGTGGTCCAGCCGTGGCGGTGCATGATCGCGGCCAGGGCGTCGAAGTCGTAGTCGAGGTCCGCCAGGCGCTCGCGGGTGGCCACGGCCAGGACCAGGTGCTCGTTGCCGCCGAAGGCCACGTGCGGCGGGAGCGCCGGGTCGAGGTCGCCGGGCGACCAGCGCAGAGCCGCAAGCGAGGTGCTCACCTCCTCGCCGGTCGCCGGCCGGGAGCGGGTGGGGACGCTGGTGAGCGTCGCCGTCACAGCACCCGCCGGGTCCGCGGTGGTGTCCAGGGCGATCTCCCCGACCGGTGTGTCGAAGACGAGCGGGCCGGGGCCGTGGCGTTCGGCCAGCGCCACCGCGGTGGCGACGGTCGCGTGCCCGCAGAAGGCGACCTCGGCCAGCGGGCTGAAGTACCGCAGCCGGAACCGCCGTGCCCCGTGGTCCGCGGCGGTGACGAACGCGGTCTCCGAGTAGCCGACTTCGGCAGCGGTCGCGAGCATGGCGGCATCGTCCAGCGCGGCCGCGTCGAGGACGACACCGGCCGGGTTCCCACCGGCAGGATCGGTCGTGAAAGCGGTGTAGCGCAGGATGTCGGGGCGTGTCTGCAGGTTCATGCCCCTACCGTGACAGCACCCAGACATCCCCACAAACGATCGTTGCTGATCCAAGACATCGGCTCACCCGATGGCAAAAGGCTAGGGTGCAGGAACTGATTGCCCTCAAGTTCGAGCCGGTCCTGGAGGCGGTGCGGCCTGCCCAGGCCTGGGCGGGCAGGCCGCGCAAACGACCGGACCGGGTCCGGGCCGTTGCCACCAGTACGACAAACTCGCCGTTCGCCCCAGCATCTCGGCGGCAGCTTCGACGGCCGTCCACCAGCCGGTTGCCGGAAACCGGGCCCCCGTGCGGCAGGCGCGGCTTCGCGGACGGGTCCGGCGGTGGCGGAGGGTGTGGCGGAGGCAGTCAGCGGGCCTGCTCGGGCAGCACCGCGAGCAGCTGCTTGTGCGTCACCACATCGAGCGACAGGGTGCGGTAGCCGACCGACGCGAAGAGGACGGTCAGCCTTCCCTCGCCCTCGCTCATCACCTCGCCCTCGCCCCACCGCTCGTGGTGCACGCGGACACCGGGACGGTACGGATGGGCGTCCGCGGCGGGTTGCTGCGACGCCGCGCCCGCGTGGCGCGCACCCCGGCGGAGCCGGCCGCCCTGCGCGGGCACCCCGGCGCGGCCGGACCGCGGCTCCCGCCCCGCGGGTACCTCCCGGCCTTCGCCCGGCAGCGGTTCCGCGGGCCGCCCCGCGCAGACGTCGCAGGCCCCGCAGGGCGTCGGGACGGTCTCCCCGAAGTAGCCGAGCAGGAAGGCGCGGCGGCAGCCGGGGGTCTCCGCGTAGCCGCGCATCATCTCGACCCGGGACTCTTCCAGCCGGCGGTGCGCGGTGTCCGCGGCGAGCGCGCCGGCGACGGCCGCGTCGACGGCGCCTTCGGCGTCCTGCCCCGTCCAGCGGCTGCCCGTGCGCCCGGTGTGCACCGCCCCCGCCTCCTCCAGCAGGTTGAGCACGGCCGACAGCCGGGTGGCGCTCAGGCCGCACGCGGCACGCAGTTTCGTCGCGCCGACCGGCCCGCCGGCCTCCCGCAACCGCTCGGCCACCCGCTGCAGCACGTCGGCGTCCGGCGCCCCGGCGGCGAAGAACCGCTGGAGGCCGAGGTCCTGCGGACGGTACGCCAGGATCGCCCGGGCGGGAGCCCCGTCGCGGCCGGCCCGCCCGATCTCCTGGTAGTAGGCGTCCAGCGACCCCGGCACGGCGGCGTGCAGGACGAAGCGCACGTCGGGCTTGTCGATGCCCATCCCGAAGGCGGACGTGGCGACGACCACGTCCACGTCGCCGGCGAGGAAGCGGTCCTGGACGTCGCCGCGCTCGCGGGCCGGCAGCCCCGCGTGGTAACTCCTGGCCGACAGGCCGAGCTCCGCCAGGTCGGCGGCGACGGAGTCGGCCTGCCTGCGCGTCGCGGCGTAGACGATGCCGGGCTTGGGCTCCCCCGCCGCCCGCTCCACGGTGAAGCGGTCCCTGGCCGCCTTGTCCTGGAAGGACGCCACCTCCAGGGCGATGTTCGGCCGGTCGAAGCCGGCCACGATCTCCACCGGGCTGCGCATGCCGAGCCGTTCGGCGATGTCCCGGCGCACCGGGGCCGCGGCGCTCGCGGTCAGCGCCAGCACCGGCGGATTACCGAGGCTCTCCCGGGCCTGGCGCAGCCGCAGGTAGTCCGGGCGGAAGTCGTGGCCCCAGGAGGTGACGCAGTGCGCCTCGTCGACGACGAGCAGCCGGGGCCGTACCGCGGCCAGCCGTGCGATCACCTCCGGCTTGGCCAGTTGCTCGGGCGCCAGGAAGACCACGTCCACGCGGGAGGCACTGATCCGGTCCCACACGCTCTCGGTGTCGCCGCGCCGCTGCGCGGAGTTGACCGCGGCAGCACGCAGCGCGCCGGAGGCGAGCAGGCCCTGCATCTGGTCCCGCTGGAGGGCGATGAGCGGGGAGACCACCACGACGGGCCCGCCCAGCAGCGCCGCCGGCACCTGGTAGACGGCCGACTTGCCCGCGCCGGTCGGCATCACGGCAAGCACGTCGCGGCCTTTCATCACCTCCTTCATCGCCGTGAGCTGCGCCGGACGCAGCCGCTCCCAGCCGAAGACCCGGCGGGCGGTGCTGCGCAGCCTGCGTGACGCCAACAGGAACATACTTCTCCTCGGGACCGGAACGGCGGTGTGCCGAGCGGCTACCCCGGCTCCGCCGGACCACCCGCCAAACCGCCGCCCAGGGGGCAGGCCGATCAGGTCCAGTGGGTGTGTGAAGGGCGTGTACGAGACGTCGCCGTAGCCCAGCGGCAATGGTGTGATGGCCGGCAGCCCGCAAGGTGCTGATCGCGAAGCTTCGGAGGGTGGCCATGTTCTCCGGTCCGTGGCCGGTGCGGTGATGCCGCAGGCACCGGCCGGTCGGCGACGGTGTAGACGGTCTCGCGGGTGGTCTTGCCGGTCCTGATGCCGGTGCGGTGCCGTTGGATTTTCGCCGCCTGCGCCACGTGCGGGAAGTCCAGGCCAGGGCCCGTGACGGTGGGCGCGCGCACCGAGCGGGTCTCTCTCGTCGCCCGTGCCCGGAATCGCGCTCGTAGCGCCGCCCGGTCACCTCCTTCCATGGCAGGGAACGCAACACATCGTGCAGCGTCGGCTGGTTCTGCTTGACCACGAACACGTAGTGCGCCTTCCTCTCCTCCACCAGCCATCTGGCGTGTTCGCGGTGGGTGTGCAGGACATGCCACCGTGCCCGTCACCTACGTCCTCGTCCCGCAAGGCGCCACCGCGAAAACCCTCGTCACCGAGTTCGCCCGCTACCTTGGCAGCCCCACCCCCACCCGCACGACCCGGACCCAGACCACCGACCCGTCTGCCACACCTACGCCGCCGCAGGTGTCCAACTGGTCCTCATCGACCAGATCCACCGCCTCAACCCCGCACCGCCACCGCAGCCACACCTAGGGCCTGTGCCAGGTTCGGATCATTCACATCGCCTGCTCCCACCAGCCGCGCGTGTCCACGCCTGTCGCGTCCGCCAGCGCCTCCAGCTCCGCGATATCGGCGTCGGCGAGCTCGATGCCGCGGGCCCGTACCAGCCCGTCGACGTGGGCCGGCTTCGTGACCCCGACGATCGGGGTGGTCCCCTTGGCGAGTGCCCACGCGGTGGCGACCTCGGCGGTGGAGGCACCGCGGTCCTCTCCGATAGCCCCCATCCGGTCGGCCAGCGCCCGCAGCCGGGGCAGGATCTCGTTGTACGCGGCCGCCCGGTTGCTGCCCTCGGGCAGAGGGTCCGCCGGGCTGTACCGGCCGGTCAGCGCTCCCTGCTCCAGGACCATGTAGGCGAAGAACGGAACGCCGTGCTCGCGGCAGTAGTCGAGCACGCCCGCGCGCTCGGGGCCGCGGTACAGCAGGCTGAAGTGGTTCTGGACCGCCTCCACCCGGAAGCCGGCCTCGCCGAGGATCTGGTCGGCGAGGGCGATCTCCTTCACGTTGTGGTTGGAGACGCCGGCGTGCCTGACCTTGCCACTGCGCAGCAGCGGGATCAGTGACGGCGTCCACCGCTCCACGTCGGCGGGATTGTGTATCCAGTAGACGTCCACGTAGTCCGTGCCCATCCGGTCGAGGCTCTGCGCCAGCATGTCCGCGACGGGATCGTCGCCGTCGCCCGCGAGCTGCGGGGTGAACTTCGTCGACAGCTGGTACTTGCCGCGGTCCAGGCCCGTCAGCGCCCGGGACAGGACCGTCTCCGAGCGGCCCATGCCGTACGCCACGGCGGTGTCCCACAGGGTGAACCCGCTGGACTGCGCCGTCTCGACGACCTCGCGCAGACCGGACTCGCTCAGCCGGCTGCCGAAGTAGCCGTCGCCCGCCTCTCCGCTGTCGCCCCAGGCCCAGGTGCCCAGCGCCACCGCGGGCACAGTCAGCGCGTTGCTCGTCATCTCTTACCTCCGGTGCTTGTTCCTGCGACCGTGTCGGAACGGGTGCCGGTCCGCGTGTTGGAAGGCGTGTCGTCGCGCTGTCCGGCCGGTCGACCTCCAGGAGACCGCGATCGCCGCCGCAGGAGAAGGTCGCGTTTGCGGGGGTACAAGCTCGACCCCCTTGCCGTCGTGACCGGCGCCTACCATGAGTGGCATGGAGCGATCCCCCGGGAAGCGCGGCGAGATCCGGGATTTCCTCGCGAGCCGGCGCGCCAGGATCACACCGGCGCAGGTCGGGCTGCCGAGCGGCACGCGTCGCCGGGTCCCCGGGCTGCGGCGTGAGGAGGTCGCCGTCCTCGCGGGTGTGAGCACCGAGTGGTACACGCGGCTGGAGAAGGGTCACATCGGCGGCGTGTCCGAGGACGTTCTCGACGCGGTCGCCCGCGCCCTGCGGTTGGACGAGGACGAGCGCACCTACCTGTTCGACCTGGCCCGGTCGTCGCGGCAGGAGAGCCGTACGCCCTCGCGCCGCAGGGACGTCGAGATCCCGCCCCGGGTGCGCTGGCTGCTCGACTCCATGACGGCGTCCTCAGCCTTCGTGCGCAACGGCCGCACGGACATCGTCGCCGGCAACGCGCTGGCCGGCGCCCTGTTCGCGCCGATGTTCGACAGCGCCACGGTGGACAGGCGCGAGCGGCCCAACATCGCCCGCTTCACCTTCCTCGACCCCGGCGCACACGACTTCTACGTCGACTGGGACGCCGCCTGCGCCGCGACGGCCGCGCTACTGCGCGCGGAGGTCGGACGCGAGCCCCGGGACCGGGCGCTGCGCGAACTCGTCGGCGAACTGTCCACCCGCAGCGCCGAGTTCCGAAGCCGCTGGGCCGCGCACGACGTCCTGATCCGCCACGACGGCGTCAAACGCCTCCGGCACCCCGAGGTCGGCCACGTCGAGCTGACCTTCCAGTCCCTCGACCTCCCCCTGCCGGGCCGCGCCGTGCACGACCTGATCATCTACACGGCGGAGCCCGGCACGGCGTCCGAAGACCGCCTCAAACTTCTGGCCGGCTGGTCCGCCACCTCGTCCCCCCGCTGAGCTCACCCCAACACGCAACCACCCGCACCGGCCACCAGTCACCAATTGGCGACAACCAACCGCGACCGTACGGGAACGCGAAGGGCGGGCCGCACCCGCGGCCCGCCCCTGCTGTTCGCCCATCTCCTGCATCTCGACTTCGTACCCGCCCTGCTCGACGGCGGGCGCCTCGACCTCCTGCTGCACCACAGGCTCGTACCGCCTGGGGCCTGTTCCAGGTTCAGATCATGAGTTTCGGGATTTGCCGGTGCAGGGCGGCTGGGCCTGGCAATAACAAGATCAAGGACTGGCGGGGCCCGGCCACCCGCTACGACAAGACCGCCACCAGCTACCTCGCCGGACTCCACCTATGCAAAGCCATCATCTGGATCCGCAGCCTCCGACCAACATGATCCGAACCTGGCACAGGCTCTAGAGGCCGGTCCGTTGGTGGGGGTACGCGGCGGGCCGAGCCCGAACCTCAGGCGGTCGGGAGCGGGTGGTGGACTTCGAAGCCCTCGCCGCCGTAGAGCGAGTCGTACGTCACCCGTAGGGTGAGCCGCGTGGTGAGGAGCTGCCACAGATCGCGATGGCGGGCGGGGTCGTATGCGGTGACGTACATCAGGAAACGCTCCGTGCCTGCCGGGATCACGTGGTGCCCCGGGTTGATGGCGAGGGCGTGCGGCCATTCGGCGAGGCCGCCACGGAGACCATCGACGACCGAGCGGGTCCAGCCGCCCAATGCGACGCCGTCGAGCGCCACGGCGGTCCCGGTGACGACGGCGGGTCCGAGGCCGTAGTTGCACAACCGCAGGCCCGTCGTGCCGCCCTGGCGACGCTGTGTCCAGAGTTCGAGGGCGGGTGCCACCGAGTGCCGATTGTGGCGCCGCGTGGTGCGGGCCTCGCTGATCGAGACCACGAACGACGCGCTCGCTATGGCCGTGGCGGCGACGGCCGTGACGGTGCTGGCATCCATGCCGGGCTCCCTCCCATGAGGAAGGAGGCCTGCAGGGCCGCCGCCGGTTCCGGCGGCGGCCTCAGCACCCGGCCTCGGGGCCGCCTGCGGGCCGTCCGAGGCCGGCCAGCGCCGACCGACAATGCCCAACGCCGGCCACCGCCACGCAGGTCAGCGAAGCGCGGAACACCGGAAGCCCAGCTCGCCGGGAGCGCTCATCAGTGCCGGTGGGTCTGGGGCACGAGCGGGTGACGTCCGGATTGGCCTGCCCTGTGGGGCGGGTGGGAAAGATGTCGCTGTGCCCGAGCCTTGTCCGGAAGAGTTCCGCCAGGATGCGGCGCGGGTCGCGAGGAACCGCGGGCCGGGCGTGACGGTCGGGCAGGTGGCTGCCGACTTCGGAGTGCACGCGATGACGCTGTCCGAGTGGATGCGCCGGGCGGACATCGACGAGGGGACAAAGCACGGAACGACCGGCCAGGAGAGCGTGGAGCTGCGGGAGGCACGTCGGCGCGTCAAGCTGCTGGAGCAGGAGAACGAGGTCCTGCGCCGGGCCGCGGCCTATGGCGGACCGGGCAGCATGGCGGCTCTGCCGGGACAACCACGGGGGGAGCGTATTCGGCAAGAAGCGCGGCCGGGTCAAGAAGTCCGGCCCGCCCGTGCACGACGACCTCCCACGACCACACCGGCCCTCCAGGCCGCGTGACCGAACCTGTCACCCAACCCTGCACCAGACCCCCGGTGTCGGCTTGGAGGACCTCCTGGTGAGCCTCGCCGACAAGATCTGGAAGAACAAGCGCGTCTCAGACCTGGAGGACCTCCTCGTTGCCCGGCTGGCCGAAGAAACCGGCCGAGCGGCATGGGAGGAGTTCATCGCACTCGACGAAGTCCTCTCCCGCATCGGCGATGACGCCGACGGTCGCCTGGCGTTCCAGGGATCCTTCCCCATCCGCTCCTGAAAGAAGGGGGCAGCGCACCGTGACGATCAGTCCCGACGGCTCCAGCCAGACGCCCGGCATCCCGCCGAGGCCGCCGCGGTGTCCCTCGTCGTCGGCAACCTCCCCGCCGGGCTCGGCCCGGCCGTCGCCCACGAGCAGACCGGCCGCTGACGCGGACAGGACGAGCTCTATGGCATCCGGCGCCATGACGGGAGCCGCGAGCGGCACCGTCGACCTGCGTCAGCCCGGAATCACGGCTGCGCTGCTCCGTCATGAGTCACATCGCGTTAGCTTGACTCTGTCGGGAATCCTGGAGTTTTTCGGCGCAGCATCATGGTCAACGGGCAAGCTCAGGCTGTTCCGTAGGTCGATGCCGTCGTCGAGGTGTCCGTTGTCGTTCCGTCCCCGCCCCGGTGAGCAGGTTCCTTCTGTGACAGCAACCTGCGCCCCCTTGACCCCCGGCCGGCTACGGGCTGGCGGTGGGAGACCCTGGATTCCTCGCACTTCGGGGGTTGCCGTCCCTCCGCAGGAAGCGGCCTCATCAGGCTTCTGGGTCCTACCGACCTGTCGACAGGTCTCACCGTGACGGAGGGTGAAGCGAAACGGTGCACCGCCGTTGGGCGGTGCACCGTGGATCGGAACTCGGTGCCGTTACCGGAGCCAGGTGTTGCGGCGGATGACGGGGAGCTGTTCCCACAGCCGGCCGAGTCCCCAGGTGGTGCCTGCCGCGGTGAGGGCGAAGAGGATCATCGCGAGGGCGTAGACGACGTGGTAGTCCACGATCGGGTTGGACGACATACTCGGGGCGCCGCCGGTCAGGTGCTGGGCGGGCGGCCATTCGGCGGCCCACATCATGGCCATCAGCACGGTGCCGGCGGCGGCTGTGACGCGCAGTGCGATGCCGGTGGTGAGGGCCACGCCGATGCCGAGCAGGGCGAGCATGAAGAGGGTGTCGGTCCAGCCCTTGCCGGCGATGTCGTGGAAGAAGGACTGGAGCGGTCCGGCGGAGACGCCGGTCAGGAAGCCCTTGGTGGGCGAGCCGCCGTCGATCCAGCCCTTGCCGGAGCCGGTGGCGTAGTGCCAGCCGAAGGTCTTGTCGAGGAACGCCCACAGGAAGATGAAGCCGGTCGCGATGCGCACGGTGGCGAGCGACCGTGCGGCCACGGTGGAGCCAGCGGTGGTGGTCGCCGCGTCGCTCAGGCTGCTGGCGGACGCCCTGCTCCAGGTGGGCAGGTGGAAGCCGGTGCGGTGGGGGGTGTGGTCGTGGGCGGCCATGGTGACTCCCTGGTCGGTGGGTTGCTGTTCGGTACGGCATTACTGTCCTGCGCGCGGGGGCGCGGGCGCTGGGGGCCCACGGCCCGAGCCGCGGGGCCGAACGGCCCTGCTGCCGGGGCTGGTTGGGCTCGGGCTGCTGCTCCTCGGTGGCGGGCCCGCACACTGCGGGGCCCGCCGGGCGTGCCTGGCGGGCCCCGCAGGACGTGGGAGGGCGGCGCGGTCGTCAGGGCCACCGGTCCCTCGCTCCCTGGCTCCTACCCGCGCGCCCGGCCCCCTCCGGCGGGGGCCGGGACGATCGCCACCGGACAGTGCGCACGGCGCAGCAACGCGACGGCGACCGGGTCCGGTTCGGGGCCGGACCTGCCGCGCGACGGGTGGGTGCCGACCACGACCATCTCCGCCTCCGCGGTCGCCGCGATCAGCGCGACGTCGAGCGGAGCCCGCCGGTGGGTCCGGGCGCGTACGACGTCCAGTCGCGCGCCGCGCAGTTGCGCCTCCTCGAAGGCGAACAGCGCCGCGTCCGCGTCGGCGTCGCCCTCCAGTTCGAGCAGCAGAGTGCCGGCGCGGTGCCGTCGCGAGACCGGCCGGGTGTCCGCACCACGCACGACGAGCAGTGGCCCGGAGGTCCGTGCTGCCAGCCGCCGGCTCACCGAGTGCAGTAACAGCCCTGCGATGCCGCTGACGTCGCGGCTGCCGACGACGGTGAGGGCGGCGCCGCCGCCCCGCTCGGCGAGTACGTCGGCCGGATCGCCGACGGCCGAGACTGTGGTCACGGGGGTCCCGGGGTGACGCCGGGCCACCCGTGCCGCCGCGGCCCGCAGAACCGGGCCGGTTTCGTCCGGATCGTCGGCGCAGGTGACCACTTCGAGTCCGGCGGTACGCAGCCGCGCCTCGGCGGCTGCCACGTCCAGGGCAGCGAAGGACGCCACCGACCCGTCGATCCCGACGAGCACACGTGGCGGACTCATGGCTGCTCCCTTCACCCACCGGTTTCCGAACCGATCCTGGGGCTCCCTTCCGGGTGGCGGCAGGGCCGTTCCGCACGGCGTTCACGGCCCGATCCGCCCTCCCGGAAGGGCCGTTCGCCTCTCCGCGGCCGCGGGTCCCACCCGGGATGGTGAAAGCGGCGGGCGGCTGTCCGCCCCGGAGCCGAAAGGGAGGGACCGATCATGAAGCGCAGCACGGTGCTCTGGCGGTTTCGGCGCAACCCGCTGCGCGGCCGTTCGTACCTGGTGGAGGGCTGGGCTCTCCTCGCGCTCGGCGCGGCCGCCGTGGTCGGCGCCGCCCTGACGGGTCTGTGCGTCGCCAGGGACGCGGAGGTGCGGTACGCGCACCAGCGGCACGACCGGTGTCCCGTGACGGCGGTGCTGACCGAGGACACCGACGCGACCTACGGGACCCCGTCATGGACCCGGGTGCGCTGGGCTCTGCCCGGAGGAGAGTCCCGTACGGGTCTGGTGCGGGTGAGCGCCGGGCTCGGCCGCGGCGAGCGGACCACGATCTGGCTGGACGGCCACGGCAGGCCGGCCGCCGAGCCGCTCTCCCCGTCGGCGGCCCGGCTCCGTGCGGCCATGACGGGCTCGGCCGCGGGGGTCGGGATCTGTGGGGGCGCCCTGGTCGGCGGCGGGATCGCGGCCGCCTCCCACGCGCGCCGCCGCCTCGGCCGCTGGGAAACCGAATGGGCCCGGGTCGGCCCCACATGGAACCACCGCAACGCCTGAGCAGCCGCCCCACCCGCGGCTTCGGCGGCACGAGCCGCCGCACCCGTCCGATCCGGGCGGCGCCGGGTGACGGCCCGGCCTGCGGACGGGCCGTGCACCGCACCGACCGGACGGCCCGCCGCCCACCCGGAGTTCCACTCCACCACCTGCCCTCGCCGTCCGCGCCGAGCGCTCGGTCCGCATCTCACAGGAGGCACATCATGAAGCACCGCAAGGTAGGAAACGTCATGACGAGCGACGTCGTCCGGGTCGCGGAGGGGACCTCGTTCAAACAGGTCGCGAGCTTGCTGGCGTGGCATCGGATCAGTGGGCTTCCCGTCGTCGACGACGACGAGAAGGTCGTCGGTGTCGTCTCGGAATCCGACCTGGCGGCCCGCCGGACCCGGGACCGCGCGGCCACGTCGTGGCGCCGGCGGCTCCGGGGCCCGGGGTCCCGGCGCATGGCGGCCGAGGCCGAGGTCGAGGCGCTGACGGCCGGCCGGCTGATGTCCACCCCGCCGGTGACCGTCCACGCGGACGACTCGATCGCCTTCTCCGCCCGCACCATGGCCGAGCACGGGGTCGAGCGCCTTCCTGTCCTCGACGAGGAGGAGCGCCTGGTCGGAATCGTCACCAGGCGCGACCTGCTCCAGGTCTTCCTCCGCCCCGACACCGACATCCGCGAGGAGGTCGTCAAGGAGGTGGTGGTCAACACCCTGTGGCTGACCCCGCCGGCAGTGGACGTGCGGGTCGAGGACGGTGTGGTGACGCTGGAAGGCGAGTTGGAACGCCGGAGCGAGGTGTCCGTCGCGGGCAGCGCGACCGCGCGGATCGACGGCGTCGTCGCCGTCGACAACCGCCTCACCGGCCGGCTCGACGACTCCGCACCGCGCGCGGGCTCCTCGTCCGCGCACGGCGTCGCCGGCGAACGGTCGCACAACCTCTGAGCCCGGCGGCCCCCGCTGCGGGTCCTGGGGTCCGAGCGGCCTGTGGGCGGGTCCGTTCGGCCCTGGTGCCGGACGGACCCGCGCGCGATGATCGGAGGCCCAGCGCGGCACGGGGCCGGGCGGGCGGCAGGTGAGGGATGGTCATGAGTGAGGTGCCGCGGTTCTCGGCGGAGTCCCCGATCCGGGTCTTCCTGGTCGACGACCACGAGGTGGTGCGCCGCGGCGTCCACGACCTGCTGGACGCGGAGTCCGACATCGAGGTGATCGGCGAGGCCGACTCGGCGGGCCACGCCCTGGCCCGGGGTCCCGCGTTGCGTCCGGACGTCGCCGTGCTCGACATCCGCCTGCCCGACGGCGACGGCATCTCGGTGTGCCGGGAGCTGCGTTCGGCGATGCCCTCGCTCGCGTGCCTGATGCTGACGTCGTTCGACGACGACGACGCCCTGCTCGATGCGATCATGGCGGGTGCCGCGGGTTACGTACTGAAGCAGATCAAGGGTTCGGATCTGGTCTCGGCGGTACGGACGGTCGCGTCGGGCCAGTCGCTGCTCGACCCGGCCACCACGGCCCGCCTGATGAGCAGTCTGCGGGACGAGCACTCCGGCGCGGACTCCGAACCGGACGCGCTCGCGGCCCTCTCCCCGCGGGAGCGCGAGATCCTGACGCTCATCGGCGACGGCCTGACCAACCGCCAGATCGGTAAGCAGCTGTACCTGTCGGAGAAGACCGTGAAGAACAACGTCTCGCGGCTGCTGGCGAAGCTCGGTGTGGAACGCAGGGTGCAGGCCGCCGTCATCGCGTCGAACAGCGCGCCGCCGTCCGAGTCCGGAACCGGCCGGCGCTGACCACGGGGCCGGCCAGCCTGCGGCCCGGGAGCCCCGGCGCCCGCCCCGGTCACGTCCCCGCGGGGCCGTACCGTCCCGCCGCCGGCGTACCCGACATGCCCTGGCCCGGCACCTGCGCGGGTGGGAGCGGCACTCGCCAGGCCAGTTGGGTGCCGCCTTCCGGGCGGGCGGCCGCGGTCATGTCGCCGCCCAGGTTCCGGGCGCGTTCGGCGAGGTTGCGCAGGCCGCTGCGGTGGCCCTGCTCGGGCAGGCCGACGCCGTTGTCCGTCACGGTCACGGCAAGCCTGCCGGAGGAGACGATCAGCGAGACCTCGACCGCCGAGGCGCCTGCATGGCGTGCGGCGTTGGACAGGGCTTCCTCCAGTACCGCGACCACGTCCTCGGCCACGGTCTGCGGCACGTCGGTGTCGATCAGGCCTTCCATCCGCAGGGACGGCGTGAAGCCGAGGGTGCCGGCCGCCGACTCCACGGCGGTGACGGCGCGTGCGCGCAGGCTCAGCCGCTTGCGGTCCGCCTCCTTGGCCCGGAGGCCGAAGATGGTCGAGCGGATGATCTTGATGGTCTCGTCGAGGTCGTCCACCGCCCGCATGATGCGCTCGTTCGCCTCCGGGTGGTCGACGAAGCGCAGGGAGCTCTGCAGCGTCATCCCGGTGGCGAAGAGGCGCTGGATGGCGAGATCGTGGAGGTCGCGGGCGATGCGGTCGCGGTCCTTCAGCAGCGCGACCTGCTCGGCGCTCCTCCGGCGCTCGGCCAGCTCCATGGCGAGGGCGGCCTGCCCGGCGAAGGCTGCCAGCGGGGCGATCTCGTCCTCGGTGAACGGCGGGGCCTGCTCGGCGCGGGCCAGCAGCAGCACACCGCGCGCCCGTTCCTCGGCCAGCATCGGCACGGCCACCACCGGCCCGAGCCCCTGCCAGCGCGGGGGCCCCACCGTGACCCGGGGGTCCTTGCGGATCTCGCCGGTGGAGATGGACCCCCCTGCGGCCAGCGCGGCCCCCATGAAGGAGCCCCGCGCGGGCAGCACCAGGCCGCGGTGGTCGTCGGCGGCCACCCCGACCGCGATGACCACCTGCAGGTCCGTGCTCTCCCCCACGGGCAGGGCGATCACACCGAGGTCGGCGTGCAGGATGCGGCCGGCCAGTTCGACGATGCCCCGCAGCACGGCCTGCTCGTCGGACCCCGACAGCAGGTCGCCCACGATCTGCGCGTTGGCCTCCAGCCACTGCTGCCGGTCGCGGGCGGCGGTGTAGAGGCGGGCGTTCTCGATGGCCACGCCGGCGGCCACCGCGAGCGTGCGCAGGACGGTCTCGTCCTCGCCGTCGAACTGGGCGCCGCCGCGTTTCTCGGTGAGGTAGATGTTCCCGAACACCTCGTCACGCACGCGTATGGGCACGCCGAGGAAGGAGTGCATCGGCGGGTGGCCGGACGGGAACCCGTACGAGGCGGGGTGGTCGGAGATCTCCGTCAGCCGCAGCGGCTCCGGATGCCGGATCAGCTCGCCGAGAATGCCGTGGCCGGACGGCAGCGGGCCGATGGCCTGCGCCTGCTCGTCCGAGATGCCGCTGGTGAGGAACTGCGAGAGCCGGTTCCCCTCGATGACGCCGAGAGCGCCGTACCGCGCGTCGACCAGTGTCACCGCGGCCTCCACGATCCGCCGCAGCACCTGGGCGAGGTCCAGCTCGCCGCCCACCGACAGCACCGCCTCCAGCAGGCTGTGCACCCGGTCACGGGTGCCGCGCACCGCGTCGATGCGGACCTGCAGCTCCTCCAGCAGCTCGTCCAACCGGAGCTGCGGTAGCGCGCCTGCCTCTTCGCCCACCAGGTCCTCCGCTCGCAAAAGGCCAGTGCGCTCGAAACGGCCGTGGCCCCGGTCACCGTAATAGGTCCCCGCACGGCAGCGGAAGCGGGACCGTACGGCAACCCGGAGGTGCGCGACGTCGTCCGGGCCGGCCACCGCCCGGGAGTTCGCGAGTCCTCCTCACACGGCCTCCTGCTGGAGAAGGGCGTCCAGGGCGGTGAGCTGGTCCTCCGACAGGTGCAGGGAGCCGACGGCGACGTTCTGGGCAAGGTGGTCGAGGTCGCCGGTGCCGGGGATGGCCAGGACGTGCGCGCCCTGGTGCAGGGTCCACGCCAGCCGGATCTGGGCTGTGGTCGCACCCAGGGCGCGCGCGACGGCGTGCACCTCCGGACTGTGGTCGGTGGTCAAGCCGGCGGTGCGTCCGGTGCCGGCGATCGCGTAGAACGGCACGAACGCGATGCCCTGCTCACCGCAGATGCGCAGCAGCTCCCTCTGCTCGGCTGATGCGCCGAGGCCGTACACGTTCTGGACGCAGACCACCGGTGCGATGGTCCGGGCCTCGGCGAGGTGGTGCGGGCGGACGTTGGACAGGCCGAGGTGGCGGACGAGTCCGGCCTCGCGCAGTTCCGCGAGCGCGCCCCAGCGTTCGGCGATGGAATCGTCGCCGACGATGCGAAGGTTCACCACGTCGAGGTGGTCGCGGCCGAGCTGGCGCAGGTTCTCCTCGACCTGGCCGCGCAGTTGGTCCGGCGTGGCGTGCGGCAGCCACCGGCCGGAGGGATCGCGGCCGGGGCCGACCTTGGTGGTGATGACGAGATCGTCCGGGTAAGGGCTCAGTGCCTGGTTGATCAGCTCGTTGGCCGAGCGCAGCGCCGAGAAGTAGAACGCAGCGGTATCGATGTGGTTCACTCCGAGTTCGACCGCGCGGCGCAGCACGCTAATCGCCTGCTCACGGTCGCGTGGGACACAATCGGCCGCGAATGCCTCGCCGTGCTGCGTCAAACGCATCGTGCCGAAACCGATTCGGTTGACCGTCATGTCGCCGAGCATCCAGGTACCCGATGCCGCCGCGGTGATCGTCTGTGAGGTCATGGCGGGATGATCCCCACACAGTGGACCGACCCGCCATTGATTCATATATGCCTGAATCTTTTGAGGAGTGATTGCCCTGGCAGAGCTGGCGTTCTCGACAAGCGATCTGGCGCAGGTGCGGTTCGCCGTATCACCGTTGTGGGAGGTCGCCCCCAGCTTCCGGCTGCTTCGGTACGGCACCGCACATCCGATTCACCAGCCCTGGGCTGACCAGGTGCGCCCGCGTATGGTGGCCGCCGGGCTGGACCGGGGATGGCTCTGCGAGCTGATCCCGCCCACCCCCGGCTACGTCCCCGACTTCCTCAACCCGGCCCCCGCCGGGCCGGCTCCCACCCCGGCGGCAGAGCGGGACGCGATCCGGGCCTCACCCGCCGACCGGGTACGCCAGGACCTCGACCATCTGGCCCGCCACCAGGGGAACCTCGGCCCCCGGCTGCGGGCACTGCACGCCGACCCGCAGAGCCTTCTGGCCAAGGTCGCCGAAGAGATCGAGATGTACTGGGAGGTGGCGCTGGCCCCCTACTGGGCACGAATCCGGGCAATCCTCGACGCAGACATCCTCCACCGGGCCCGCCTGGCCGCCGAGCACGGCACCGGTTACCTTCTCAACGACCTGCACACCTCGCTGAACTGGCACGGCAACACGCTGCGGATGGACCGCCGCAAGCAGCCGCTGGCCCGCACGACAGCCGGCACAGGGCTGCTGCTGATCCCCTCCGCCTTCTCCGGACCGGGGCTGCGGACCCGCACGACGCCCCCGGACCCGCCCCAACTCGCGTACCAGGCACGCGGAGTCGGCTCCCTGTGGACGGCGCGCCCCGCCACCCGGGCCGACACCCTCTCGGCCGTACTCGGCCGTTCGCGGACCCTGCTGCTGACCGAGCTGGAAATTCCGGCCTCCACCACGCAGCTGGCCCACCGTACCGGGCTCTCCACGGCCGGGGTGTCCCAATACCTCACCGCGCTGCGGGACGCGGGCCTGGTCAGCGCCCACCGCGTCGGACGCTCCGTCCTCTACGCCCGTACAACCGCAGCCGAAACCCTTCTCCAAGCCGCCTCGGCGTGACCGGACGTCACTCCCGGAAGGGCCCTTTCCGGGAAGCAATACGCCGGTTTGACCTCGGTTATCCGCCGGCCGGGAAACCTGGCGGCGTCTTCCTCAGGCATGACCAGGACCCCGCACCACCCCGCGAAGGTCAGTAACCGGCATGTAGTGAGATCGAGGTGACAGATCATCATAAAGCTTTGCTAAAAAGGCCGTTCGGGCTCGGTCACTTGCCTGGCGTATGCACGGTGATCTACGGTCCTCGAAATATCTCGCGCGCCGCGACGCTCGCGGATGCGCTCATGTTCCGGGGGGGTCATGGATTCGGGTGGGGGTAGACGCGCGCGTTCGCGTCGGGTTCGGCTACTGACAGGGGCGGTCGCGACCGTGGTCGTCGCGGCCGGTCTCACGACCGCCGGGCAGGCCGCCGCGGTGTCACCGGCGCACGGCGCCAAGGGGGCGCAGCCCGTCGCACAGGCGCAGCCCGCGAAGAAGGGCGGCGCCCGGAGCGTCCGCACCGCGCTGACGCAGAGCGCGGCTGCGGCCCAGGCCGCCGACGCCGGCCAGAACGTGGAGATCAGCTCGCTGCGGACGGAGTCCAGCGAGACCTACGCCACGCCGGACGGAGGCATGGAGACCGACCAGCACCTGCGCCCGGTGCGGGCGCGTGTCGGCGGTGGCTGGAAGACGCTCGACAACACCCTGGTCGAGCAGCCGGACGGCAGCATCGCACCCGCGGTGGCGTCGGTCGGCATGACGTTGTCGGGCGGCGGTTCCGCCCCGCTGGTGACGCTCGACCAGGACGGCAGGAAGCTGTCGTACACCTGGCCGTCGGCGCTGCCGGCCCCGACGCTCAGCGGTGACACGGCCACGTACGGCAACGTGCTGCCGGACGTCGACCTCCAGGTGCGCGCGGATGTCGACGGATTCCACGAACTGGTGGTGGTCAAGACCGCCGCGGCCGCGAAGAACCCGGCGCTGGCGAAGCTGACGTTCGGGGTCGAGGCGACCGGCCTGGACGTCTCGCGCACCGCGGAGGGCGGCCTGACCGCCACCGACACCGCGGGCGGCGGCGAGGTCTTCGCCGCGCCGCAGCCGATCATGTGGGACTCCGGCGCCGGCGCCGCGGCGGGGACGGCCGACAGCGCGAAGACCGCGCGGAGCGCGCGGACCGCCGACGAGGGCACCGGGGCCGCCACCGCGGACGACCCGGCGCAGGGCCCGACCGACACCTCGAAGGTCGCCCCCATCGGCGTCGCGGTCGACAGGGACGACACGCAGCTGACGCTGACACCCGACCCGGCCCTGCTCTCCGGCGCGGCCGTCTCCTTCCCGCTGTACATCGACCCCCAGACGTACACCCCCAAGGCGGGGGACTGGACGATGGTGTCGAAGTACTGGGCATCCAGCCCGCAGCACCGCTTCAACGGCGACGGGGACTCCGGCGTCGGCGACTGCGCCTGGAACTACTGCGCTCCCTACGACGTCAAGCGGCTGTTCTACTCCTTCCCCACCTCGAAGTTCGCCGGCAAGACGATCGTGAGCGCCACCTTCGTCGGGCACGAGGTGTGGTCCGCGTCGTGCGACGCGAGCAAGATCGAGCTGTGGCGGACGAAGGGATTCACCTCGGGTACGACGTGGAACTCCTCGTCCGACAACTGGCTGGACCTGCTGGACACCAAGAACGAGGCGCACGGCTTCTCCTCCAGCTGCAAGTCCTCCGACGTGGAGTTCAACGCCACCGCCGGCATGAAGTACGCGGCATCGCACAACTACACGACCACCACCTTCGGGCTGAGGGCCACCAGCGAGGGCGACAAGTACAGCTGGAAGCGGTTCACGGACGACGCGTACCTGCGCGTGCACTACAACATGCCGCCCCGGCAGATCCCCATGTCCCACCTGTCGATGAGCCCCGGCAGCTCGTGCCACGGCCCGTCGTCACCGGTGCGCATCCGCACCCTGCCGACCATCAGCGCGAGCGACGTCACCGACCCCGACGGCGACCAGGTGAGCGTGCAGTTCGCCGTGGCGTGGGACGCCAAGGACGGCAAGGGTCTGAGCACCAAGTGGACCTCGGCCAGGATCGGGCCGAAGAAATCGGGGTCCAGCTTCTCCACACAGCTCACGGCGGCCCTGTCCGGCAAGACGATCCCGAAGGGCCAGACGATCGCCTGGCAGGCCCGTGCGGTCGACTACGACCAGGGCACGTACTACAGCTACTCGCCGTGGTCGTCCACCGGCTCCGCGACCAACTGCTACTGGGTGTACGACACCAGCGTGCCGGCCGGCCCGGTGATCACCTCCGGTGACTACCCGGCGGTCGTGGACAGCGACCCGGACGACCCGTCGTACGACGGTGTCGGCAGGGACGGGAGCTTCACGTTCGACTCGGTCTCCACGGACGTCGTCAAGTACTGCTACGGCGTCGACGCGGAGCCGGTGTGCGACAGCGGCCACACACTGACCACCTCGGGCGGTGCGGCGAAGACGGTGAAGTTCCGGCCGACGCGGGCCGGCACCAACTTCGTCTACGCGCAGAGCTTCGACAGCGCCGGCAACGGCAGCGAGCCGGAGAAGTACCAGTTCCGCGTCAAGGAGGGCCAGCCCGCCCGCGCGGAGTGGAAGCTGGACGACCCGGCCGGCGCGACGCAGGCCGCGGGCACCGCCGGCGACCGGACCCTGGACATGGTGGGCTCCCCGACCCTGGGCGTGGAGGGCAGGACGGGGACCGCGGTCGGCTTCGACGGGACCGGCTCCTACCTGGCGTCCGACATCCCGACCGTGCACACCGACAAGAGCATGACGGTGTCGGCCTGGGTCAGACTCGACCGGATGCCGACCGCCGCGGCGGTGGTGGCCGCCCAGCCGGGCAACCAGGCGCCGGGCTTCGAGCTGTACTACTCGAAGGGCTACGACCGCTGGGTGTTCAACCAGTACAGCGACGACACGGCCACGGCCGTCCCGGTGCGGGCGATGTCCGCCACCGCGGGCGGAGTGGTGGCCGGCCAGTGGTACCACCTGGCGGGGTCCTACAGCACGAGCACCCACCTGCTGTCGCTGTACGTCAACGGGACGCTGGCGGGGACCACGAGCTACACGACGGCGTGGGACGCCCGGCGCGGGCTCCAGATCGGCGCGGGCCGCTACTCGGGGGGACCGGGTTCGTACTTCCCCGGCACGATCGACGACGTCAGAATCTACGACAAGGCCCTGGTGGCCGCTGACGTGGCGCGGCTGGCCCAGGACGCGCCCATCGGGACCGGGCGCGAGGCCCGGGCGGTCTTCCCGCTGGACGAGCCGGCCACGCAGGACGACGGTACGGCGACCACCCAGCTGCACGGACGGGCGGACACCGAGCCCGCCGTCTTCCACGGCGGGGTCACCGCCGGAGGCGCCGGGGCGCAGGACGGCGCGCTGACCTTCGACGGGACCAGCGGCTACGCGTCCACCACGTCCTCGCACATCGAGAACCGGAACAGCTACTCCGTGGTGGCATGGGCGAAACTGTCGTCCAAACCGTCCCAGGCCGCCATCGTCGCCACCCAGGCCGGAGTGCACCGGCCGGGCTTCGAGCTGTACTACTCGGCCACCTACGGCTGGTCGTTCGACGCCTACACCGCGGACTCCGACACGGCCTCCATCGTGCGGGCCGCCCAGGGCGACACCACCCGTTCCCCGGCCGGCGTGTGGACGCAGCTGCTCGGTTCGTACGACGCGAACACCGACGACATGCGGCTGTACGTCAACGGCCTGTGGGTGGCGACGACCAAGTTCGCCGCACCCTTCTACGGCGGCGGCGCGACCCAGATCGGCGCCGGGTCCTACGACGGCGCCCCGAGCGCCTTCTTCCCCGGAATGATCGACGACGTCCAGATGTACGACCGGGCCCTGTCGGCACCGGAGGCCGCGGCGCTCTTCCACAACCAGCTCCAGGTCGAGGGCCGGTGGCGGCTGGACACCGCCACGGGCAGCCCGCAGGTCTCCCCCGACGCGCTGGCCTCGGCGGCGGACCGGCACCCGCTGACCCTCGGCAGCGGCGCGCGGATCGACGCCACCGGCGCCGACAGCATGGTGGGCACCGGATCGCTGGTGCTCGACGGCACGTCGAACGGCTACGCGTCCACCACCGCTACACCGATCCACACCGACAGCAGCTACACCGTCAGCGCGTGGGTCTCGACGCCGGCGCGGCCGACCAAACCGGTGACGGTGCTGAGCGCGTCCGGCAAGACCGCCAACGGATTCGCGGTGCGCTACGTACCCGACTCCGCCGATCCGGCCGACGCCGGCAGCTGGCAGCTGACGACCGCCAAGGACGACAGCGCCACCGCCGTCGTCTCGACCGCGTCCCACACCAGCTTCCAGGACAACGGGGCCTGGGACCACATCGCGGTGGTCTACGACCTGATGGCCGGGCAGACACGGCTGTACGTCAACGGCCAGTTGCAGGCGGCCCTGTGCGCCGACAGCGACGACGACGGCACTCCCGACGACGCGTCGTGCACCGAGTCGGTGTCGTGGAACTCCTCCGTGCTGCCGTTCGACGCGACCTACGGCCTGCAACTGGGCCGCGCCAAGACCGGCGCGACCACCTGGGGCGAGTTCTGGCCCGGAGTGATCGACGACGTCTGGGCCTTCGGCGGAGTGGCCTCCGACACCCAGATCGCGGCGCTGGCCAGCGGGTCGGATCTGGACACCACCGCCGGGCCCTGACCCGGTGGCATCACCTGGGCGGCGCGCGGGCATCGCGCGCCGCCCGCGCACGCACGGCGTGACGCAGAAGACATCGAAGGATGATGGGGGCGGGACAGGCGTGACCAAGAGACGGATGCCATCGAGAAGACTGCGGGACGCGGCCGCGCTGCTCGCCGGCGGAGCGCTGATGGCCGGCATGCTGCAGGCGGTTGCCGTGCCGGCGGCCCAGGCGGACGGCGCGGCGGCCCGGCCGTCCCCCGGCGTGCCGATGGCCGGGCACTCGGGAAGTACCGGGCTGAAGCGGGCCGACGACGGCCTCGCACACCACCCCGTGGCACAGCAGGACACCGACTGGGACCGGCCGGGCAGCGCCACCGTCACGCTCCCGGCCGCGCACGCCGGGGCAGCGGCGGTCCGCGCGGGGAACCTCCCGGTGACCCTGACCGTCCCCGCCGCGGGAGCGGCCACGAGCCGGGGCGTCACCGCGGCCGGTACGGCCGCCCCGCTGACCGGCGCCGCGACCGTCCGCGTCCTCGACCGGCGGACCGCGCAGGCGGCCGGCGTGGACGGCCTGCTCTTCACCGTGGCACCGGGCGCCGGAGCCGGCGGCGGCACCGTGGGCGTACAGGTCGACGACAGCGCCTACGCCCGGGCCTACGGAGGCGCCTACGCCGCCCGGCTGCACCTGGTGCGGCTGCCGGCCTGCGCGCTGACCACCCCGGCGCAGGCCTCGTGCAGCACGCCGGCCCCGGTCCGCACTGCGAACGACGCGGCCCGCCACACCCTGACCGCCGACGCGCTGTCCCTGGCATCCGCCTCCGGCAGCGCCCCGATGGTGCTCGCGGCGGTCGCCGGCACCTCCAGCGACCACGGCGACTACGCCGCCACGTCGCTGTCGCCCTCCTCGTCCTGGGACGTGGGGCTGAACACCGGTACGTTCACCTGGTCCTACGACATGCCCGCGCCGGACGTCCCCGGCAGCTTCGCCCCGGACGTGAGCCTGAGCTACGACTCCGGGTCCGTCGACGGCCGCACCAGCAGCACCAACAACCAGGCGTCCTGGGTGGGCGACGGCTTCGACATGTCCCCCGGCTTCATCGAGCGCAGCTACAAGCCCTGCGGCGACGAAGGCGTCAAGGACTCCTCCGGCAACAAGGTCGACGACCTGTGCTGGGCGTACGACAACGCGAACATCTCCTTCGGCGGCCACTCCGGCCAGCTGGTGTCCACCGGCACCAACAGCTTCCGGATCAAGGGCGACGACGGCACGAAGGTCGACCGGGTCTACGGCAGCAGCACCGACGTGCGCTCCAACGGCGCCCGCAACGACGAGTACTGGCGGGTGACCACCACCGACGGCACCCAGTACTACTTCGGCTACAACAAGCTGCCCGGCTGGGCCAGCGGCAAGGCGACCACGAACTCGGCCTGGACCGTGCCGGTCTACGGCAACAACGCCGACGAGCCCTGCCACGGCTCCACCTTCGCCACCTCCTGGTGCCAGCAGGGCTGGCGGTGGAACCTGGACTACTCCGTCGACCTGCACAACAACGCCATCGCCTACTACTACGACAAGGAGACCAACTACTACGGCCGCGACAGGACCGCGTCCGACCCGACCGTCTACGTCCGCGGCGGCACCCTCGACCACATCGACTACGGGCTGAAGTCCTCGGCGGTCTACTCGGCCAAGGCGCTGGCCCAGTTCCAGTTCGCCAGCGCCGAGCGCTGCCTGTCCACCACCGCGGGCGCCTGCGACGCCGCGAAGATCGAGACCGCCGCCACCCCCTGGTACGACACGCCGTGGGACCTGAACTGCAAGTCCACCGGTGACTGCTACGCCTTCCAGCCGTCCTTCTGGACCCGCAAGCGCCTGACGGGAGTCACCTCGCAGGTGCTCACCGCCGCCGGCGGCTACACCCCGGTGGACACCTGGACCATGGCCCAGCAGTGGGGCATGGCCGACATCGACTACCAGCTGGAGCTGGCGTCCGTCCAGCACACCGGCAAGGCCGACACCCCCGAGGGCGCCCCGGACCTCAGCACGCCCAAGGTCACCTTCGGCTACGACCAGCGCACCAACCGGCTGGACATCCCCGGCGACAACACCTCGCCCTTCATCAAGGAGCGCGTCGCCACCGTCGACGACGAGTCCGGCGCGCAGACCGACGTCACCTACTCCACCGCCGTCTGCGACGCCGCCCACCTGCCGACGCCGGACTCCAACGGCACCCTGTGCTTCCCGCAGTACGTCACCGTGCAGGGGGCCGAGAACCCCAGCCGGCAGTGGTTCAACAAGTACGTCGTCGCCAAGGTCGTCCAGACCGACCGCACGCGCACCTCGCCCGACGAGGTCACGACGTACGACTACCTCGGCACGCCCGCCTGGCACTACGACTCCGACGACGGCATCACCAAGGAGAAGTACAAGACCTGGTCCACCTTCCGCGGCTACGCGCACGTACAGGTACGGACCGGCGGCCAGGACCCGGTCGGCATGCTCACGCAGACCGACCACTACTACCTGCGCGGCATGGACGCCGACAAGACCACCAGCGGCAAGCGCAGCGTGAGCGTCTCCGACGACAACGGCGGCACCATCACCGACCACGACTCGCTGTCGGGATTCGAGTACCGGACGGAGCACTACTCCGGACCCGGCGGCAAGGTGCTCGACAAGACCGTCAACACCCCCTGGCACCACGAGACCGGCTCGGTCACCCGCAGCTGGGGAACCATCGCGGCGAACCTGACCGGGACCGCCGACACCCGCTCCTGGACCTCGCTGGACGGCGGCGCCGGCTCCTCGTGGCGGATCACCGACGTCGGCCGCACCTTCGAGAACACCGCGGGCCGCGTCCTGACCGTCGACGACCACGGCGACGTGTCCACCACCGCGGACGACCGCTGCACCACGACCAGCTACGTGGACAACCCCACCGCCTGGATCCTGGACTCCCCCTCGCGGGTCCAGGCGGTCGCGGTGCACTGCAAGGCCACACCCGACTACACCAAGGACGTCCTGTCCGACCTCCGCACCGCCTACGACGGCCACGCCTACGGCGCGGTGCCGACGGCCGGTGACGCCACCCGGGTGGCGACGCTGAAGTCCCACAACGGCACCACCGCCACCTACCTGGAGGCCGGCGCCGCCTACGACGACTACGGCCGCCAGGTCTCGTCCACCGACGTGACCGGCACCGTCACCGCCACCGTGACCGGCGCACCCCAGCGCACCGACCGTACCGACGGCCGGGTGACCACCACGGCCTACGCCCCGGCGACCGGCTTCCCGAAGACGACGACGGTCACCACGCCGCCGGCCACCGTGGGCGACCTGACCACCGCCCAGACCACCACGACGACCCTGGACCCGGTCCGCCGGATGCCGGTCACCGTCGTCGACACCAACGGCAAGCGCACCGACACCACGTACGACGCGCTGGGCCGCAAGCTCAAGGTCTGGCTGCCCGACCGTTCCAAGACCAACAACCAGACGCCCGACTACGCGTACTCCTACACGATCACCGACGGCAAGCCCTCCGCGGTGGGCACCACCACCCAGGCCGGCACCGGGACCCGGACCGCCTACGCCCTCTTCGACGGATTCCTGCGGGTGCGGCAGGCCCAGGCGCCCGGTCCGAAGGGCGGCATGCTGGTCTCCGACACCTTCTACGACCCCCGCGGCCTGGTCGCCAAGACCTTCTCCTCCTACTACGCGGCCAAGGCGCCCTCCACCGCCCTGTACACGCTGGACGACGCACTGTCGGTGCAGACGCAGGTCTGGAACACCTACGACGGGATGGGCCGGATCACCCAGAGCCGGCAGGTCGCGGGCAACAGCGACGGCGGCGCGGTCCTGGCGACCACCACCACCGCCTACGGCGGCGACCGCACCACGGTCACCCCGCCGCAGGGCGGCACGCCGACCACCACGGTCACCGACGCCCGCGGCAACACCCGCGAGCTGGACCAGTACCACGCCCCGACGGCCACCGGGCCGTACGACACAACGCTGTACGACTACGACGGCGCCGACCGGCTCACCAAGATCACCGACCCGGCCGGCACCACCTGGACGTACGGCTACGACCAGCGCGGCAACCAGACCAGCGCGGTCGACCCCGACAAGGGCACGACCACCACGGTCTACGACGATCGCAACCAGGTGGTCTCCACGACCGACCAGCGCGCGAAGAGCATCTACCACGTCCGGGACGGGCTCGGCCGCGAGACCGAGACCCACGACGGCGCCGCGAACGGGCCACTGCTGACCAAGCACGTGTGGGACCCCGCCGGCTTCAAGGGCCAGCCGGCCTCGGCCACCCGCTACGTCGGCGGCGCCACGGGCTCGGCGTACACCGTGACGTACAGCCTGTACGACAACCTCTACCGGGCCCACCGCACCACGACGACGATCCCGGCCTCGGAGGGTGCGCTGGCCGGCTCCTACCAGAGCAACGTCCAGTACAACGCGGACGGCACCACCCAGTCCGTCGGCTATCCCGCGGCGGGCAGCCTGCCCGCGGAGGCGGTCACCCCGACCTACGACGAGGCGCTGCGGCCCGTGACGGTGTCCGGCTCCGGCGGCGCCACCTACACCACGGACACCGCGTACAGCTACACCGGTCAGGTACTGCAGTACACCTTCCAGGCAGCCGGACAGAAGGCGGTCCAGGTCACCAACACCTTCGAGTGGGGCACCCAGCGGCTGTCCAACTCCCGGGTCGACCGGCAGGACGTGCCCGGCACCGACAAGTCCGCCACCTACGGCTACGACCCGGCGGGCAACATCACCTCGACGACGGACGTCTCCCGCGACGGCACCGACGCCCAGTGCTTCCAGTACGACGCCCTGGGCCGGCTGACGGAGGCCTGGGCGCAGGGTACGGCGGGCTGCGCCGCCACCCCGTCCGCCCAGGTGCTCGGCGGGCCGGCGGCGTACTGGCAGTCCTTCGGCTACGACAAGGTCGGCGACCGCACCAAGGAGACGGACCACGGCGTCGGCGCGAACCCGGCCCCGGACACCGTCCGGACCTACACCTACCCCGCTCCCACCGCGCCGCAGCCGCACACGCTCGGCCAGGTCACGACCACGGGGCCGGGCGGAACGACGGTCGACTCCTTCACCTACGACGCGGTCGGCGACACCGGCACCCGTACGGTCGACGGCGCCGGGCAGACCCTGACGTGGGACAGCGAGGGCCGGCTCACCCGGGTGGTCACCGATGCGGGGCAGACCACCGACTACGTCTACGACGCCGACGGCAACCGGCTGATCGCCCGCACGGACACCGGCAGCACGCTCTACCTCGGCGGCACCGAGGTCACCGTGGCCAAGGGGGCGACCACCGCGCACGCCACCCGCTACTACGACCTCGGCGACGGCAACCAGGCGATGCGCACCGACGACAACACGGTGTACTTCCTCATCGCCGACAGCCAGGGCACCGGCCAGCTCCAGATCGACAGCGCGAGCCTGGCCCTGCAGCAGCGCCGGACCACCCCGTTCGGCGCCCTGCGCGGTACGGCGCCGACGGGCTGGTCCGGTGACCGGGGCTTCGTCGGCGGCGTCAAGGACCCGGGCACCGGGCTGACCCACCTCGGGGCCCGCGACTACGACCCGGTGACCGGCCGGTTCATCTCCGTCGACCCCGAACTCGACAGCAGCGACCCGCAGTCGCTCAACGGCTACGCCTACGCGGGCAACGACCCCGTCAGCCAGAGCGATCCGACCGGCCTCTACACCTGCCGCAACGGCCACGAGGGCTGCAACGAGCACGGCAACGCCTGCGGCAGCGACTGCAGCGCGTGGGCCACGCAGGCGGGCGACTGCGTGCACACCGAGTGCGGTTCGAGCAAGGTCAACCAGAACCCGGACGTGTCCCTGAAGAAGCAGCGGGAGGTCCGCGACAAGCGGCGCTGCCACACCCTGTGCCAGGTCCCGGGCCATGGGTACTACCTCGGCTACCCGGCCATGTACCAGAACTGGCTCAAGTGGGTGTACGGCGGCTACAAGAAGGAGCTTGAGGAATACCGGAGCCCGCCCCCCGCGCAGACGTCGGGCCTGAGCTACTCGTACACGACCACGGAGTACATCGGGCCGAACAGCCTCGGCGACCCCAAGGGGATCATGGCCTTCTTCATGAGGCACCCCCATGAGATCTTCCCGTTCAAGGTGACCGGCTGCGGCAAATTCACGGACGGGGCGAAGTGCACCCTGCACCCCGCCGAGGCGATGCTGCACGGGCTGGGCAGGATCGCCGGCGGCCCGGGGGACGTGACGGTGTCCGTGGACGATCCGACCTCCTTCACCTTCACCGTGACCAACGAGGGCTACTTCGACAAACCCGGCTCGCAGATCAAGTTCTCGATCTCGTCCAACAAGAAGGGGATCTACCTGACGCAGAAGGCGCACACGACGGGCTCGAGCCTGTTCGGCTGGCTCGGCGTCAAGGTCGGGATCGCCCAGGACACCTGGAAGCAGCAGGCCCGCAACCTGACGCAGTCCCTGCAGGACCACGAGAACATCCTGGGGCCGAACTTCGGGATGGACCCGTAGGCCGACCGGCGCCCGGCCGTACCCGCTGACCTGCGGGTACGGCCGGGCGCCGGTGGCGCCCGGTTCTGGGCGGGGCCGGAGGCCAGACCGACCGGTGTGCTCAGCGGGCGGTGCAGGTAAGCGTGGGCGGCGGGTTGCTGCCGCTGTAGCTGCCCAGGAAGCCGAAGGTGGTCGAGCCGCCCGCGGCGAGGTGGCCGTCGTAGTCGGCGTTGGTGGCGGTGACCCTGGTGCCGTGCTGGGTGAGGGTCGCGCTCCAGCCGCCGCCCGCCCGCTGGCCGCCGCCGTAGTCCCAGCTGACCTCCCAGCCGTTGACGTCCCTCGGCCCGGCCGTGACGGTGACGTTCGCGACGAAGGCGTTGCCCCAGTCCGCGGTGACGACGTAGGTGGCCGTGCAGTCCCCGTAGTGCTTGACGTCGCCGAGTTCGTCGAGCGTCACGACGTACGGGTCGGCGTACACCCGCTTGAGGAAGTCGAGGTCGTTGCTCGCCGGGTCCTGCTCGGAGCCCGACCAGGCGACGAAGTACGACCACTGGGCCTGGTAGGCGCGCAGCAGGTCGGGGTCGGGAATCGTGCCCACCTCGGCCAGGGCGGCGACCTTGGTGTCGCCCGTGAGCGACAGCTCGTGGTCGTAGGTCAGGGCGACCGGCCCGTGGTCGCCCGCCTGCGGGTAGGAGTCGGCGCTGACCATGTCGACCACGTCGTCACCCGGGTACCAGGCAGGGTCCACCGAATTCCACTGCCAGACAAGGTTGTGGATGCCGTCCACCCGGGTCAGCCGGTCGTGCATGAGCCGGTAGAGCGCCTTCGCGGGCTCCGGGCCCTTCGCGCCCCACCAGAACCAGCCGCCCTCGGCCTCGTGCAGCGGTCGCCAGATCACCGGCACCCCGGCGTCCTGGAGCCGGCCGAGCTGCACCGCGATGGCGTCGATGTCGCGCAGCAGCAACTGGTAGTCCGTGCCGGACGGATCGGCCAGTGCCGCCTGGAGGTCGAAGGTCGTCGAGTCGGTGTAGAAGCCCCGCCACCACTCCTTGCCGGGCTGGTCGATGAGGCCGGAGGGGGCGTTCCAGTGCCAGCAGAAGGTGACGATGCCGCCGCGGGCGTCCCAGGCGAGGGCGTTCTCCGTCTCGGTGGACGTGGCGCCGCGTTCGACCCGGCTGGGCGAGTAGTCCATCATGTCCAGGCCCTCGATCGCCGGGGCCTTGCCGACGCTGTCCTCCACCCAGCTCTCGTCGGCGGCGCCCTGCTGGCCGCTGAGGATGTCCTGGCCGTAGTGCGCGGTCAGGTACTTCATGAGCGACTTCGCCTCGGGCGTGGCCTGCGGGTCGGTCAGCTCGCCGGTGACCTGGTGCGGCGGGCGGGGCGGGGCCGGGGTGAGCGAGATCGAGTCGATCAGGTACCACCCCCAGTCGTTAACGACGGTCACGGTGTTGGTCCCGGCCTTGAGCAGGACGTTGCCCGCGGCGGCGTCCGTCCAGTCGGTGGTGCCGGGGAGCGAGATCTCACCGACCCCCGCGTCGTTGACCAGGAGGTTGGTCTTCTTGTCGCCGTACGGGCCGTCGTAGCGGATCGAGAGGCTGTAGAGGCCTCCGGGGCTGTCCGGCACGGTGAAGGTGACCTTGTCGGAGGCGGTGTCGAAGCCCTCCGCGTATCCGGTGCCCTGGTAGCCGGGGACGGACGTGCCCACGGTCACCCCGTCGAGGGCGGCGTCCTCGGCCTGGTAGACGACGGTGGGCGGCGGATCCGCCGCATGGGCGGCGCCGGGCGCCAGCACGGCGGCTGCCGGAAGGGTGAGCAGGCAGGCGACCAGCAGCCGGACGAGCCTGCCACGGCGGTGGGTGCGGGGGGACAAAGGTTTCTCCACGAGTGTGAGGGGACGGGCGACGGGCGCCCGGGGAGCCGTACTGGGAGCGCTCCCATAGAGCCAGCCGACAGCCCGTCACGTCAACGGGCGTGCACCACCGGGCGATCACGCCGTGCACGACGCTGCGGGAGCCGACAACTCGTCCGCCCAGTTCACGCCCCTGATCACTTGCCGCCGGTAAACGACCGCGACAAGGACATCGAGATCCCCGCTCTGCGGCACCAGCTGCTTGGACGTCCGGAAACCGTCCTGCGCCGGCACCGCAACCTGCTCAAACGGCGCCAGGCTGCGACAGGCCGCGCAGGCCTGCTTTCCGAGTGCGCCGGGTAGGTCAGGGGGTGCCCCATCCCGTGTCGGGTTTCCCGTCGGCGTGGGTGAGCGCGGCCTCGTGGAAGGCCCTGAGCCGGGCCGTTGCGGCTGAAGGACGCCATACGAAACCCCATTCGTACGGCGGGGCGTCGCTGATCGGGACGTAGGTCACGTCGGGGCGGGCGTAGTAGGCGGCGGCGTGAGCGGGGGCAGGGTAGATGCCTTGTCCGGCGCCGACCAGGGCGATGAGTTCCTGAATGGTCTCGACGCTCTCGCCGCGTTCGACGGGGCGGCCGCCGGGGGTGCGTGACGGTATGTGGTGCTCGTCCCAGTAGTCGGGGACGGAGCGGGGCGAGCGCAGCACGATGTCGCGGGCAAGGTCGTCGAGGCAGACGCAGGCACGTCGGGCGAAGGGGTGGCGGGCTGAGACGGCGAGGACGTGGGGCTCGCGGATGAGCACCGGCCCGGCGGTCAGATCAGGCTCCTCGACAGGCCGGGAGCACAGGAGGACATCGATCTCGCCGCTGCGCAGCGGGCCGTAGCCGTCGCTGAACTGCACCTCGCGGATGCGCACCTCGACATCGGGGTGCCGGCGTCGCAGCGACTGCGCCACGGCGAGGATGAACGGGCCTCCGGGCGCTCCGACGAATCCCACGCGCAGCAGGCCGTCGACGGCGCGGCCGGCGGTCTCGGCCCGCCGTATCCCTTCGACGATCTGGTCGTAGGCGGGGCGGATGTCGTCGTACAGGCGCTGTCCCACCGGCGTCAGCGCGACCCGGCGGCTGGTCCGCTCGAACAGCAGCACGCCGACGCGCCGCTCCAGTTGCTTGACGGTCTGGCTGACCCGGGCGGTGGAGATACGCAGCCGTTCCGCGGTGCGTCCGAAGTGCAGCTCCTCCGCAACGGTCAGGAAGATCTCGATGTCGCGACGCTCCACGCCCGCGCCCCCTCGTCCTGGCAGCCTCCCGCCGCGGTCGTTAACGCTCACCTTAACAAAGGTGCGTGGACCGGTAGTTGGTCCGCGCTTCGCGCGGCCCGAGGCTGGAGGCACGGATCGACACCCCGATCGCGGCGAAGAGGGCGAAGGAGTCCCACCGTGCAACGACACGCACCCGTGCTGGTCCTCGGCGGGACCGGCAGGACCGGCCGCCGGGTGGTCCGGCGACTGGCGGCACTGCACCTGCCGGTACGGATCGGATCCCGCTCGGGCGGACTGCCGTTCGACTGGCAGCAGCCGGCCACGTGGGAGCCGGTGCTTGCCGGCGCCCGCGCGGTGTACGTCGCCTACCAGCCCGATCCGGCCGCCTCGGGCGCGGCAGACAAGGTCGGCCGCCTCGCCGGCCTCGCGGTGGCCTCGGGGGTGCGCCGGCTGGTGCTGCTCTCACGCCGCGGCGAGCCTGAAGCGATGCGCGCGGAGGAGGCGCTGAAGCGGTCCGGCGCGCAGTGGACGGTGGTGCGCTCGGCCGTCTTCCATCAGATCTTCAGCGAAGGACACCTGCGGGACGCGGTGATCGCCGGTCGGATCCCGTTTCCGGCCGAGTGGTCTCCCGAGCCCTTCGTCGACGCCGACGACGTCGCTGACGTCGCGGTTGCCGCCCTCACCGGGGACGGACACACGGGCCGGCTGTACGAGGTGACCGGCCCCGAACTCCTCACACTCGCCGACGTCGCCGCCCGGCTCGGCGCGGCGACCGGGCGGCACATCGCCCTCGTACCGCTTACCGCCCGGCAATACGCCCTCGTCCGGGCGCAGGCGCCCGAGGACACCACCGATCCGCCCGGACACCCGTTCACCACCGCTCTCGACGGCCGTAACTCCCGTCTGGCGGACGGCGTCCAGCGCGCTCTGGGCCGTGCCCCGCGCGACTTCGCCGACTACGCCCACCGCACCGCCGCCATCGGCATCTGGAACGAAAGGCACCACGCATGAAAACCCTGCAGCAGACCACCCTGATCCTGACCGCCCTCGCCACCGGCCTGATGGCCGGCCTGTTCGCGGCCTTCGCCTACTCCGTCATGCCGGGCCTGGCGCGTTCCTCCGACCGCACCTTCGTCGAAACGATGCAGAACATCAACAAGGCCATCCTCAACCCGGTCTTCATGCTGCCCTTCATGACGGCGATCCCACTGCTCGCCCTCGCGGTCGTCCTGGCCTGGCGCGGCCACGGACGGGCGGCGCTGCCGTGGCTCATCGCCGCGCTCGTGCTCTACCTGCTCGCCTTCATGGTCACCAGCAGCCTCAACGTCCCCCTCAACGACCAGCTCGCCAAGGCGGGCAGCCCCGACCGGATCAAGAACCTGGCAGCCGCGCGCAAGGACTTCGAGGACAGCTGGGTCGCTTGGAACATCGTCCGCGCCCTTCTCCACACCGCCGCCTTCGGCTGCCTGCTCTGGGCACTGATCGTCTTCGGCACCCACCGGTCGCAGGAAACCACAACGGCTGCCCCTCCGGTTCTGCGACCGCTCGCGGCCACGGCACAGCACGCCAGTCTCGTGGACGCTCCCCTGGCACCGACGGCGCAGGCGGGCCTGATGCCGCGGGGACCGCAGGCCCGTGAAACCGGTGGCCCGCGCTGGTAGTCCACCGGCACGACGATGGGCAGGCGTCGATGCCGCACCCTGCGGCATCGACTCGGCCACCGGAGGGATCCACCAGGGCCCGCGCGTCGTGGCAGCGAGAGGGGTGGCGCTGCCGGACCGGTGCCGGGCAGGTGCGCCGCAGGAACATCCGACCACGTCGTAGGGCGTCCCCGCCCGGGCCCGCGGGCGAAAGGCCTGCCTCGGGGTCGAGGGGGGTGCGGAAGGCCGACGCTGCCGGCGGCAGGGGCGATCCGGTCAAGAAAGGGGCAGACGCATGATCGTCAGGTCGAGCCGGCGCCCGAACTTGGTGCCCGCGTCGCGGATGGTGCCGACGTGCTCGAATCCGAACCGTTCGTGCAGCGTGATGGACGCGGTGTTCCCGGCCTCGATGTCAGCGATGACGATGCGGTGGCCGGCGTGGCGGGCCGCCTCGACGAGTGTGCCCAGCAGGGCGGAGCCTATGCCGCGCCGGTGTTCGCCGTCGCTGACGTAGACCGAGTCCTCGACGGTGTGGCGGTAGCCGTCGGAATGCCGCCACGGCCCGTACACGGCGAAGCCGACCACCTCTCCCGAAACCTCGGCGACGAACGCCGAGCCCCGACGGAGGTGAGCGGCCAGCCAGGCGGCACCGTCGGCTTCCGACAGCGGCGTATTCGTCCACAGCGCAGTCGAGTGCTCGATCGCCCGATTCCGGATCGAGCGGACCGCCTCCGCGTCCTGTGAGACGGCCGGTCGCACCACAACCTGGCTCTTCTTATATACTAGATCCATGTCCAACATAGTAGAACCACTGGTCGGGCAGATCGCAACCCGTATCCGCACCGAGCGCAACCGCCACCGCTGGACCCTGGCGCAACTGGCGGAAGCTTCCGGTGTGTCCCGCGCGATGATCAGCCGGATCGAGAACGGCGAAAGCAGCCCCACCGCGGTTGTCCTGGGCAAACTGTCCGCCGCGTTCCAGCTCAGCGTGTCCGAACTGCTCGCCCTCGCCGAACAGCCCGCGAGCCGGGATCCGGACGGACCGGCCGGACTCACCCGACGTGCCCACGCCACCGAGTGGTGCGACCCCGATACGGGATACCGGCGGCGCCAGATCTCCGGGGCGGCCTTCCCCGCGGAGGTCTCCGAGATCCGCCTGCCCGCCGGAGCCCACGTGGCCTACCCGGCTGCCGCCTTCGCGTTCATCCGCCAGGTCATCTGGGTCCTCGACGGTCACCTGACCTTCCACGAGGGCGACACCGTCCACGAACTCGACGCCGGTGACACCCTGGAACTCGCAGAGCCCGCGCCATGCGCTTTCCACAACACCACCGAGGCCGAGTGCCGCTACGCGGTCATCGTCACCCGCACACCCCAGCCATGACAGCCACCCACCCCTCCCCGCTGAACAGCTCCCGACGCGCGTGCAGCTGAGCGACCGCCGCATCCCCTACGGCAGCCCGGCCGAACGCCGCCACTCATGCGACCGGTTCCTTTCGCCCGGCCGGAACACCGTTCGCGAACCCGGCTCCGCCCGCCCTCGCGGCAACGCTCCGGCGTCTGCAGGAACCCCACAAGTACGTCTCCTCGCCCAAACGATCACGGTTCCGGGCGGAAGAGCGCCGTACTTCGCGTTTTTGGCCCCTCTGGTCCCCAGGTGGTCCCTGGCGACCTGACACGGCACCACATGAATACCGTTCCGAACAAGTCAAAAGACCCGCTGACCTGGCCAAATGCCAGTCAGCGGGCCCTTCGTGCACCGTCGGGACGACAGGATTTGAACCTGCGACCCCTTGACCCCCAGCGGTCGAGAACAAGTGCGGTTGTCGTTCACCAGTCCCAATTCCCAGGTCAGGGCCTGTCCCGTCCACCTCGCATGACAGCTGACGCCACCTCATGACGCACAGTCCGTGAGAGCCGCGTGAGAGGCAACGTGAACCGCATCAGGAAGTCGCCCTCAGGCGGATCACCCACGGGTCGCCGTGTACGACGGTCCGCCCGCTGCTTCAGGCAGAGGAGCAGTGTGCCGACGGTATTGCCCCAGCGCTACGACATCCTTGGCCAACTCAGCTGCCGGCCGGGCTTTCGCTCGCACGGCCAGCCCCTGCAGCGCAGCTCCGCACACGGGGAGGACGGTTGACGTAGCTGGCTGCAGCTCAATTCACTACGACGGCTCTCAGTGCCTGCTTGAACAGGTTCAGATCCGACCTCGCCGGGTCCTTCGAACCGGACGACCATCAGGCCGCTGACATGCGCGGATGGGATTCTCGGCGCCCACAACGCCGCCCAATCCCGGCCCCATCGCGGAGGCCGGCCACTCACCGTCCGCTCCATCCAGGCCCTCGTACTACGCCTGGCACGAGATCCCAACTGGGGATACCGGCCCGTGCACGGCGAACTGCTCGTTCCCGGCGTCAAGGTAGCCGCGTCCACGGTCTGGGAAATCCTGAAGGACGCCGGCATCCCACCAGCGCCCGAACGGGCTTCGAGCACCTGGGCCGACTTCCTGCACTCCCAAGCCGACGCTCTGTCGGCATGCGACTTCTTCGAGACCACCACCCTGTCCGGAGCACGGTTGTACGTGTTCGCGGTGATCGAGCACTCCAGCTGGCGCATCCGGGTCCTGGGCGCGACCGCTCATCCCACTGCAGCCTGGATGACTCAGGTGGCAAGGAACCTCGTCATGGACCTCGAAGACGCCGGCTGCCGGGCACGGTTCCTGATCCGCGATCGCGACGGGAAGTTTCCCGCCCTCTTCGACACCGTCGTCGCCGACGCCGGCATCGAGCTGGTCCTCAGCGGCATGCGCATCCCACGCATGAACTCAATCATGGAACGGTGGACGCAGACCTGCCGCCACGAACTCCTCGGCCGCACCCTCATATGGAACCACCGCCACCTGCTCCACGTCCTACGGGAGTTCGAACGGTTCTACAACGGGCACCGCCCGCACCAGGGCATCGCCAACGCCCGCCCCCTTCACGCGTTGCCGCCGCCCATCACCGACCCGGAGCAGATCGCCTGCCTCGACATACGAAAACGCGACCGCCTCGGCGGCATCCTCCACGAATACCAACATGCAGCCTGACCTGCACAGACGAAGTCTTCGGCAGGAGCACCGCCACGAAGACCAGCCGCGCGAGCAACCACAGGATCAGCGCCGCGATGCGCGGCAAGGACGTGACCCTGGAGCGACTCCGCGTCGACCGCTAGCTCGAAGAGGCCATGGTCAAGGGGCCTGACCCACTCCATCTCGCCGAGGTGTTCGGGCTCGACGAGAAAACCGCGATGCGATACGCGGACTCCACACGGGTGCTACTTGGAGCAGGCTGCCGAAACCGACCCCGTGAAGGGGGAATCCTGAGGAGTACACCGGAGCTGCCCGCAACTGGCGGCGTCACAGGCGGTCGGGGTGTGGGGTGCCCGCGCCGCGGAGCAGTGTGTCCACGACGAGCGTTGCGAGGGCGTCGGTGTCCTTCTCGTTCTTGTTCTGTGCGGCCTCGTGGATGAGGGCGTAGTAGACGCGGCGGGTCCACGAAATGTCGATGTCGGCGCGCAAGACGCCTGCCTCCCGGGCCCGGCGGAACAACTGTTCGCACGTGTCCCGTACATCGCCGTGGACGCGCGCCACCTCCGGGTTGGCCGAGGAGGCATGGCTCATCGCAAATCCCCAGCTGACCTTGACGCTGAGGACGTTCGCCGTCGTCTGGTAGAGGGCGACCAGCGGCGGAGCCGTGTCCGGGTGGGCGGCGCCTACCGCCGCGGCGAACCGTTGGGTGGCCCACATGGCCAGGGCGTCGAGGAGTGCTTCGCGGGTGGCGAAGCGCCGGTGCACGGTGGTGCGGGCGACACCGGCGGCTTCGGCGATCTGTTCCATCGTGGCCGCGGGGTCGCGGCTGAGGACGCGTTCGGCCGCCTCCAGGATCGCCGTCATCGTCCGCTCGGCGTCCGCGCGCAGCGGCCGGCTGCTGGCGGGCGTCGACTGCCTCTGTGTCTTCATAGAGAAAGCATACGACAGCGTCACGGTTCATCGCAGAGTTGCATCAACGATGTAGCACGTTGTAGATTCACTGCGCCCTGCTTGATGCAACTAGCGACTTCTCCTGAAAGGTTTGGAGCACGTGGAGTACATCCGCCTCGGCCGCAGCGGCCTCTCGGTGTCCCGACTCGTCCTCGGCACCATGAACTTCGGGTCGCGAACGTCCGAAGAGGACAGTCACGCGATCATGGACCGTGCGCACGAGTACGGCATCAACTTCTTCGACACGGCCGACTCCTACGGCGCACAGCAAGGCGAAGGCCTCACCGAGCAGATCCTCGGCCGGTGGTTCACCCAGGGCGGCGGCCGGCGCGACAAGACCGTCCTCGCCACCAAGGCCTACCAACCGGTGGGGGACGGGCCCAACGAGAACGGGCTGTCCGCGCTACACATCCGGCACGCGGTCGACGCGTCACTGAAACGGCTGCAGACCGACTACATCGACCTGTACCAGATGCACCACATCGACCGGAACACGCCGTGGGAAGAGATCTGGGAGGCATTCAGCGTCCTACGGCAGCAGGGCAAGGTCCTCTACTTCGGCTCGTCCAACTTCGCCGGCTGGCACATCGCGCAGGCGCAGGAGGCCGCGCGGTCGCGGCACTTCCTCGGACTGGTCACCGAGCAGTCGATCTACAACCTCATGACCCGCTGGGCGGAGCTGGAGGTGCTGCCCGCCGCACGGCACTATGGGCTGGGATTGATCCCGTATTCGCCGCTGCACGGCGGAATACTCAGCGGTGTCCTGCGCAAGCAGCGTGAAGGGCTCGCCGTCCGCAGCGGCTCCGGAATCTGGGCCGCCGCCTTCGCCGAGCAGCGAGAAGCCGTCGAGGCATACGAGAAGTTGTGCGCCGAGATCGGTCAGGACCCCGCCCACGTCGGACTGGCGTGGCTGCTCGCGCAGGACGGGGTGACCGGGCCGATCGTCGGGCCACGGACAGCCGAGCAGCTCGACGGCACACTGCGCGCACTGCAGATCACGCTCGACGGCGACACTCTCGCCAAGCTGGACGAGATCTTCCCTTCTCCCGCACCCAACGGCGCCAAGCCCGCTCCCGAGGCGTACGCCTGGTGAAGGTCGGCTCATTACTGAGGTTGTAGCTGGGACGGGGTCTCAGCACTGCGCTGCCCCCCGTTGCCCGTACTGCTTCAAAATGCCTTCACAATTGCTGACCTGGTCTGATGCTCCCAACCGGACGACCATCCGGCATCATCGCAACGTGCTCGTACGGATGATCTACCTACTGGCCACCCGGATCTTCGCCTGGCTTGTCCTTCTGTGCCGATCCTCTTCTGCAAAGAACGCCGAGATCCTGCTTCTCCGGCACGAGGTCATGGTGCTGCGTCGACAAGTCGACACCCCGAAACCGACCTGGCCAGACCGCGCCCTGTTCGCAGCCTTGGCCCGGCTGCTGCCGCGGATCCTCCGCAGCCATCGGATCGTCTCTCCGCGCACTCTGCCGGCCTGGCACCAGCGCCTGGTCAAGCAGAAGTGGACCCAGCCCAAATCGCCAGGACGGCCACCGATATCCGATGAGCTGCGCGAACTCATCATCCGGCTCGGCGTCGAGAACCCCCGATGGGGCGCCCGCCGCGTCCACGGCGAACTCCGCCGCCTCGGGCACAGGGTCAGCGCAGCCAGCGTCCGCCGCATCCTGCGTCAGGCCGGCCTCGGACCCGCACCGCGACACCAGTCGCCCCGCGGCGAGTGGGCGGCATTCCTGAAAGCCCAAACCGGCGGCCTGCTCGCCACGGACTTCTTCCACGTGGACACCGTCGGCCTGCAACGGCTGTACGCCCTCTTCGTTATGGAGATCGGCACCCGCAGCGTTCACATCCTCGGCGTCACCGCTCACCCCACCGCCGCCTGGGCGAACCAGCAAGCCCGGCAACTCCTTTGGCAACTCGGTGCCCGCGCTGCCGACTTCACCCACCTCATCCGCGATCGCGACGCCAAGTTCACCGCCGCGTTCGATGCCGTCTTCGCCAGCGAGAACATCGCCGTGACCAAAATTCCCCCGAGGAGCCCGAACTGCAACCCGCACGCCGAACGCTTCGTCCGGTCTGTGCGCGAGGAATGCGCTGACCGGCTCCTGATCTACAACCACGGCCACGCGCACAAGGTCCTTCACGAGTACGCCACCCACTTCAACCGACACCGACCACACCAGGGCCGAAAGCAGCTCGCTCCCCTCGACGACCCGAACATCATCCCCCTCCCTGCAACCCGGATCGAACGGCGGCAAGCGGTCACTGGCCTTATCAACGAATACCACCGGGCAAGTTGATCAAGGAGAAAGGTCCCAGGTCAGAGACAGCGAGGCCGTTTTGAAGCACTACGCGGCTGCTGTGCCTCTCACCCGCACGGCCGGGCCGAGCCCACGATCTGACCGCCGCCCGCACCCACCGGATCATCCGTATCTGCGAACGCCAAGGGGTCCCTGTCCTGGCCGACCTCGCCTACCAGGGCGCCGGCCCCTGGCTGACCACCGGCATCAAACGCAAGCCCTGCACGAACTCACCTCACCGAGAAAACCCTCAACCGCGCCCTGGCCGCAGCACGGGCACCCGTCGAACGCGGCATCGCTCGGCTGAAGTCCTGGCGGATCTTCCGCCGATCGCGTGCAGCCCAACCACATGACGTCAATCGCCGGGGCCGTCCTCACCCTGGAGCGGCAACGCTGAAGAAGCTCAAGGGTGCTCGCGGCGACATCGAGAGCGTGGTGCTGCCGTGCTCGGCGGCGCCTGGACTCGCTATGCGAGGTCTACAGGGCGACCGGGGTGACGTCCGGTAGATCGCCGGTGAAACGGGCTTCTACCTGCTGGTCTGCTACCTGACCGTCCGCCGGCAGCTCAGCTCATTGCGCCACTGGCCACGGGTCCCATCCCATCCCCTCATGAAATCAGCGCTACGTCGCGGGCGACGTCGACGACGTTGATGACCACCTTCTTGTCGTGGGTCAGGAGGGTGTGCGGATCGCTGCCGTCAAGGGACATGATGCTGATGCTGTCTGGCGGGGCCATGAGAAGGCGCCCGTGCATGAGAGCGAAACAGTAATGAGGGAGGTCGGGGGTTTCTTCGGGGCCGCGGATGGCACCGGTCACGACGTTCGTGATGAGGGTGGGGGGTACGGGCGTCTGGTTGTAGTCGACCTCTTCGGGGAACAGGACGACTTCCTGGTCGCTCGCCCACGCGCCCTGGGGGCACGGAAGGATCTCCCTGTCGGAGATCTGGTTGACGAGGTTTCCGTCGGCGGCTCCGAGGATCGTCACGGCCAGTTGGTCGTCGGTGTCGGCGTGGGCGATGGCGATGTAGTGCCCGCCGGGGGACCAGCCGATCTGCCGTTCCGCCGGCAGCCCTCCCGGCGCTGACCACAACTTCCGGCGCACGCCTGTTGCCAGGTCGATGATCCAGACGATCATCCAATCCTCCGGGAAGCGGCCGTCAGGGCTTTGGACGCTGGTGGAGGAGAGCACGGCCAGTTCGCGTCCGTCCGGGGAGAACGCAGCACAGTAGTCCGTTGCCTCGTCGGACTCGTCGAACCGCACCTCCGAGCCGTCAGCCAGGGTGTGGACGATCAGATATTTGTCGCCCGTGGAATACGACCAGGTGATGTAGGCGATGCGCGTGCCGTCTCCGGAGAGTGCAGCGGCCTGCGTCTCCCATCCCTCGCGCACACACTCGACAGCCGCGAACGTTCCGGTGTCCGCATCCCACACCTGGACGGTTACCCCAGGTCGAGGAGGCCAGCGGGCATCGATCAGCAGCCCGGCACGCACGACCCGCCGCACAGGCGTGTCCGACGACAACTCCCACGGCTCAGCCATCGCCGTAAACCCCCACCCGTTCACACGCACCGTTTCCGCTACCCGAGCACGATATCAGGAGACAAGGTCAGCCCTAGCAACTCTCAACAACGCGGACTTTTGATAGAAAAACGGACACAGTCGTATCGGAATAACCCCCTCCGATTTTCCTGCCTCCGGAATGGCCTGTTCAGCGTTTCGGGACCGTCATCGAAGGGCAAAAATTCTCCTTGTCGACGCGATTCACATGGGTCTAGCATCCCTACCCATGGGTAAATCACGGGTATTCCGGATCGGCTCACTTCGCCAACTGTGCTTGTTCATGGCGTTGGTTATGATTGCAGCTTTGTTTTCCCCGATAGAAAGTGCCTTGCTCCCCACGAAGGCCTATGCGACGTCGTGCAAAAACAGCGACGACTGGGGAGTCGGAAAAGATAACGGGCGTAAGAGCCTACCGCGCTGCATCAACCAGGGGATGTACAAGACGCGCCGCCGGCTGTCCACGTCGCCAGGCTGTCTCGCACCTCCGAACCCCAAGTGGTACACGCAGGACCAGTGTGGTCAGGGAGTCGAGTATATCGGGCAATCACGCGCCATCAGGTACCTCAGCGATCACCTGGAAACCCCCAGCCAGGGGCTGATCAGCCCGAATGTGCAATGGGAGTTGCAGCTAGGGAAAAATCGCGCGGACATCGTCGTGTACGACCGCGACAATGCCGCTGCCGGCGTGGACGTGTACGAAGCCAAGACGACCGAGAATAATACCTGGGAGAACTGGCCGACACAGGTAAATGGGTACATTCAGCAGTTGACGGCAGCCGGCATGGCCGGGGTTCGTCGCGGCAAGGTCCTCAACCGTTGGGGCCCGTACTCTGACGAGTTTGTGGTCAGAGGTAACGCCAAGGACTGCAAGAAGGCCGACGGCAGCCCCGGGTACATCTGGCGGACATGGCATGCTACGGCGCCGGAAGACGGTCTCCTGAAAATCGACCCGGTCGGAAAGGAAACTTGCGGCGACGAGGACAAGCAGCCCGAGAATCCGTCGAGCCCGAACCCTCCCTTGCTCATCGACGTCCCCGAGAACCTTCCGAAAGCGATCACCACTCTGGGCGAGGGGACTGGGGCGGCCGGCGATGCGGCAGCTCTCGGAACTCCTGAACTTGCGGCAGCACAGCTCGTCGCCGAGGAAGAGTCCTTCCTCGTCGGCACCAGCGGGGCAGCCATCCTGACCGAGGCAGGATTCCTCACACTGGAGGCCGCGCTCGGCGCGGGGGGTGTGGTGTTCACCGCGTTTCTCCTCTGGTACCTGATCCATCATGGCGGGTTGGCGAACGGTGATCCGCACATGACGACTGTAGATGGGCTGAATTATGATCTGCAGTCCGCCGGTGAATTCACGCTCGCACAATCGGAAAAATACGGGCTGAACGTCCAGGCGCGTTTCACCCCGTTCGATGACGTCCTTCCGGTGTCGACGATCAGCCGCCTCGCCATGGAGGTCGACGAGTACCGAGTGGAATTCGCTTCCGACCAGATGCTCATCGACGGTGCAGTACACAACCTCGGCCGTGGCAAGATCCTCTCGCTCGGTCAAGACGGGTACGTCCTCCGCGATGCTGCCGGCGACTACCTTGTCCTGCCGAGCGGGGTGGGCGGCCCGGTGGTGTCCTGGCAGCCGGGGTCTGGCTCTGCCGGCCTGTGGGTGCCGCCGTCGAAGGACAGCGACCTGGTCGGGCTGTTCGGCAACGCGAATGGGAACCCGACGGACGACCTGAAGCTCGCCGACGGCACACCGCTTCCGGCGAACGCGACCCCGGCCGTCCTGCACAGCGACTTCGCGGACTCCTGGCGCATCAGTGACGACGAGTCCCTCTTCACCTATGCCGATGGCGAGAGCACCGCTACATTCACGGACCTGACCTTCCCCGACACGATCACCACCGTGCACGACCTCACGCCGGACCAGGTGCGCCTCGCCTCGGCCCAGTGCGAGGCAGCGGGCGTGGGCCCCGGCCCGGCGTTCAACGGCTGCGTCCTGGACCTGGCGTTGACGGCGAACACCGACTTCGCCACAGGCGCGGCGCAGCAGGAGAACATCGGCTACGACCCGAATGCCCGGGGCGTGGACAGCAACGGAGATCTGTCCTTCGACTTCGAAGGATCGTTGCCGACGAATCTCGCGCCCGTTCGGGCATCCACGGATCCGTCCACGACCGCCTTTGCCGGGCCGTTCAGCGGCGACGACGACTACCGCTTCTACGTCGAGTCCCTGCCCCCTCACCTGCAGGGCACCCTGGCCTTCGATCTCCTGGCCATCGGTGACTGGACGGCCGGCACCGACACCAAGACCATCAGCGTGCAGACCGACAGGAAGAACCCGTCCACGATCAGCCCGCAGTCGCTGACGCCGACATCGACCGGCACGCTTGCCGGTGGCGTGCCGTACACGGTGTACCGGGTGGCTGTGCCCTTCACCCACGCCGACAGCGAAGCCGAGTTCAAGATCTCCGCCTCGGGAGTCACCGGCATCGCCAACCTCGCATTCGGCATCGACAACGTCGCACTGCATGTCGATGTCGTGCCACCGCAGACCTTCGCGACGTCGCTGCCCCTGTCGATCTCCGACGGCGTGCCAGGAACCGGCGCGGGAAACTTCGAAAACGGGGCCGCCGAAGACAACTACACGTTCGCTGTCTCGGCAGGGCAGTCGATCTTCGTCGATCCACGGTCCTGCCCCGGCGGGACGGGGCAGCTCGAATGGGAGCTGGAGAACGCGGCGGGAGACGAGGTGGCCTCCGACTACGGGTGCATGGGTGACGAGGCCGACAACCTTCCTGCGGGGACCTACCGGCTACGCGTTCACACCCAGAACCAGACGCCAGGCACGTACACGCTCAACGTGACGAGCATCCCGTCCGAGATCTCCGCAACCGCCGCTCTCGACGGATCTTCGTCGACTCTCACCACCACGTCACCAGGTCAGAGCGGCCGATGGACGTTCACCGGGACGGCCGGCCAGCGGGTGTTCCTGACCTTCCACGACGGCACGATGGACGACTACGACGCGGAGGTGACCGTCCTCAAGCCGGACGGAAAGCAGCTGTACAACCCCCAGTACTGCGGCAATTCCTGCAGCTTCGACACCGCCGTACTACCCGCGGACGGCACCTACACCGTCCGCTTCGACCCCGAGGACGACGCAGTCGGCTCACTGACCGCGTCCTTCCTGACCGTGCCCGCCGACGTCACCACAACAGTGGCAACCAACGGCACCCCGGCAACCCTCACGACCGGAATCCCCGGCCAGAACGCACGCTGGACATTCACCGGAACCACCGGCCAGAAAGTCTCCTTCGGCCTGTTCAACGGCACCCTGGACAGCTACGACGCCTCGGTCTCCGTCCTCAAACCCAACGGCACCGTCCTGCTGCCCTGGCGGTACTGCGGGGACTCCTGCAACTTTGAATGACGACGCTGCCGACCGACGGCACCTACACCGTCCTGTTCGACCCCGACGGCGACCTCACCGGGTCGATGACCGCAACCGTCTCCACACTCGTCACTGCTGTTGCAACAGTCGGTGGTCCGGCCGTGACCCTCACCACGACCGCACCCGGGCAGACCGGGACGTGGACATTCACCGGCACGACCGGACAACGGGTGTACCTCGACCTGTCCAACGGCACATTCGACGACTACGACGCCACAGTCTCCGTCCTCAAACCCAACGGCACCGTCCTCCTCGACGAGCAGTACTGCGGAGTCTCCTGCGGCTTCGACACCACCACACTCCCCACCGACGGCACCTACACCGTCATCCTCCGACCCGACAGCACCACCTACGGCTCCCTCACCCTCCGCATCTACCAAGTACCAGCCGACGCCACCACAACCATCGCCACCAACGGCACACCCTCCACGCTGACAGCCGGAACTCCTGGCCAGAACGCACGCTGGACATTCACCGGAACCACCGGCCAGAAGATCTCCTTCAGCATGTCGAACGGGACCTTTGACGACTACGGTGCAGAAATATCCGTCCTCAAACCCAACGGCAAGGACCTCGTCGCACCTAGATACTGCGAGGAATCCTGCACCATCGCAGCCACGAAACTGCCGACCGACGGCACCTACACCATCCTTCTCCACCCCATAGGAACCGCCACCGGTTCCCTCACCGCCACCGCAAAACTGACCAGCTAAGAAAGCGGAAAAAGCGCTTTGCGTTACCGGGGCAGCCGAACAGTGCAGTGACCAGAAGGCGGCCTCGGGGCTGACGCCCGGGCGCCCTGCGCAACCGAACGGACAGCCCGCAGAACGTAGCCACCTCGGGGTGGCCGCCGAACAAAAGAGGCGGCCACCCCACACCCTGCGCAGTTGTCCAGACTGCTGGTGAGCGGCGCCATGCTGCCGCCCACCGCAGGAGAATGTTCTTCCTGGAACGTTGACACGGCGCCCCGCCGTCGCAGAGATCGAACAGCCAGACGCTGCCCCTGCCGATAACCTCATCCGCCCTGGTGGGAGGGTGTGCGAGATGCGGCATGTTCAGGTAGGGGCAGCCGCTCGAAGGCCCTGGCATGGACGGCGAGGCCAGGGAATGATGATCTGCTGTGCTGCTGCGACTGGCCTACCTGACCGTGACGAACGCGTTCGCGATGCTACGTCTGCTCCCCATGAGCGATCGGGAGCGGGACACTGAGATCCTCGCGCTGCGGCATCAGGTCATGGTGCTCGAACGTCAGCTCGGAAACGAGCGGATCCGGTTCACACGAAGCGATCGCGCGTTCCTGGCAGCTCTGCTGCACCGGTTGCCACGGGACGTGCTGCGCGGACTGCGGCTGCTGGTACGTCCGGACACGGTGCTCCGCTGGCACCGCGACCTGGTCGCACGCCGTCACGCCGCCATGTCCCGACCGAGGCGTCCGGGAAGGCCGCGAACCGTGCGCTCCATCCGCGTCCTGGTGCTGCGGCTCGCCCAAGAGAACCCAAGCTGGGGCTACCGCCGCATCCACGGCGAGCTCCTCGTCCTGAACGTGAAGGTCGCTGCATCCACCGTCTGGGAGATCCTCAAGGACGCCGGCATCGAGCCGGCACCCGAGCGGACCTCCAGCACATGGGCGGACTTCCTGCGCTCCCAGGCCGACGCTATCCTGGCCTGCGACTTCTTCGAGACTGTCACCTTGTCCGGGGCGCGACTGTATGTGTTCGCGGTGATTGAGCATGCCAGCCGCAGGATCCGGATCCTCGGCGCAACCGCCCACCCGACCGCGGTATGGGTGACACAAGCCGCGAGGAACCTGGTCATGGACCTCGAGGACGCCGACTGCCGGACGAGGTTCCTGATCCGCGACCGGGACGGGAAGTTCCCCGCCCTTTTCGACGCCATCCTCAACGGCGCGGGGATCCAGATCGTACTCAGCGGCATCCGAATCCCACGCATGAACTCGATCATGGAACGGTGGGTGCAGACCTGCCGACGCGAACTCCTCGACCGCACCCTGATCTGGAACCAGCACCACCTGCTCCACACCCTGCGGGAATACGAGGAGCACTACAACTCCCACCGACCGCACCAGGGCATCGCGAACGCCCGTCCCCTCCAGCCACCCCCGATACCGGCCGCGAATACGAGGCAGATCGACCACCTCGACATCCGACGGCGCGACCGACTCGGCGGCATCCTCCACGAATACGAACGTGCCGCGTGACCTGCACGGATGACATTTTCGGCAGGAGCAGGGCTGGGCTTCGCTCCTGTTCCCCGCGCTGTCCCTGCGTGCCACGTCCGATGGCAAGCGTGGCACCTGCCTCTGGGCTTGGGGCGCACCGCGGTCCCAGTCGCTGGATCGCCACCACCCCTGTGCTCGCTTCCGCGTGGTGAGGCTGTTCCGTCCGATGGCGCCGACCCCACTTGAGGGCCGATAACACGGAAAATGCCGTCAGGCAAAACGCATTTCCTGATGAAGATGGACGGTGGACCGCAGTTCAACCGGTAGGTGTTCTCCGATGGGGAATCCTCGCTGGGCTTGGATGCCGCGGCTCCTCCGTCCGTTGTTGTGTCTGCTCCCGCAGCCGGTGCCAAGGAAGTGCATGCCGCAAGACCCCGAAATATTCATGACGAACCTCGAAGAGACTCAGGGCTACCTACCGGCCTCGCAGTTGCTGACCACCGAGGAGGTGGCCCGACTGCTGCGCGTTGATCCGTCGTCCGTCCGGCGCTGGCGTGCTGAGCGGCCGCCGCAGGGACCGCCGTTCATCCGCCTGTCCGAACGCGTCGTCCTCTACGACGTGAACGACCTTCAGGCCTGGCTGGACGACCGCCGCACCGCGCCCGCGGTTCGCCGAAGGGCGGCATGATTGCCGTACGTCCACCAGCTTCCGATCGCGGTCGAACTCTCCGACGACATCGAGTACCGGCCCGACCGCCCCACCCCCTACCGTGCCCGCGTCCGCTGGACCGACCCCCAGACCAAAAGGCGTCGCTCCCTGTCCGAGTCGCACCGGGAGGAAGATGCGGCGAAGGCATGGATCGACTCGCTGCTGAACTCGGCCGCCCGCGGCATCGACCCCGCCACAGCCACCCAGGCCCTCGCCGAGTACGGCGACACGCACATGGAGTTGGCGCTGCGGGGCCTGGAGCCGAAGACGACCGACCCCTACCTCGCGGGGTGGCGGCTGCGGATCGTGCCCGCGCTCGGACACCTGCCGGTGACCATGGTGACCAACGGCGCCGTGGACCGCACCACCTACGCCTGGATCGCCGACGGCGTGGGCCGCTCCTCGGTCAAGAACACCCTCGCGGTCCTGGTGCGGGTCATGGAGCAGGCCGTCCGCGACGGGCTGATCACCTTCAACCCCGCCCGCATCAGCGGCTGGCAGCGCCAGTACCAGCTCGCCCAGGACGAACTCGACGACCCCCGCTCCCTCGCGCTGCGCGACTGGGACGCCCTCCAGGAACTCGCCGCGGCCCTCGTCGCCCGCTCCCACGACCACTACCAGGGCTGGGGCGACGTCGTCGTCTTCGCCGCGTGCACCGCGGCCCGCATCGGCGAAGTCTCCGGCGTCCGCGTGCAGGACATCGACACGACGAACTGGATCTGGACCGTCCGCCGCCAGACCACCCCCTCCCCCGGCGGCCTCGCCGACAAGAACACCAAAGGCAAGACCGCCCGCCGCGTCCCCATCATCGAAGAACTCCGCCCGACGGTCGCCGCCGGCATCCTCGCCACCGGCGGCCGCCCGGACGCCAGGCTGTTCACCGGCCCCCGAGGCGGCCGCATCACCACCGCCGTCCTGCGCGACGCCACCCACTGGGACGACGTCGTCCAAGCCCTCGGCCACGAACACCTGCGCCGCCACGACCTGCGCCACACCGGCCTGACATGGATGGCCGACGCCGGCGTCCCCCTCCACGTCCTGCGCCTCATCGCCGGACACGGCTCCCTCCACACCACCCAGCGCTACCTCCACCCCGACCTGCAGTCCATCACCCGCGCCGGCCACAGCCTCAGCAACCAGCTCACCGGCACCCGCACCCCGCCACCGCCACCGCCCGCCCTCGCGGCAACACTCCGCCGACTGTAGGAAGTCCACAATCCGCCACTCCGCGACCAGAAACCTGGTCCCCAAGAAAACGCCCCCTGACCTGCGGGTTTTCTTGAGCAACGGTCCCCCGGTGGTCCCCAGACACTGACGCACCATCAGTTGGAAATCGTTCCCGAAAACACCGAAGGGCCCGCTGACCTGGCCAAATGCCAGTCAGCGGGCCCTTCGCGCACCGTCGGGACGACAGGATTTGAACCTGCGACCCCTTGACCCCCAGTCAAGTGCGCTACCAAACTGCGCCACGTCCCGGTGCCTGGCCGTTTTCCGGGGTGATCCCGGGTGGCCGTGCACGAGAACAATACCGCACCTCGGGGGGTGTTCGCTCGCACCCTTGGGTGGGGTGGGGGTTACGCAGGGTCGGCGGGTGGTGACGCGGGTGGGGTGGTGGGGGGAGCGGCGGGGGTGGGGGTGTGGCGGCGGGCGTCCTCCGCGCTGTTCTGGGCGCCCAGGGTGCCGAAGTAGAAGCCGGAGACCGTGGCCAGCACGGTCATCAGGGCGGTCACGATGGTCTTGCGGAGGTCGCCGGAGTCCGCGCCGGACGAGAGCATCGCGACCGCCAGGGCGAAGCCGACCAGGGCCAGGATCAGGATGGCGATGACGCTGCGGGTCAGGCCGCGGACGCCGCGGGGCTCGCGCAGATCGCGGAGGAAGTCGCGGACCTCCTCGTCGGTGGCCGCGCGGTCGATCAGCTGGTCGGTGAGCTGCTGGCGCCAGGCAGTGGCCCGGCGGACGTCCATGATCAGCGGTACGACGGCGACCGCGGCGATGACCACGACGACCGCCGCGATCAGGACGAAGGCCGGGCCGCCCCTGAGGCCGTGGATCGGCTCCCCGGTGCCGGACGCCGTGGTGACGGCGGTCACGACGGGTGAGTACGTCATGGTGGGTCCCCCCAGTGGTTCCGGGCGGGCAGGATCCCAGTGCCCGGCGGGGCGGTCAAGCCCGCGGCCGGTTGCGCGTCGGGTTCCGCAGTGGGTGGCAACCGCCGTACGGAATGGGGTGGTTGGACATCAGTGGCCGGTACATCTGGCCTTATGGCCGTCGGCTCAGCAGAATCGGTGCTGCGGATCTTCACAGCGGCCCCTGCAAGCGGGAGAGCGCTGTCCGCGGCACGGCCGAGCGACGAAGGAGCAGCGACGATGCACGAGGCGGAACCGTCGGAGGGCCTTGCGTACTACGAGGACCCGGGGCCCGGCTCCGGGGCGGTCGCGCCGCGCGCCTGGTGGGCCGTGTCCGACGCGCGCCGGGTGTCGCTGGGCGGCGACTGGCGCTTCCGGCTCTCCCCCACCGCGCGCTCCGCGGACGACTCCTTCGCCCGGCCCGGCTTCGACGCCTCCGGCTGGGACGTGCTGCCGGTGCCGTCGCACTGGGTGCTGCACGGAGAGGGCCGCTACGGGCTGCCCGCGTACACCAACGTGCGCTACCCCTTCCCCGTCGACCCGCCCTACGTGCCGGACGAGAACCCGACCGGCGACCACCTGCGCAGCTTCGACCTGCCCGACGACTGGCCCGGCGGCGCCGCGGTGCTGCGCTTCGAGGGCGTCGAGTCCTGTGCCCGGGTGTGGCTCAACGGGCAGGAGCTGGGCACCTTCAAGGGCAGCAGGCTGCCGGTGGAGTTCGAGGTCGGCGAGGTGCTGCGGCCGCGCGGCAACGTGCTGGCGGTGCGGGTGCACCAGTGGTCGTCCGGCAGCTACCTGGAGGACCAGGACATGTGGTGGATGCCCGGCATCTTCCGCGAGGTCACGCTGATCGAGCGGCCGGAGGGCGCGGTCGCCGACTTCTTCGTGCACTGCGGCTACGACCACACCACCGGCACCGGCACGCTGCGGGTGGACTGCGATCCGGCCGGCACCCTGACCGTGCCGGAGCTGGGGCTCGACATCCCGACCGGCGAGCCGGTGATCGTGCCCGTCGAGCCGTGGTCGGCGGAGCGGCCGCGGCTGTACGACGCGGAGCTGGCGACCGAGGGAGAGCGTATTCCGCTGCGTATCGGCTTCCGTACCGTCGCCGTCGAGAACGGCGTGCTGACGGTCAACGGGCGGCGGATCCTCTTCCGCGGGGTGAACCGGCACGAGTTCGACCCGGACCGCGGGCGCGCGCTGGACCAGGAGACGATGCGCGAGGACCTGCTGCTGATGAAGCGGCACAACATCAACGCCGTGCGCACCAGCCACTACCCGCCGCACCCCGCCTTCCTCGACCTGTGCGACGAGCTGGGCATGTGGGTCGTCGACGAGTGCGATCTGGAGACGCACGGCTTCGAGGAGGTCGGCTGGCGCCGCAACCCGGTCGACGACGAGCGCTGGACCCCGGCGCTGCTGGACCGGGCGGCGCGGATGGTGGAGCGGGACAAGAACCACCCGTCGGTGGTGATGTGGTCGCTGGGCAACGAGTGCGGCACCGGCGCGGGGCTGTCGGCCATGGCCTCCTGGATCCGCGAGCGCGACCCGGCCCGGCCGATCCACTACGAGGGCGACCTCTCCTGCGCCGACACGGACGTGTACTCGCGGATGTACGCCGACCACGCGGAGTCCGACCTGATCGGCCGCCGCGCCGAACCGCCGCTTTCGGACCCCGTTCTGGACGAGCGGCGGCGCGCGATGCCGTACGTGCTGTGCGAGTACGCGCACGCGATGGGCAACGGGCCCGGCGGGCTGTCGGAGTACCAGCGGATCTTCGAGGCGTACGAGCGCTGCCAGGGCGGCTTCGTATGGGAGTGGATCGACCACGGGCTGCGCCGCACCGCGGCCGACGGGACCGAGTTCTTCGCCTACGGCGGGGACTTCGGGGAGGAGCTGCACGACGGGAACTTCGTGTGCGACGGGCTGGTCTTCCCCGACCGCACGCCTTCGCCGGGGCTGGTCGAGTACAAGAAGGTGATCGAGCCGGTCACGATCACGGGTGACGCGGCGCGCGGCGAGCTGACCGTGGCCAACCGGCAGGACTTCGCGGACCTCTCGCAGCTGGCCTTCCGCTGGGCGTACGAGGTCGAGGGCGAGACGGTGGCGTCGGGGCGGCTGGAGGTGCCGCCCACCGGTCCCGGGGAGAGCGCTCTCCTTCCCCTTCCGGAGCAGCCCGCGGACGGCCCCGGGCGGGAGGCGTACTGGACGGTGCGGGCGGTGCTCGCCGAGGACACCGCATGGGCCCCTGCCGGGCACGAGGTGGCCTGGGGACAGTTCCCCGCGGCTGCCCTGCCGGGCACCGCCCAGCGCGTGCGCCGGGGCCGCCCGCACTCCCCGCGGACGGGCCCGGACGGACTGACGCTGCTCGGCCCGGGTGTCTTCGACCCCGTCACCGGCGCCCTGCGCGGCCTCGGCGGCGTGCCCGTCGAGGCTCCCCGGCTGGACGTCTGGCGGGCGCCCACCGACAACGACCGGGGCATGCCGTGGTTCGCCGAGTCCCGGCTCGCCGACCGGTGGCGGGAGGCGGGCCTGCACCGCCTGCGGCACCGGGTGGTGCGGGTCGCGGTGGGCGGCGACGCCCTGACGGTCACCTCGCGGGTCGCGCCCGCGGCCGCCGACCGCGCCCTGCACACCGTGCTGACCTGGAGCGCGACCGGCGACCGGCTGCGCCTGGACGTCGAGGTGACGCCCGAGGGCGACTGGGACCTGCCGCTCCCCCGGCTCGGCGTGCGGCTCGGGCTGCCCGCGCGGCTCGACCGCGTCGAGTGGTACGGCGGCGGGCCGGGCGAGGCCTACCCCGACAGCCGCGCCGCCGCCCGTCTGGGCCGCTGGCGGGCCGCGGCGGACGGACTGGCGACCCCGTACGTCCGCCCGCAGGAGAACGGCGCGCGGGCCGGGGTGCGATGGGCCGAGCTGCGCGGCGCCGACGGGACCGGCCTGCGTGTCGAGGCCGCCGCCGCACGGGTCGCGGCCCCGGCCGCGTCCACCGGGTCCACCGGGTCCACCGGGCCCGCCGCCGCCCAGGCCGGGTCCACCGCCGTCCAGGCAGGGCCCGCCGGGGAGCCCGGCCCGCGCACCTCCCCGGCGGGCCCCGGCCCGCACGGCGCCAGCGTGCCCGACTTCTGGCTCACCGTCCGGCCGTGGACCACCGAGGCGCTGGACGCCGCCGAGCACACCACCGACCTGGTGCGGGACGGCCGGCTGTGGCTGCACCTCGACCACGCGCTGCACGGCCTGGGCAGCGCGTCCTGCGGGCCCGGCACGCTGCCCGAGCACCGGCTGGACGCCGCCCCCGCCGCCTTCTCCTTCCTCTTCGCGCCGCTCGGCCCCGCCGGGCCGGACGCACCGCCCACCGACCGGGAGCCGCAGTGACCGTCACGATCCGCCCCTACCGCCCCTCCGACCTGCCCGCGCTCTACGACATCTGCCTGCGCACCGGCGCGGCGGGCGGCGACGCGTCCGCCGACTACCCGCCGGAGGACCGCGACCTGCTGGGAACCCTCTTCGCGGCGCCCTATGCCGTGCTGGAACCGGAGTCGGCCTTCGTGGCCGACGACGGCACGGGGCAGCCGGTCGGCTACATCCTGGGCACGGCGGACACGCCGGGCTTCGTCGAGCGCTTCCGCGCGGAGTGGCTGCCGAAGGTCGGCGACCGCTGGCCCGCGCCGGAGGGCGACCCGGCGACGCCGAGCGAGGTCATGGCGTGGCTGCTGCACTGGCCGGAGCGGATGATCGTCCCTGCGGTGTCGGGCTACCCGGCGCACCTGCACATCGACCTGCTGCCGGGCCACCAGGGGCAGGGCCACGGGCGGGCGCTGATGAACGCCTTCCTCGGCTCGCTCGCGGACCGCGGGGTGCCCGCGGTGCACCTGGGCATGCTGACGGCGAACGTCTCCGCGCGGGCCTTCTACGACCGGCTCGGCTTCCATGTCATCGACGTGCCGGACGCGGGCGAGCTGACGTACCTCGGGCGCGCCACCTCGTAGAGCGCTCTCCCCAGCCGTACGGACAGGGTCTGCCCGTACGGCGGGGCGGGGCCGGCGTCGTCAGTGGCTGTGCCCGGCCCGGTGGCCGGTGGGGGGACGCCAGGCGGGCGGTGGGGGCGCTTGCCTCGCTGCACGAGGCCGAGGATGTCCTGGACGGTGACCATCCCGACGACCCGCCCGTCGGACAGGACCAGGATCGGCCGTCCGGCGCTCAGCACACCGTGTTCCAGGACCTCGCCGACCTGTTCGTCCGGCCGGGCCAGGGTGCAGCTCTCCAGCGGCGCGGCCAGGTCCCGTACCCGCACCTCGGCCGTACGTCCGGCCAGGCCCGCGCGCAGGGCTGCGGGTTCGACGACGCCGGTCGGGCGGCCGTCGAGGTCCGTCACGGGGACGACGGGCTGGCCCGCGGCGCCGGGAGCGGTGTCGGTGAGGAAGCGGTCCACGGTCTGCCAGTCCTGGCCGGTGACCGCGGGCCGCATCGCGTCGCCGACCCGGACCCCGCGCACCGCCTCGGCGAGGGTCGCGCGGCGCACCTCCGCGGCGGCGGACATGGCGACGAACAGTCCGAGCAGGGCGAGCCACAGGCCCGAGCCGCTGCCCGCGAGGAATTCCAGCCAGCCGCCGACGACCATGAGCGCGCCCGCGACCTGGCCGCAGCGCCCGGCGACGCGGGCCGCCCGGTCGCGGTCGCCGCGCACGCGCCAGATCACCGCCTGGAGGATGCGGCCGCCGTCGAGCGGGCTGGCGGGGATCAGGTTGAAGGCGGCGAGCAGGATGTTGGCCCAGCCGCTCCAGGCCAGCACGGCGGCGGGCAGCAGTGCGTGCGGGGCGGCGTTCACGCCGACGGCCGCGGCGAGGAACACTCCGCCCAGCAGCGCGCTGGTGAGCGGGCCGACCGCGGCGATGACGCCCGCGGTGCGCGCCTTGGCGGCCGTTCCCATCCGGGTGACACCGCCGAGCGCGAAGACGGTCACGTCCTTGACGTCCACCCCGGCCCGGCGTGCGACGAGGGCGTGCGCGGCCTCGTGCGCGAGCAGGCTCAAGGTCAGCAGCAGCGCCCCGGCCACCGCCCACAGCCCGTAGGCCGTGCCGGAGTGGCCGGGGGCCCAGTCGGGGAGCACCCCGGCGGCCAGTCCGTAGGCCAGGACGGCGACGAGCAGCGGTGCGCTCCAGTGCAGCCGCAGCGGGACGCCGGCGATCCGGCCCAGTGGCAGCGATCCGTTCATCGCACCTCCCGTGCCCGGCCGGCCCGGCCGGGCCCGTCGTGGCAGGTTCCCCCGCCGCGCGGGCGGGGTGCCTTTCCCTTCCAGTCTGCTCCGCCGCGCGCCCGGCCGGAGCCGCCCGGCCGGGTGGACCTGCGAGGAGGGCTTCAGGCGCCGTCCGGGGCGGTCTCGGCCGGGGTGCGGGTGATGGCGAGCAGGGCGGCGTCGTCGGCGAGGCGGCCGCCGGTGTACGCGAGCAGGTCCTGGCTGAGGTGCCGCAGCAGGCCCTCCGGGTCGAGGGCGGGCGGGAACCCGGCGACGCGTTCGGCGAGCGGGTAGAAGACGCCCTGCGCCGAGCGCGCCTCGATCAGGCCGTCGGTGTAGAGCAGCAGCGTGTCGCCGTCGCCGTACGGGATCGGCTCGTCCGTCGCGCCGCCGGCCACGAGCAGGCCGGAGCCGAGCGGTGGCGCGGGGTCCGTGCACCGGGTGGCGGCGACCCGGCCGTCGGCGCGGATCAGCAGCGGCGGCGGGTGCCCGCAGCAGGCCATCCGGACCTCGCCGCCGCGGTCGGGCACCTCCAGCAGCAGGGCGGTGACGAAGTGCTCGCCGGGGTCCTCGCGCTCGTCCGCGACCTCCTCGATGTCACGGTTGATGCGCTCCTCCAGGGATTCGGCGAGTTCCGGGAGCGTCGGGCAGTACCGCGCGGTCTCCCGGAAGGCGCCGAGGACCGCCGCGGCCTCCGCGATGGCGCGCAGGCCCTTGCCGCGGACATCCCCGATGATCAGCCGGCTGGTGTCGGGACGCCGCCGGGTGACGGCGAACAGGTCGCCGCCGATCTGGGCGTCGTCCTCGGCGGCGAGGTAGCGCCAGGCGATCCGCAGCGCGCCGACCCGGCCGCGCGGGGGCCGCAGCAGGACCCGCTGGGCGGTCTCGGCGACGAGTCTGGCCCGGGTCAGCTGGCGGGAGCGGCGCTCGCGGACGTAGCTGAAGAAGACCAGCAGCACCGAGAGCAGGATCAGGGCGACGAACTGCCACACCCTGACCACCGTGCCAGCGCCGCCGCCCGCCCAGGTCACGACCGCCTGCCCGCCCGCGGCCACGAGGGCGATCAGCGCGGTGCGCCCCGGCCCGGAGAACGACGCCGTCAGCGCGGGCGCGACGACCAGCATGGGGCTGAGGAAGACCTCCCGGGGCGACACCACGTCGGCGACGGTGATGACGACGACGAGGGCGAACGGAACCAGGAGCGCCAGGCCGGGCGTCCGCTCCGGCAGGTCTTCCAGCCTCCTGAGGTCCATACGCCCGATTTTAGGATGTCCCGCACATTACGGGCACGAGCACGGCCGCCCCGTGGGTCGGCCCGGCGGGTCCCGGTGCCGTCAGGCCTCCGCGGCCGGCTCGGGCACCGCGGCACCCGGTGCGGCCGGGGGCCAGGGCGCCCAGCCGGCGGCGGGGGTGACCGACACGGCCCGCCACCACGGGTCGGGGGCGGGGCAGGCGGCGGGCTCGAAGGGCTCGCCGACGCGCGGGGTCGCGGACTGCTGGGCGGCGGCGCGGGCGGCGAGCATCGTACGCTCGGCGGGCTCGGCCCAGGGGTGGAAGGCCAGGTTGAAGGTGCCCCAGTGAATGGGCAGCAGGACGCCGCCGGGGCGGCCGCCCTGGAGGTCGAGGTGGGCGCGCAGGCCCTCGTCGGGCGTCATGTGGATGTCCGGCCACTGGCCCGGGTCGGGCACGCAGTCGCAGGGCTCGCCCGGCGGGCAGCTCGCGTGGGCCTTCGGCCAGAACTCGCTGTAGGCGCCGATCTGGATCATCGTGGCGTCGAAGGGGCCGTGCTCGGCGCCGATGTCGGCGAAGCCGGGGAAGTAGCCGGTGTCGCCGCTGTGGAAGATCCGGTGGGTGCCGTCGGTGACCGCCCAGGACGCCCACAGGGTCTGCTGGCGGCCGCGCAGCCCGCGCCCGCAGAAGTGCCGGGCGGGGGTGGCGGTCAGGGTGAGCCCGGCGACCTCCGCCGACTCGTTCCAGTCCAGCTCGCGCAGCCGCGCGGCGGGCACGCCCCAGTGCTCCAGGTGCGCGCCGACGCCCAGCGGGACGGCGAACACGACGTCGCTGCGCACGAGTTCGACGATCGTGGGCATGTCGAGGTGGTCGTAGTGGTCGTGCGAGATCACCACCACGTCCACGCCGAGCCCGTTGACGGCGGACAGCGGCAGCGGCGCCGGGTGGACGCGTTTGGGGCCCGCGAACGGGAAGGGCGAGCAGCGCTCGCCCCACACCGGGTCGAACAGCACGCGCCGACCGCCGATCTCGGCGAGCACGGTGGAGTGACCCGCCCACGTCAGCCGCAGACCGGACGCCGGCGGGGTGGCGATGTCGGCGAGCATGGTGGGGTGGACGGGGATCCGCCGCGCGGGCTTGCGCGGGATCCGCGCCTCCTTGCGGAGGTTGGCCGGCAGGGACCTGAAGAAGTCCGCACCGGGACCCGTGCCCGTCGCGGTCGGGTTGACGAAGGCGCCGTCGGCGTAGTTCGGCGAGTTCAGGATGCGTTCCAGGCGGGCACCCGTCGGGTCGGCCCCGAACGGCGCGGGGCGCGCTTTCACAAGACGGGACGGCGGACGGCCGGCGCTGGTCACGAGTCCTCCAGGCACACACGAACGTATGGTCGGCGGATCATCCGCCTGTTCCATTATGCGGGGGCGCGCCGATCTTGACCGGGCACACCCCGCCCCTCGCCGGGATCGCGGGCCCCGAGGGCGACACGCAGCCCGTCGCGTACGGGACGGTAGCCCAGCCGGTGGTAGAGGCCGTTGCTGACCGGGTTGGCCAGGTCGGTGATCAGCAGGACACGGTGCACGCCCGCGTCGAGCGCGGCCTGCGACACCGCGGTCACGGCGGCGCCCGCATAGCCCCTGCCCCGCTGCCCGGGAGGGGTGTAGACGGCCACCACCCGTACGGAGCCCGCGACTTCGAGGGTGCGCCCGGCCATCGCGACCGGCTCGCCGCCGGGGCCGATCCACAGGGTGCGCAGACCGTGCAGGATCGCGTCGTCGGCGACCGTTTCACGCCCCGGGGTGCCGTGGCCGATCTCGGCGTCCGCCTCCCGCTGCCAGCAGATCAGCAGCGCGCGGTCGGCCGCGTCCGCGACACGGGCGTGACCGGGCGGCGCGGGCACCCGCGGGGTCAGCGTGCCGAGTTCATGGAAACGGATGCGCTCGACGACGCGGTACGGGGCGCGGGCCCGCGCCGACCAGGCCCCGGCGAACGCCGTGACGGCCTCGTGGTCGCCCCGCACCTCCGCGGGAGGCGCGTCCGCCCACGCCGCGGCCAGCTCGTCCGCCGCGGCGGCGGGGGCCCGGGTCAGCAACGGAGGGTGCGGGGGCGTCCGCAGAAAGGCCGCCCGGACGGCCCCGGCGGCCTCCGGGCGCCACCACCCGAAGACGGGCGGCTCCTGACCGTACGCGGCGAGGCCGCGGCGCCGCAGGGTATCGGTCACCGTCAACAGGACGGAGTTCTCCACCGGATCGGCGAGCAGGAACGGCTCGGCATCGCGGAGGAAGTCGGCGGGGCTGTGGCTGAAGGTCCATCCCATGCGCCCCATCCTCACGCGCCCGCCCGCCACGGCGCACCCGGCTTTCCCGCCCACCGCGGCAGCGCAATCGCCTGGTGCCGCACCGGGCTGCCTCTTGCGGTGAGCGTCGCGACCTTCCCACCGTCGTGGCTTGTCGCGCAGTTCCCCGCGCCCCTACACCCCAAAACTGCCTCTCGCGGTGAGCCTCACGACCCTCCCGCCATCGTGGCTTGTCGCGCAGTTCTCCCCCAGAGCTTCGCCTGGGAGGTGCCCCCACGCGCCCCTACACCCCAAAACTGCCTCTCGCGGTGAGCCTCGCGACCCTCCCGCCGTCGTGGCTGTCGCGCAGTTCTTCCCCAGGCTTCGCCCGGGAGGTGCCCCCACCGGCAGGCAGCCGCTCGACCGGCCGGAGGGGGACGGTGCGGGGTGCCCCCGCAGGAATGCGCTGCCAGTCCCTCCACCAACTCGGGAAGAGGGCGAAGGCGCATTCCGAGGAGGTGCCCCGTGGCGGCCCCCGCCCCACCAACGGCGGCGCCGGGCAAAGGGGCGCGTGGGGGCACCTCCCAGGCGAAGCTCTGGGGGAGAACGGCGCGAGCAACCCCCCACCCACCGCAAGGTCGCACAACGCACCGCACCACGCAGAACGAAGCGCCCCGCGCCCCCACGCAGGGGCCACGGGGCGCGAGCCCCCCGCGCGAGGGGACCCTCAGGCGTCAGCCGCTCTTGCGGCGGAATTCGCGCGGCCCCCCGGCGCGCCCATGGGCGCCGTGGATCTTCGAGGTGTCGGGCCCCGCCCCGTTCGCCCCGCCCGCGCGGCCCCCGCCGCGCTTGCGTTCGAGGGCCTCGCGGAACTTCCGCTTCACGTCGTCCTCGGCGCCCGGCGCTTCCGCGCCCTGCGCGGCCTCCGCGGCCTCAGCCGCATCGCCGGCGTCCCCGGCGTCCGCGGTCGCGGCGCCCGCCGCATCCGCGGCACCCGCACTCCCGGGCTCGGATGTCTCTTCGGCCGCGGGGGCCTGCTGTTGGTCGGTCATGTCACCAGAGTGGCACGTCGGAGCCGCCGCGCCCACCCGATATCGCCGGGACGGGCGGCGCGTGTACGGTTCCGGTCACGCCCTCGCGAGGAGGATCAGATCCATGACCTGGCTGTTGTACGGCGCCACCGGCTACACCGGCCGCCTGATCGCACGCCGTGCCGTCGCCCTCGGTATGCGGCCCGTGCTGGCCGGCCGCAGTGCCGCGAAGGTGGTTCCGTTCGCTGCCGAACTGGGCCTGGAGCACCGGGTGTTCGGGCTGGACGACGCGGCCGCGGTGCGCCGCGGACTGGCCGGTGTGGAGAGCGTGGCGCACTGCGCGGGCCCCTTCGGGCGGACCGCGCTGCCGATGGCGCGGGCGTGCGTGGAGTCCGGCACGCAGTATCTGGACATCACCGGGGAGATCGACGTCTTCGAGTCGCTGCACGCGCTCGGCCCGCGGGCCGCGGCCGCGGGCGTGACGCTGCTGCCGGGCGCGGGCTTCGACGTGGTGCCGACGGACTGCGTGGCGGCGCTGCTCGCGGCCCGGCTGCCGGACGCGACGCAGCTGGACCTGGCGTTCCTGACCGGCGGCGGGGCGAGCCCCGGCACGGTGCGCACGGTGGTGGAGAGCGCCGCGGAGGGCGGGCGGCTGCGCTCGGGCGGTGAGATCCGCGCGGTGCCGTTCGGTTCGCGCCAGGTGCGGGCGGCCTTCCCGTCGGGCGCGCGGACCGTGGTGTCGGTGCCGTGGGGCGACGTCAGCACCGCGTACCACTCGACGGGCATCCCGGACGTCACGACGTACACCGCGGTGCCCTCGCCCGCGCTCGCGGCGGGCCGGGTGCTGCGGTTCGGGCCGCTGCGCGGTGTGCTGGGCGGCGCGGCGGGGCGGCTGGTGCGGGGGCCGGGTGAGCGGTCCCTGAACGGTACGGGCTGCGAGGTGTGGGGGCGGGCGCGGGACGCGGCGGGCAACACCGTGACGGCGACGCTCACCGGGCCCAACGCGTACCGGCTGACGGTCGATTCGGTGCTGCGGATCGTGCCGCGGCTGCCGGAGCTGCCGGACGGCTTCCAGACCCCCTCGCGCGCGCTGGGCGCGGATTTCGCGGGCACGCTGGACGGTGTCGCGGTGACGGTCGCGACGCTGCACTGAGGCAGGCGGGGCGCACCGGGCGCTGGGCGCGGGGCGTCCCCGGGGCCGGTCGGTGAGCGGTGGCCGGGCGGTACGAGAAACCGCCCGGCCACCACCCTCCTTTTTTCTCTTCCCCGGTGATGGTTGGTCAGTGGGGCCGCAGGTCAGGCGGCCTTGCGGCCGACGCCGCCGTAGACGCCGATCGACGCCAGCTCGTCCGGTCCGGGCGGCGGCCCGTCGGGGCGCCACAGCGGCACCCGGACGAGGCCGGGGGCGAGCAGGTCGAAGCCGTCGAAGAAGTCCAGCACCCGGTCGTACGGGCGCAGGCTGAGTTCCGCGGTCGCGGTGCGGTAGACGGAGACGGCCTCGCCGACCCGGTCGGCGTGGAAGTCGTCGGTGCCGTGCGAGAGCACCAGGTGGCTGCCGGCGGGGAGCGCGTCCCGCAGCGTGCCGACGATGCCCGCGGGGTCGTCCGCGTCCCCGACGAAGTGCAGGACGGACGCGAGGAGGACGGCGACGGGTTGACGTAAGTCGATCATCCGGGTGACCTCGGGCATGGCCAGCAGGGCGTCGGTGTCGCGCAGGTCGGCCAGCGCGAAGGAGGTGTTGCCGGTGCCGAGCAGCCGGGCGGCGGCGTGCGCGGCCACGATCGGGTCGTTGTCGACGTACGCGACGCGCGCGCCGGGTGCCACGGCCTGGGCGACCTCGTGGGTGTTGGGCGAGGTCGGGATGCCCGTGCCGATGTCGAGGAACTGCCGGACACCGCTCTCCGCCAGATGTCCCACCGCCCGGCGCAGGAAGTCGCGGTTGGCGCGGGCGCTGTCCACCACGGCGGGCGCGGAGGTGATCACCTGCTGCGCCGCCTCGCGGTCGACGTGGTAGTTGTCCTTGCCGCCCAGATAGAAGTCGTACATGCGGGCCGGGTGCGGCCTGCTGGTGTCGATACCGCCGTACCACCCGGCGGACTGCTGCTGCTGTGCGACCACGGCTCCCCCTCGTCTCTTTTCCCTCGCTGCTGCGCGGTGCCGGTCCGGCTGCGTCCGGCAGTCGGCGTTCGGCTGTTGGCGTTGCGTGTCAGAGCTTCGTGCCGACGCCGGCGTACCCCCCGATACGTGCCAGCTGCCCGGCGGTCGCCAGCGGGCCGTCCGGTCGCCACAGCGGCGGCTGGACCAGGCCGGGGTCCTCCAGGTCGAACCCGTCGAAGAAGCCCAGGATCTGCTCGTAGGGCCGGGTCACGGTGGCGGCGGCGCGGTGGTCGCGGTGGAAGCCGCGGGCCTCGTCGACACCGGACTCCGGCGGGTGGAAGTCGGCGGTGGCGTGGCTGAGGACCAGTCGGCTGCCGGCCGGCAGCCGGTCCCGGTAGGCGGCCACGAGCGCGGCCGGGCGGGCCTCGTCCGGCACGAAGTGCAGGACGGCCGACATCATGAGCCCGATCGGCCGGTCGAAGTCGATGAGCTTGCCGATGGTGGGGTGGCCCAGCACGGTCTGCGGGTCGCGCAGGTCGGCCAGGAAGAAGCCGGTGTTGGCGACGCCCAGCAGGTGCGACCCGGCGTGCGCGGCCACGATCGGGTCGTTGTCGATGTACGCCACCCGGACGTCGGGGGCGACCGCGTGCGCGACCTGGTGGGTGCTGGGTGCGGTGGGGATGCCGGTACCGACGTCGACGATCTGCCGGATACCGCTCTCCACCATGTACCGCACCGCCCGGCGCATGAAGGCCCGGCTCGCCCGCGCGGTGGGCACGATGTCCGGGAAGACGTCGATGACCCGCCGGGCGGCTTCCCGGTCCACCGCGAAGTGGTCGCCGCCGCCGAGGTAGTAGTCGTAGACACGGGCCGGGTGCGGCCGCGCGGAGTCCGGCTCCGCGACGGTGGACACCACGGTGCGTGCGACGGTGGATACCTGGTACATCAACTGCCCTCCTCCGGTTGTTTCATGACAGAACGGTGCGGGCGGTACCGATGGAGCGGGTGGTACGGATGGTACGGGCGGTGCGGGTAGTGACGGCAGTACGGGTGGTACGGACGGTGCGGGTGACGGGTCAGCGCTTGACGCCGACACCGCCGTAGAAGCCGATGTGCGCCAGTTCCTCGTCCGACGGCACCGGCTCGTCCGGACGCCACAGCGGCGGCTGGACCAGACCGGGCTCGACCAGCTCGAAGCCGTCGAAGAAGTCGAGTACCTGCGCGTGCGAGCGCAGGGTGAGGGTCGCGGTGGCCTGCCGGTCCTTGTAGACGTCCCGGGCCTCCCCCGCGTCGCCGTCGAGTTCGTGGAAGTCGCCGGTGGTGTGGCTGAGGATCAGGTAGCTGCCCTTGGGCAGGGCGTCCCGGTAGGCGGCGACCAGGGCGGCGGGATCCTCGTCGTCCCGGACGAAGTGCAGGATCGCGACGAGCATCAGACCCACCGGCCGGTCGAAGTCGATCAGCTCGCGGAGGGTGGGGTGGCCGAGGATGCTCTGCGGGTCGCGCACGTCGCCGAGGAAGAAGCCGGTACTGCCCGCGCCCACCAGGTGCGCCCCCGCGTACGTCGCCACGATCGGGTCGTTGTCCACGTAGGCGACCCGCGCGTCCGGGGCCACCGCCTGCGCGGTCTGGTGGGTGTTCGGCGCGGTGGGGATGCCGGTGCCGATGTCGATGAACTGCCGGACACCGCTCTCCGCCAGGAACCGCACCGCGCGGTGCATGAACGAACGGTTGCCGCGCGCCATGGACACGATGTCCGGGAAGAGGTCGATGACGCGCTGCGCCGCCTCCCGGTCCACCTCGTAGTTGTCCCGGCCGCCGAGGTAGTAGTCGTACATCCGGGCAGGGTGCGGCCTGCTCGTGTCGATGTCCGCGGCGGTGAATCCCTGGTCGGTCAAGCCGTCCTCCGGTCGGTGGCCTCGCTGGTGTGCGGGCTCTCGCATGCTGTGGTGCGGGGCGGTGCGGTGGTGATGCGGTGGTACGGGCCGTGCGGGTGGTACGCGGTGGTGCGGGGGGCGGTTCAGCCGAGCAGGAAGTCCGCTTCGCCGGCTTTGGCGCCCAGGATGAAGGTCGCGATCTCGTGGTTGGTGTAGATCAGCGCGGGACCGTCGGGGTCGGTGGACTGGCGGATGGCCACCCGCCCGTCGTTGAGCCGCTTCGCCTCGACACAGGAGCCGCCGTTGCCGCCGCTCCATGGCTTGCGCCAGCCGTCGACCCCGAGTTCGTTGGCGGGCATCCCGTTGTAGATGCCGTCGACCACGTCCTCGTAGCCGCAGATGCCGTCATTGCCGACGCGATCCATCGTTCAGATCTCCTTGCGCATGCCATCGAGGATGGCTTTGGTGCTGTGTGCTGGCGCTGCTTGCGCGCACATCCGGTCCAGCGCCTCCAGGAAGGCGGAGACGTCGTCCCGCTCGTCGAAGTAGACGCCGCTGACCAGGCTCTCGGAATAGGCGATGTCCGGGATCTCCTGGAGCTGGAACCGGAAGATGTGGAAGGGCCCGTACATCGCCGGGTGCGGGCCGGCGGCGAACGGCATGACCTGGAGCCGGACGTTGGGCAGCTCCGTGGCCTCGGCCAGCCGGGCGATCTGCTCGCGCATGACCTTGCGACCGCCGATGGGGCGGCGCAGCACCGTCTCGTCCATGACCACCCACAGCAGCGGCGCCTTCTCCTTGCCCAGCAGCGACTGGCGTTCGGTCCGCAGCGTCACCAGCCGGTCGACCTCGGCGGCGGGGGTGTGCGGCTGGCCGGCGCGCAGCGTGGCGCGGGCGTACTCCGCGGTCTGGAGCAGGCCCGGTACGTAGTGCGGTTCGTAGGCGCGGATGACCGAGGCCTCGCCCTCCAGGCTGACGAAGGCGCTGAACCAGTCGGGCAGGACGTCGCGGAAGCTGTGCCACCAGCCGGGGCGGTTGGCCTCGCGGGCGAGGGCGAGGAAGCCGGAGACCTCCTCGGGCGAGGTGACGCCGTAGGCGTGGAGGAGCTTTTCGACATAGGGGAGTTTGAGCCCGACCTCGGCCTTCTCCATGCGGCGGATCGTGGCGTGCGTGACGTCCAGCTCCCGGCCGGCCTGCTCGAAGCTGATACCGGCCTGCTCGCGCAGATCCTGCAGGCGCTTGCCCAGCACCATGCGCAGGACGGTGGGCGCTCCGCCCGGCCGGGGGTCCATCACGGTGTGTCCTCCTCCAACTCCCGTGGCTGAGAAGCAGTCTGTCATGTTGTCAGCGCACACAACAGCATGTAGCGCCGATTCTGCAAATTACAGATCGGACCTTGCCATGTGTCCCACGCGACCCTCATAGTTGCAGAGTGGTTCCTTCACCTGATGCCCTCCGGTGTGAACGCCGAGACGGTGTCGGCCTCCCCGGTCGCCGTGACGTGTTCCGGCTGCCCGCGCTGAGCGCGTCCGTCGCGGACGCCCGCGGGCGGATACGCGCTCGCCTGCACGAGTGGGGGCTGTGCGCGGAACTGCGCGACGACGCGAGCCTCGTGGTGACGGAACTGTTCACCAACGCCGTACGGCACACCGACAGCGAGAAGATCACCTGCGCGCTGCACGACGCGGGAAGCGTCGTCCGGGTCGAGGTCACCGACCAGGGCCGGGGCGGCGGGGTCCCCGCGCAGGGGTGTGCGGGCGCCGACGAAGAAGGCGGGCGGGGGCTGCTGCTGGTCAGCGTGCTCTCGCTGGCATGGGGGTCGGATCCGGCGGAGGACGGTACGGGGCGGGTGGTGTGGGCCGAACTGGCCTCGCACCGCCCGCCCCGCTGACGTACCGCCTCCGCCGGGTCCGGCGGCCGGGAGGGCCGCGGCCCCAGGCCTTGCGGTGTTCTCCAGGCCCTGCGCTTCTCTAGGCCCGGCGGTCGAGCGGCAGCAGGTCGGGGCGCTTGGGCACGACGTGGTCGCCCGAGGACTCGCCGCGCAGCCGGCGGCCGATCCACGGCACCAGGTACTCCCGCGCCCACTGGATGTTCTCGCGGCGCACCGCGGACTGCGGGCGGCGGTCCTGCGGCGGCCAGGGCGCGTCGGGATCGGCGGGCGTGTCGAGCCCGAGCACCTGCGCGGCGCGCAGCGCGACCCGGGTGTGCCCTTCGGGTGACAGGTGCAGCCGGTCGTCGCTCCAGGCCCGGCGGTCCTGCACCGAGCGCAGCGACCACAGGTCGAGGACGGGGCAGCCGTGCCGGTCGGCGATGGCCCGCACATGGGCGGTGTACGTGGCGATCTTGCCGCGCAGATGGCGCAGCACCGGCACCCCGCGGGTGTCGAAGCCGGTGCACACCAGGACCGTGCCGACCGCGCCCGCCAGATCGGCGACGGCGGCCTCGAAGCGCTCGGCGATGGCGTCGGGGTCGCTGCCCGGACGCAGGATGTCGTTGCCGCCGGCGCAGAAGCTGACCAGGTCGGGGCGCAGCTCGACGGCCCGCGGCACCTGCTCGGCGACGATCCGGTCCAGCAGCCGGCCGCGTACCGCGAGGTTGGCGTAGCGGAAGTCCTGCCCGGCCTGGCCCGTTCCGGCGCCCGCTGCCGCGCGCTCCCGGGCGTCCTCGTGGCGGTCGGCGAGCAGGACGGCCAGCCGGTCCGCCCAGCCGGCGAAGGAACCGTCCGGGCCGGGGTCGCCGACGCCCTCGGTGAAGCTGTCCCCGACGGCCGCGTACGAGCCGATCGGCCCGGTCGTCGTCCCGGCACCGGCCCCGCCGCCGGGCGGCCGGACCTGCCACCCCGGTGGTTCCGGCGGTTCCTGTCGTCCCTGCGAATCATCAGCCACGACTGGCATTTTTCTCCTCCGGCTGTGACCTACGCGACCGTAAGGAGGGGTTGACGGGACGTGATTCATCCCACCAGGTCAAACCCGCCGCAGATGGAATACGGCGGCGTCCAGGTCGCCGGACAGCGTGGTGCGCAGCCCGCGCTCGGCGAGCACCGCGCCGCGCTGGACGACACCGGTGGTCACGTCGCGGTAGCGGGCGTCGCGGTCCAGGCCGCGCAGCCGCAGCGGCGGCACGGGCACGCCGAAGCCCTGCGCGGGCAGCCAGGCGAGCACCACGGTCTCGGGGCCGCGGACGAACTGCACGGCGGTCAGGCCGCCGCCGCCCGGCGGGCGCAGCCGGTACAGCTCGCCGAACTGCACGACCGGCCGCACCTGCTGGTGGAGCGCGATCCAACTGGCCGCCTCGGCGCGTTCCTCCGGTCCCAGCTCCAGCAGGTCGGCGCCGATGCCGAGGGCGCCGGCCATGGCGCTGACGAAGCGGAAGCGCAGCGAGCTGCGGCGGTGGTTGAGGCCGGGGGCGGAACCGCCGGTGACCAGGGTGGCCATGACACGGGCCGGGTGCAGCTGGCCGAAGCCGTGCTGGACGGTCAGCCGGTCGAGCGGGTCGGTGTTGTCGGAGGTGCCCAGCCGGTCGGTGCGGGCGAGGATGCCGAGGTCCACCCGGGTGCCGGAGGCGCAGGACTCGACGGTCAGGCCCGGGTGCTCGGCCCGGACGCGGTCGAGGAGCGCGTAGAGGCCCGCGGTGCGGGCGCGCTGGTCCCCGGCGGCTGCGGGAGAGCGTTCTCCCGCGTGGGCGGCGGCCGGGTGCCGGTCCAGGTCCCAGACCAGGTGGTCGACGGGGGCGCTGTGCAGCAGGGCGCCGATCGCGCCGGCCAGGTGGTCGCGGACGTCGGCCCGCGCGAGGTCCAGCAGCAGTGGTCCGCCGTGCCCGGCGGCGCCGTCCGCGGGCCGCAGGAGCCAGTCGGGGCGGGTACGGGCGAGGTCGGAGTCGGGGCCGACGGTCTCGGGGGCGATCCGTACGCCGAAGCGCATGCCGAGCGCGTGCACCTCGTCGGAGAGCGTTTTCAGGCCATCCGGGGAGCGTCCGGCGGCCGGGTCGGCGTCGCCGGTGAGGGCGCGGTCGCCGAGCCGCGCGCCCGGCGGGCCGTCGTCGACGACGTACAGCTCGACGCCCATCGCGGCCGCCCGCCGGGCGAGTTCGGCCTGCCCCGGCGCCCCGTGCCGGGGGGTGCCGTACGGGCCGGGGAACGGGTCGTACGCACCCTCGCCGTCCGAAGCGTCGGCGGCGTCCGCGGCGTCGAGGGAGCCCGCCGCCGCCCCGCCCTCCGCGGCCTGCACCACCTCCGCCGTGTCCGGATCCCTGACGCCGTCCGCGGGCGCCCCTCCGTAGCAGGCCACCGGGCGCAGCTGCCAGGCGCCGGGCACGACGTGGTCGAGCTGGTGGGCGTGCCACGCCCGGCTGGCCGCCCCGAAGCCGCCGTCGGTCCACAGTCCGGCGAAGACCGGGCTGACGCAGCTCGCGCCGGGTTCCAGCTCGACGGGGGCGGCGCCCTCGCTCCCGGCGCCCCCGGTGGCCCGGACCAGGCCGTCCGGCAGCCGGGAGACGGCGATGCGCCAGGGGCCGGACCAGGCCAGCGCGGCCGTCCACACCTCGCCGTGCTCCTCCCCCGCCTCGCCCGCGTCCAGTGCGAACCACGGCAGGTGGCGCTGCCCGGCGGTTCCCGAGCCGCCGCCGAGCAGCTGGTCGCCGGGCGGCAGCGGGGCGCGGTCGAGCTGCGACTCGGCGCCCCACCGGCTGTGCAGGCGCGACATCCGCCAGCCGTCGCGCTGCGGCAGCGTCCAGCAGGCGGCGTCGGCGCGCAGCAGTTCCAGCCGACCCCGGGGCCGCCGGCGACGTGTGTCGCGGTGGTCCAGCGCTCCACGACGTCGCTGCCGCGGCGCATCCGGTAGTGCAGCGTGAGGTCGAGGTGGTGGCGCGAGTCGTGGAAGTGCAGCCGCAGCTCCTGCCCGGCAGCACCGGCCCCGGCGGTGATCTCGTACTCCTCGAAGCACCATTCGGCGCCGCCCGGGTGCCGGGGGCGTACGGCCAGGGCGGCGGGCGGCGCGCCCGGGACGCCCGCGCCGGGGAATTCCGCCCGGGGGTCCGGTGCGGGCCCGAACGGACGCTGTGCGCACGGCGGTTCGGCGGCGAGCGCCTCGGCGTCGCCCAGGGCGATACGGCGCCCCCAGTGCAGATGCAGCAGCTCGTCGCGCTCGGTCAGGTGCAGGGCATAGCTGCTGCCCGGTCCCGACAGCAGCCACAGCCGGCCGGAGCCGCCCGTCTCGATCATTCGCACTCCCCCACTTTCCGGCCGCCGCACGGCCGGATCCGGACATCATCGGCCAGGTCCGGCAGGAGGGGCAATGGTTGCACTCGCGGGAGTCCCCCGGCCGCCACATACCGCTCGGTACGCCGCGAGCCGCGCTGCCGTATCGTCGGGAGTGCCCCAGCATGACCCAGCAGCGAGCGACGAGGAGCGCCGGTGACGCAGGAAGTGCGGCAGACCGTTCCGACAGGATCCGACCCCGAGCCCGAGCCACGGCTGACCGGCGTGCGGAACTTCCGCGACGTCGGCGGCCTGCCGACCGAGGACGGCCGCCGAGTCCGGCGCGGGGTGCTCTTCCGCAGCGGCCACCTGGCGCACGCGACCGCCGAGGACGCCGCGTACCTCCAGGGGCTGGGCCTGCACACCGTCTTCGACTTCCGCAACGCCGACGACATCGCGCTGGAGGGCCCGGACACCGCTCTCCCGGGCACCCGCAACCTCAACATGCCGCTCAGCGACCCGGCCGAGGGCGCCGAGTTCTGGAAGACGGTCCGGGGCGGCGACCTCCCGGCGCTGCGGGCCGCGCTGGCCGAGGGCCGGGGCGCGGCGCGGATGACGCTGGCCTACCGGCAGCTGGTGCTGGAGCGCACCGCCGAGCACGGCCGGATGCTGGAGCTGCTGACGGAGCCGGACCGCCCCGCGGTCCCGGCGCTGCTGCACTGCGCTGCGGGCAAGGACCGCGCGGGCACCTCGGTCGCGATCATCCTGCTGGCGCTGGGGGTCGAGCGGGACGCGATCGAGGCCGACTACCTGGAGAGCAACGCCAAGCACCGCCGCTACAAGGTGGTACGCGGCGACGGCAGCACCGGCACCGCGATCGACCCGGAGATCAGGGAGCTGCTCGATCCGCTGTTCGAGGCGCGGGTCGACTATCTGCGGGCGGCCTTCGCGACCGTCGAGGAGCGGTGGGGCTCGGTCGACCGCTATCTCTCCGAGGGCCTGGGCCTGACGCCGGAGCGCCGCGCCCGGCTGCGCGAGCACCTGCTCGACGGCTGACCCGCCGGTGACGGGGGCCGGGTGCGGCCCGGCCCCGGTCCGTACGGCTACCGGTTCGCGACTGCCTGCTTGATCAGGGTCTTGCCGAAGTCCCACATCAGGCCGCCGCCCCCGTGGGCGTCGTCCATCACCGCGGTGAAGGCGGTCACGAAGCGGTCGACGTCCGCCTCGTCCACCACCAGCGGCGGGATCAGCTTGATGATCTCGACATGGTCGCCGGAGACCTGGGTGAGGATGTGGTGCTTCTGCAGCAGCGGGACCACGACCATCTGGGCGAACAGCCCCTTGCGGGCGGTCTGCAGCATCGTCCAGCGGCTGCGCAGGCCCAGCGACTTGGGGCGGCCGAACTCGATCGCGATCATCAGGCCACGGCCGCGCACCTCCTTGAGCATCTCGTACTGCCCGGTGAGCGCGGCCAGCCGGTCGCGCAGCAGCTCGCCCATCGCCCGGGAGTTCTCCACCAGCCGCTCGTCCTCGACGACCGACAGCGTCGCCAGGCCCGCGGTCATCGCCTGGGCGTTGGAGCCGAAGCTCGCGGAGTGCACGAGCACCCGGTCCATGGAGGAGTAGACCTTCTTGAAGATCCAGTCCTTCCCGAGCGTGGCGCCGACCGGCACGTAGCCGCCGGAGAGCGTCTTGGCGACGGTGACGAGGTCCGGCTCGACGCCCTCCTCGTGCTCGTACGCCCAGAACTTCCCGGTGCGGCCGATGCCGGTCTGCACCTCGTCGCAGATCAGCAGCGCCTTGTGCTTGCGCAGCAGCTCCTGGGCCGCGCGCAGGTAGCCGGGCTCGGGGATGTAGACGCCGTGGCCCTGGATCGGCTCGACGATGAGCGCGGCGACGTCACCGCGCTTCAGCTCCCGGGCCAGCGCGTCCAGGTCGCCCATCGGGACGGCGGTGTCGGGCAGCAGCGGCGCGAAGCCGTCCTGGAAGCCCTCCTCGCCGTTGACCGACAGTGAGCCGGTGGTGAGCCCGTGGAAGGAGTGCGTGCAGTACAGCACGCGCGGCTTGCCGGTGGCGTAGCGGGCGAACTTCAGCGCGGTCTCGACGGCCTCGGTGCCGCTGTTGCCGAAGAACACCCGGTCCAGGTGCGGGGTGTTCGCGAGCAGCTTCTCGGCGAGCAGGCCGGGCAGCGGCTGGCAGTCGAAGCGCGTGAGGTCGGCGAGCCCTGCGTCCAGCACGTCGTGCAGCGCCTTGCGGACCACCGGGTGGTGCCGGCCGACGCCCATCACGCCGAAGCCGGCGAGCATGTCGAGGTAGTCGTTGCCCTCGGCGTCCCAGAAGTGGGCGCCCTCGGCACGCTCGTAGACCCGGTCGAAGCCGATGGTGTGCAGCATGCGCGGCAGCTGGTGGTTGACGTACTTCGCCTGGAGTTCGTACCGCTCCGCGCCGCGTTCGGCCAGCAGCGTGGCCAGGTCGAAGCCCTTGGGGCGGGTGGCCGGGGCGTCCGGGGCGCCGTTCGGTACGCCGTCCGGCTGCCCGGCGGCGGCCGCCGCGGGCTCGCGCTGCGCCGGTTCGGTGTCGGTCGGCTCGGACGATGTCATCGCTCACCTGCTCCTTGCGTGCGTTGCTGCTGCTCCCCGCTGTTCTCCGCAGTATGCGGGGCGGGGATCGTCGGGGTGTCCCCGGGGTTCTTGGCGCGCAGGCGCAGCAGGGCCGCGCCGATGCCGCCGGCGATCTCGGAGGGCGTCAGGCCGAGGTCGGCCAGCAGCTCGCCGCGCTTGGCGTGCGCCAGGAACTGCTGCGGGATGCCGAAGTCGCGTACGGGCACGTCCACGCCCGCGTCGCGCAGCGCCTGGGCGACGGCCGAACCGACGCCGCCGGCCCGCCCGTTGTCCTCGACGACGGCGACCATGCGGTGCCGCGCGGCCAGCGCGGGCAGCGCCGGGTCGACGGGCTTGACCCAGCGCGGGTCGACCACGGTGACGCCGATGCGGCGCCCGGCGAGCAGCTCGGCGGCCGCGACACCGCAGCCGGCGAGCAGCTCGGCGGCCGCGACACCGCAGCCGGCGAGCGCGCCGACCGCGACGAGCAGCACGTCCTCGGCGTGGCCCTCGGCGGGCCGGTGCAGGACGTCCGTGCCGCCCACCCGTTCCAGGGCCGGCAGCGGCGCGCCCGCGGTCTCCTTCGGGAAGCGGACGACGGTGGGCGCGTCCTCGACGTCGACGGCCTCGCGCAACTGGGCGCGCAACTGGTCGGCGTCGCGCGGCGCGGCGATCCGCAGGCCCGGGACGACCTGGAGGATCGACATGTCCCACATGCCGTTGTGCGAGGCGCCGTCGACACCCGTGACACCGGCCCGGTCCAGGACGAAGGTGACCCCGCACCTGTGCAGGGCGACGTCCATGAGCACCTGGTCGAAGGCGCGGTTGAGGAAGGTCGCGTAGACGGCGACGACGGGGTGCAGCCCGCCGGTGGCGAGCCCCGCGGCGGAGGTGGCGGCGTGCTGCTCGGCGATGCCGACGTCGAAGACCCGCTCGGGGTAGGCCTCGGCGAACTTGCCCAGGCCCACCGGCTGGAGCATGGCCGCGGTGACGGCGACGACGTCGGGCCGGTCGGCGCCCAGCGCGAGCATCTCGTCGCCGAAGACGGACGTCCAGGAGGGCCCGGCCGAGGGCGACAGCGGGGTGAGGGTCGCCGGGTCCATGGCGCCCACGGCGTGGAAGTGGTCGGCCTCGTCCTGCTCGGCGGCGGGGTAGCCGCGGCCCTTCTCCGTCAGGCAGTGCACCACGACCGGCCCGTGGAAGCGCTTGGCGCGGCGCAGCGCGGACTCCACGGCGGCGACGTCGTGGCCGTCGATCGGCCCGAGGTACTTCAGGCCCAGGTCCTCGAACATGCCCTGCGGCGCGAAGGCGTCCTTGAAGCCCTTCTTGGCGCCGTGCAGCGACTCGTAGAGCTGCTGGCCGATCACCGGGGTCTGCTGGACGACCTGCTTGCCCCAGGTCAGGAAGCGTTCGTAGCCGTCGGTGGTGCGCAGTGTCGCGAGGTGGTTGGCGAGGCCGCCGATGGTGGGCGCGTAGGAGCGCTCGTTGTCGTTGACGACGATGACCAGGGGGCGGTCGCGGGCGGCGGCGATGTTGTTGAGCGCCTCCCAGGCCATGCCGCCGGTGAGCGCCCCGTCGCCGATGACGGCGACCACGTGGTCGTCGCGGCGCTTGAGCTCGTTGGCCTTGGCCAGCCCGTCCGCCCAGCCCAGCACCGTGGAGGCGTGGCTGTTCTCGATCACGTCGTGCTCGGACTCGGCCCGCGAGGGGTAGCCCGACAGGCCGCCCTTGGCGCGCAGCTTGGAGAAGTCCTGCCGGCCGGTCAGCAGCTTGTGGACGTAGGACTGGTGGCCGGTGTCGAAGAGGATGCGGTCGCGCGGGGAGTCGAAGACCCGGTGCAGGGCGATGGTCAGCTCCACGACGCCCAGGTTGGGACCGAGGTGGCCGCCGGTCCTGGCGACGGCCTGCACCAGGAAGTGACGGATGTCGGCCGCCAGTTCGTCGAGTCTGCCGTCGGGCAGCGCCTTCAGGTCGTCAGGGCATGTGACGCTCTCCAGCAACGACATGTCTGCACCTCGTTCTTGCCGGTTTTCCTGCCGGGATGTCGACCGGCCCGGATCCGGCCGGTGGCTGCGCGCGGGCGAGCCACCGGCCGCGTACCCCGGCCGGTGGCTCGTACCCTTTCACCGTCGGGTCACTTCGCGCGGTTGGATGCGACGGTTTCCCGGGCGGCGCGGATCGACTCCTTCAGGGAGCCCATGGTCGCCAGGACGGCGGTGGGCTCGTAACCGCAGTGGGCCATGCAGTTGTCGCAGCGCTCGTCCTTGCCGCGGCCGTACTTGTCCCAGTCGGTCTTCTCGATCAGCTCGCGGTAGGTCGGCACGTAGCCGTCCGCCATCAGGTAGCAGGGGCGCTGCCAGCCGAAGAGCGAGTAGTTCGGGATCGCCCAGGCGGTGCACGGGAAGTCCGCCTTGCCCTCCAGGAAGTCCAGGAAGAGCGGGCTGTGGTTGAGCCGCCACTTGCGCCGGTTGCCGTGGTCGAAGGCCTTCTTGAACAGCTCGCGGGTCTGCGACACGCCCAGGAAGTGGTCCTGGTCGGGCGCCTTCTCGTAGGCGTACGCGGGCGACAGCATCATCTCGTCGACCTGGAGGTCGTCGTTGAGGAAGTTCATCACCTCGATGATGGTCTGCGGCGTGTCGGTGTTGAAGAACGTCGAGTTCGTGGTGACCCGGAAACCGCGGCGCTTGGCTTCCTTGATCGCCTCGACGGCCTCGTCGAAGGTGCCTTCCTTCGCCACCGACTCGTCGTGCCGCTCGCGCATGCCGTCGATGTGCACGGTGAAGGCGAAGTAGGGCGACGGGGTGAATTTGTCGATCTTCTTGCGGAGCAGCAGCGCATTGGTGCAGAGGAAGACATACCTCTTCTTCGCCACCAGCTGGCGCACGATCTCGTCGATCTGCGGGTGCATCAGCGGCTCGCCGCCGGCGATCGACACCATGGGCGCGCCGGACTCCAGCACCGCCCCCACGGCCTGGGCAACCGGCATGCGCTGCTTGAGCACTCCTGCCGGGTGCTGGATCTTGCCGCAGCCCTCGCATTTGAGGTTGCACGCGAAGAGCGGTTCCAGCTCGACGATGAGCGGGAACTTTTCGCGCCGCCGGACCATTTTCTGTTCGAAGAGGTACGACGCGACACGGATGGTCTGACGAAGCGGCATAGCCATCTAGCTCACCTCCGGGGGAGCAGCGGTAGTGCGGTGCCAATCGAGAAAGGCAGGAACAAGATCTCTGAGCACCCGGAATGCGATGATCCCGGTGCGCAGTGTGCCGACGCGTACGAGTTCGTATTCGGGCGTGTCGACGACGACGCGTGCCGCGGCGATGTGCCGCACTCCCTGGGCGAGTGCGGCGCGCCGCATGGCGGCCGATTCCATGTCCACGGCGATGGCACCCTTCGCCGCCAGCGCGGTGCGCTCGGCGCCCCGCACGACATGGTCGGACTCGGCCAGCGGGCCGGTGTGGACGGTGTGGCCCGCGGCTTTGAGCGCGGCGGCGAGCGCCTCGCTCTCGTGCCCCTCGTCGGAGACCACGACGTCGCCCGGCCGCATGCCCGGGGCCAGGCCCGCGCAGAAGCCGGTCGTGAGGACGGCCGCGTCGCGCCGCGCGGGATCGCGCAGCGCTTCGTGCACGGCCGCTTCCGCGGCTGTCGGCCCCATGCCGGTACGCAGCACGGTGACCGGGTGTGCGGCGGCGGCTCGCGCCGCGCCCCTGCGCAGCGCGAAGCGCTCGATGCGCAGGGCGCACACCACCAGCAGCGGAGGTCGGGGAGGGACCACGCTCTAGGCCCCCTTCCCGGCGCCCGCGGTGGCCGGGGTGGTGTGCACCGCGGCCCCGAGAGGTTCGCGGCGGGCGTAGCGTCCCAGCGCGGTGAGCGGGAAGACCATCCGGTAGAGGTGGTAGTTGATGGAGAAGTCCCGCGGAAAACCGGTGCCGGTGAAGTACGGCTCGTCCCACGAGCCGTCCGGCAGCTGGGTTTCGGCCAGCCAGCGCACCCCGCGCTCGACGGCCTCGGTGTCCCGCCGCCCGGCGGCCAGCAGCGCCATCAGCGCCCAGGCCGTCTGCGAGGCGGTGGAGGAGCCGCGGCCGGCCCACTCCAGGTCGGAGTACGAGCGCAGGTCCTCGCCCCAGCCGCCGTCGGCGTTCTGCACCGACTCCAGCCAGTCGACGGCCCGGCGGATCGCGGGATGATCGGCGCCCAGCCCGGCGGCGGCGAGCGCGGGGACGGCCGAACCGGTGCCGTAGATGTAGTTGACACCCCAGCGGCCGAACCAGGCGCCGTTGTCCTCCTGCTCGGCGAGCAGCCAGTCGATGCCGGTACGGGCGTGCCGGTCGTGCTGGATGCCGAGCGCGGCCATCATCTCCACGACGTGCGCGGTGACGTCCGCGGACGGCGGGTCGATGACCTCGCCGAAGTCGCAGAAGGGCAGCCGGTTGGGGAAGGGGCTGGTGTTGTCGGCGTCGAAGGCGCCCCAGGCGCCGTTGCGGGACTGCATGCCGACCGTCCAGCGCACCGCCCGGTCCACGGCGGTGTCGATACGGGCCCGGTCCGGATGGTCGATCCGGCGCAGCGCGAGCACCACCTCGGCGGTGTCGTCGATGTCCGGGTAGTTGTCGTTGTGGAACTCGAAGGCCCAGCCGCCCGGGGGAAGCTCCGGGCGCTGGACGGACCAGTCGCCGGGACGGGTGATCTGCTCGTCCATCAGCCAGTCGGCGGACTTCACGAGCGCGGGGTGGTCGGCGGGCAGGCCCGCGTCGGCGAGCGCGATCGTGGCCAGGCAGGTGTCCCACACCGGGGACTGGCAGGCCTCGATCATCCGCACGCCCTCCTCGGGCCACACGGCGAAACGATCCAGCGACTCGAGTCCGGCCTTGAGCACCGGGTGGTCCAGGTCGTAGCCGAGCAGGTGCAGCGCGATGACCGAGTAGACGGCCGGCGGCTGGATGCCGCCCCAGCAGCCGTCGGACTCCTGACGCTCGATGATCCAGCGGGCGCACGCATTCATGGCGCTGCGGCGCAGCGGGCGGGGGCTGAAGCGGCGGTAGGCGTGCAGCACCTGGTCCAGCCGCTGGAAGACGCCGTCCCAGCTGGTGATCGAGGCGCGGCGCTGCTTGGGGTTGGGCCGTTCGGGGTCCAGGTGCAGTTCGTCGATGCCGAACGGGGCCGGGCGCACCGGGCGCAGGGCGCCGACGATGGTGAGCGGCACGATGGTCTGCCGGGCCCAGCAGCCGAACGAGTAGATGTTCAGCGGCATCCACTTGGGCAGGTAGATGACCTCGGGGGGCATCTCCGGCAGGTCCTCCCAGTCCCACCAGCCGAAGAGGGCCAGCCAGATCCGGGTGAAGACCCGGCTGGCGGCCACCCCGCCCTCGCCGCGCGACCACTTCGCGGCCTGCGACATGTGCGCCTCGTCCGGCGAGTCGCCGGCGAGCCGGAGCGCGACGTAGGCCTCGACCGTCGCCGACAGGTCGCCCGGGCCGCCGTGGAAGGTCGGCCACGAGCCGTCCTCGCGCTGCTGGGAGCGGATCCAGCGGGCGGAGGCGGCGATCGTGCGGGCGTCCAGGATGCCGAGGAACTGCCGCAGCAGCAGATCCTCGGCGTCCATCGTCACGTTGGTCTCGAGGTCGCCTTTCCACCATCCGTCAGGGTGCTGCCGTGCCAGAAGGTGGTCTGCGGCGCGCTGCACGGCACGCTGCACCGCCGCCTCGGTGTCGCCGGCTGGAAGAGACTCCGGGTCCGAGGTGCTGGCCGAAGGTGTCCGGTGGGTTGGCGAACCTGGACTGCCATCGGTCGTCGCTGTCATGGCTTCCCCTTTGCAGTTGAGACTTCTGCGGTGTTGGGGCGGCCGTCGGCCGTCACATGCGAGGGACCGGCGACGTCAGCGCTCCACGTTGGTGCTTCTTTACTTCTCGCGGACCACCACAAAATCCGCAAGACCCACAAGTTTACGGTTGATCTCTTCCGGCATGTCCATTTTGTCCAGTGCGGCGATGGCAGTCGCATACTGCCTCCGGGCCTCTTCCGAGGTCCATTCGCGCCCACCGGCCTCTTCGATCAACGCCGCACGCAGGGCGAACTCTTCCTCGCTGAAGGCACCGGTTTCAGGATTCTTCGCATCCGCCGCCAGCAGTTCACCCAGCCGCTCCGACGCGGGGCCGCCTGCGGCCAGCGCGGCGACCACGGGCAGCGACTTCTTGCGCTGCCGCAGATCGCTCCAGGTCTGCTTGCCGGTGCTCGCCGGGTCGCCCCAGATGCCCAGCAGGTCGTCGATCGCCTGGAAGGCCAGACCGAGGTGGTAGCCGTACTCCTCCAGCGCGTCGGCGTCCGCCTCGGAGGCGCCGCCGAGCACCGCGCCGATGGACGAGGCGCAGGCCAGCAGCGCGCCGGTCTTCTTGCCCTCCATGTCGAGGCACTCCTGGACGCTGACGCGCTCACGGTGCTCGAAGGAGATGTCCTCGGCCTGACCGTCGATCAGCCGCCGGGTGGCGGTGGTCAGCCGGCGGGTGGCACGGCCGGCCTCCGCGGTGCCCTGCTCCAGCAGGATCTCGTTGGCGAGCGCGAAGAGCGCGTCGCCGACCAGGATCGCCTGGGCCGGGCCGTGCACCTTCCACACCGTGTCGCGGTGCCGGCGCTGCTCGTCACCGTCCATCAGGTCGTCGTGCAGCAGGGAGAAGTTGTGCACCAGCTCCGTCGCGACCGCGCCGGGGATGCCGACCTCCGCGGGCGCGCCCGCGGCCTGCGCCGACAGCAGGGCCAGCGCGGGGCGCACGGCCTTGCCGCCGTCCCCCTCCGCGGGCCGGCCGGTCTGGTCGATCCAGCCGAAGTGGTAGGACGCGACGGTGTCCATCGGCGGTGCGAGGCGTGCGACTGCCGCGCGCAGCACTGGTGTGGTCAGGGTGCGGCCGTCTTCCAGTAGCGCGATGACGCCGGCAGCGGTCACGATTTCTCCTCGGGTTGCACCAATAGCACTCATGCCGCCTCCAGGACGCCGTTGTCAACGGGCAGGCCGAGGGCGGACAACGCTTCTGCGGAGGCGTGCAGCCCGCTGCGCACCGCGCCCTCCATGGTCGCGGGCCAGCCCGTCGCGGTCCACGCCCCGGCCAGGTAGAGGCCGGGGGCGCGGGTGACGGGACCGGGCCGCAGCGCGCCCACCCCGGGGGTGGGCGCGAAGGTCGCGGTGCGCTCGCGGGTCACGAAGACCTCCCGCACCGCGGCGCCGCGGGCGTCGGGCAGGACGCGTTCGAGTTCGGGTAGGTAGCGGTCGCGCAACTGGGCGACCGGCAGGTCGATCTCGTCCTCGACGGCCGACTGCGAGACGGCCACGTACTGCCCGCCGCCGGTGAGGCCCGAGCTCTCCGTGCGGTCGAAGACCCACTGGACGGGGCTGCCGAGAGCCGCGACGAACGGCTCGTGGAGCACCTTCCTGTCGTAGATCACATGGACATTCAGGATGGGCGCGGTACCGATCTGCAACAGCTTTTCCGGATGCTGGACGGCGCCCTCCGGCAGCAGGCCGTGCGCCTCGCGCTGCGGCACCGCCAGCACCACCGTGTCGGCCGGCAGCGCGGCGCCGCGGCCCGGACCCGTCTCCAGCTCCACCTGCCAGCCGCCGCCCTCGGCGGGGCGCAGGGCGGTGGCGCGGGTGCGCAGCATCGTGACGACACCGGCCTTGTCCAGCGCGGTGCGGCCGCGGCCGTCGTGCAGGTCGCCGAGCGGCGCCTTGGCCCAGCCGATGTCGGACGCGCCCGGCTCGGTCAGCAGGCCGGTCTTGAACACCATCGCGGCCAGCGCCAGCGAGGAGTGCGCGGCCGTCGCGTTGAGCGTGGCGACGCCGACCAGGTCCCACAGCGCCTCGATGGTGCGGGCGGACTGGCCGCGCTCGGCGAGCCAGCTGCCGAAGTCGACCTCGTCCAGCGCCGGGTCGGCCAGGTCCAGGCCGCGCAGCGCCAGGGCGGCGCGGCCGACCGAGGCGCGCTCGCGCAGCGACAGGTGCGGGTAGCGGGCCAGGCTCGCCGCCAGGTGCAGCGGCACCGGCAGGCCGGCCCGGCTGAGCCGCCCGGTGCGGCCGTTCGCCGCGTCGTACACCGGTACGTCGAGCCGGTCCTGAAGGTGCACCAGGTCGCGGGCGTCGATCCGGTCGAGGAACCACTGGTAGGCGGTGCAGCAGCGCAGGAAGACGTGCTGGCCGTTGTCCACCGTCAGATCGCCGCGCTTGAAGGAGAAGGCGAGGCCGCCCAGCCGGGGCCGGGCCTCGGTGAGGGTGACGGACACCCCGGCGTCGGCCAGCCGCAGCGCCGCGGTGACGCCCGCGAGCCCGCCGCCGACGACGACGGCCGTGCGGCCGGGTGCCTGCTCCGGCATGCCGTGTGGCGCGGTCATTCACCCTCCCCTCGTGCCTGGTGTCCGACCCGGTCTCTGACCTGGTCTTCCGCCGTGCGCCGCGGGCTGCGGCACACCGTCGCGGGAGGGGACGCGAAGGAGCGGTGGCAGGTTGCCTGGCGTCGTACGGGCGCCGGGTGGTGATGTTCCGTCTGCTGTGCCGCGTGCCGTGGACCCGCGCATCCGCGGGTGGGTCTCATCTGTCACCCCGGGGGGCGCGGGAGGCGACCAGGCGCGCGTCCAGGCCCGCGAGGCCGCGGACGGCGACGTAGGCCTTCTCCCGGCCGGGCAGCGACACCCGGCCGCGCAGTACGGCGTCGGGGTCGGCGGCGATCCGCTCCAGCAGCCGGCGGTAGATGCCCGCCATGGCCGCCACGCAGGCGCCACTGCGGCGGTCGAGCATGGGGAGCAGCCGGTAGCCGGTGGCGAAGAGCGCGCGGGCGCGGCGCACCTCGAATTCCACCAGGCCGGCGAAATCGGATCCGGCCGGCGGGACGTCACTGTGGAAACCGGCGGCGCAGCCGAATTTCGCCAGATCCTGGGCAGGCAGATAGGTCCGTCCGTTGCCCGCGTCCTCGCGGACGTCGCGCAGGATGTTGGTGAGTTGCAGGGCGAGGCCGAGCGTGTCGGCGTATTCGGCGGCACGCACATGATCGTGCCCATTTACGGTGCCGAACACGCCCAGCGACAGCCGTCCGATGGCACCTGCCACACAACGGCAGTAAACGGCCAGGTCGTCCCAGGTCTCGTAGGACTCACCCCGGACGTCCATCAGAACGCCGTCGATGAGTTCGTCCAGCCCTTCGAGCGGAAGGGGGAATACCCGTGCCGCGTCGGCGAGGGCGACGGCGACCGGATCGGTGTCGTCCTCCCGGACCTCGCCGCCGCGCACCCGGGTGAGCAGGTCGCGGGTGGACTCCAGGCGTTCGATTTTCTCGGCGGGTGCGAGATCGCCGTCGCCGATGTCGTCGACCCGCCGCGAGAAGGCGTAGAGAGCCGACATGGCCTGCCGCTTTGCGGCGGGCAGCAGCCGGATGCCATAGGCGAAGTTACGGGCCTCGTGGCCGGTCACGGCCTCACAGTACCTGTATGCAGCAAGTACCGGACCGGACGTGTGGGCGGAACCGCTCACGGTCCTGCTCACCCCTCTCTTCGCAATGTCGACCCCACTTCGCGCAGCAGGCCGCTCTTGGTGGCTTTGGGCGAACCCGCAAGCACGTCGTATCCGGCCCGCTCGACCGATTTCAGCGCCGCGCGCCCGCCGCCGACGAATCCCGCGAGCAACAGCCGAAGCCTGCCACGGACGCTACCCACGAGGGGAGCACCTTCATACAACAGCTCGCGGGCGCGTTCGGCCTCGAACGCGACCAGTGCCTTGACCTGCGGACCGGCCTGCGGCTGTGCGAGGTCGGCCTCGTCCACCGCGTAGCGTTTCATGTCCTCCGCAGGCAGATACACCCGGTCCCGGGCGAGATCCTCCGCGACGTCCTGGATATGCTCGACGATTTGCAGTGCGGTGCACACGGCGTCGGAGCGCCGCACCCTTTCCGGCGTCGAGGTGCCGGTGATGGACAGCACGAGGCGGCCCACCGGATTGGCGGACAGCTCGCAGTAGGCGAGCAGGTCCGCGTAGGTCGCGTAGCGCGCGACGCTCTGGTCCTGGCGGTTGGCCGCGATCAGGCCCAGGAAGGGCTCGGGTGTCAGGGCGTGCTTGCGCACGGTCGGACGCAGCGCCCGCAGCAGCGGGTGCGACGGCTCGCCGGGGCCGTCGAAGACCCGCCCCAGGTCGGCCTCGAAGGCGTCCAGCATGGCGATGCGGTCGCCGGCCGCCTCGGGCTCCAGGCCCAGCAGGACGGCGTCGGGGCGGCCGCCATCGGCGAGGTCGCCGTCACCGATGTCGTCCACCAGCCGGGCGAACCCGTAGACCGCCGTGAGGTCCTGGCGCCAGGCGCGCGGCAGGAAGACCGGGGCCACGGGGAAGTTCTCGCGCGCGGCCTTGTCCAGAACGGCCCGCGACGTGTCGGCCGCGGTCACCGCGGGCTGCCCGGCAGACAGGCGGGACAGGTGCCCCGGAGCAGGATGGTCCCATTCGTCATGGCCGCCACATCCCCCGTTCTACACCGCCCGGACGAATCTTCCCATTTCGGACACGCCGCCGCGCCGGGCGTCCGGCACCCGGTTTCGATCTTGAAAGGGCTCCCCAGCACCGGTACAGCTTACGTCGGGCAACGCTCAGGCGTACGCCGGGGGCGCCCCGAGCGGCGCGGGACCGCGGCGCACGCCCGCGGCGGCACAGCACGCACCCCCCGCCGGGGGATCCGGCGGGGGGTGGAAGCGGCGGCGGGCCGCCCGTGGGCACGCGGGGGCTACTTGCCGGTGTGCGCCTCGTAGGCCTCGAGGACCTCCTCGGTGGGGCCGTCCATCAGCAGCTCGCCCTTCTCCAGCCACACCACGCGGTCGCAGGTGTCGCGGATGGCGCCGTTGCTGTGGCTGACCAGGAAGACCGTGCCGGCCTCCTTGCGCAGCTCGCGGATCCGGGCCTCGGACCGGCGCTGGAACTGCCGGTCACCGGTGGCCAGCGCCTCGTCGATGAGCAGCACGTCGTGGTTCTTGGCCGCGGCGATCGAGAAGCGCAGCCGGGCCCCCATGCCGGAGGAGTAGGTGCGCATCGGCAGCGAGATGAAGTCGCCCTTGTCGTTGATCCCGGAGAAGTCCACGATGCCCTTGTAGCGGCTGCGGATCTCCTCCGGCGTCATACCCATCGCCAGGCCGCCGAGCAGCACGTTCTTCTCGCCGGTCAGATCGCCCATGAGGGCCGCGTTGACGCCGAGCAGCGACGGCTGGCCGTCGGTGTAGATCTTGCCGCTCTCCGGCGGCAGCAGGCCCGCGATGGAGCGCAGCAGGGTGGACTTGCCCGAGCCGTTGGACCCGATGATGCCGATCGCCTCGCCGCGGTAGGCGGTGAAGGTCACGCCCTTGACGGCGTGCACCCGGCGCACGTTCGGGTTGCCCCCGCGGCGCAGCACCAGCCGGGCGAGCGCGGTCGCCGCGTTGCCCTTGCCGGTACCGGCGCCGTACACCTTGTAGACGATGTGGACGTCGTCCACGATGACAGTCGGGATACGGGCCTGCGCCGTGCGCTTTTCCTGCGCGACGGGCTGCGGTTCAGCCACGGCCATACTGCTCCTCCGCCTTCCAGAAGTAGATGTAGCCGCCGAGTCCCGCCAGTACGGCCCATCCGACCGCCGACATCCACACGTGCGGCGGGAGCTGCGCGGAGGTGAAGCTGTCGATCAGTGCGAACCGCGCGAGGTCGATGTAGACCGCCACCGGGTTGATGTCGAGCAGGACCTTGACGTAGTGCGGGGCGTGCGCCGTCAGGTTGTCGATGCTGTACATGACACCCGAGGTGTACATCCAGGTGCGCAGGATGAACGGCATCAGCTGCGCCAGGTCGGTCATCTTACTGCCGAGCCGGGCCATGACCATGGCCAGGCCGGTGTTGAAGATCCACTGGGTGAGCAGCGCGGGGATCAGGATCAGCCACTTGGCGTTCGGCGTCTCACCGGTCATGAGGACGATGGCGACCAGCACGAACATCGACATCATGAGCTGCTGGAGCTGCATCAGCGTGAACGCGATCGGCATGGACGCGCGCGGGAAGTGCAGCGCCCGGATGAGGCCGATGTTGCCCGCGACCGACCGCACACCGGCCATCACGGACGTCTGCGTGAAGGTGTAGATGAAGATACCGGTGACGAGGAAGGCGATGAAGTTGTCGATGCCCTTCCTGGTCCCGATCAGCACGCCGAAGATCAGGTAGTAGACGGCCGCGTTCAGCAGCGGCGTCATGACCTGCCAGAGCTGGCCGAGGCGGGCCTGCGTGTACTGCGCGGCCGTGCGGGCCTTGGCGAACTCGTTGATGAAATGTCGGCGGCCCCACAGCTGCCGGGTGTATTCCGCCAGCCCCGGACGGGCACCGCTGACGGTCAGCCCGTACTTTGCGGCGAGCTGGGAGGGACTGAGGCCGTCATCGGCCGTGGGCGCCGGTGGCGCTCCGACGGCGACCGCACCATTGTGCGTTGTCTCGCTCACAGTTGACACTTTCGTCCTCAATGTGCGCGCCGGGTGCAGGGGGTCCCGGGCTGCGCCTGATGCTCTCAGGTCCGAGCTTGTCAGATGATCGGCGGTCGGCCCAGTCGGGTCAACCGCCAGACCGTCCGCCACTTCATCGGCCGCCGCGCGCCGGCGGACGTCGCCCAGCCCTCACGGAAGCCGCCGAGCCACGCGCGCAGTGCCGCACCGGACGGCCGCCGCAGCAGCGTCAGGGCGAACCACACGCCGAGATAGACGGGGACCAGCAGCCACGGCAGGTTCCGCCGGGCCAGCCACACCCGGTTGCGGGCCACCATGCGGTGGTAGACCGCGTGCCGGGCCGGCGAGGTCGCCGGATGGTGCAGTACGAGGTCGGAACGGTAGTCGATCATCCAGCCGGCGTCGAGTGCGCGCCAGGCCAGGTCCGTCTCCTCGTGCGCGTAGAAGAACTCGGCCGGAAGCAGCCCGACCTCTCCCAGCACCGCGGTGCGGACCGCGTTCGCGCCGCCCAGGAAGGTCGTCACGCGCGAGCTGCGCATGGGGTCGGACGCGCGCAGCCTGGGCACGTGGCGGCGCTGGGTGACCCCGGTGTCCGGGTCGGCGATCCGGAAGCTGATGATGCCGAGCCGCGGGTCGGCGGCGAACGCGGCGCGTACCAGTTCCGCGGTGTCGTCGCCGGGCAGCAGCCCGTCGTCGTCCAGGAAGAGCAGCACGTCGACCTCGCTGCCGCCGGGACCGAACAGCTCGATGCCGACGTTGCGGCCGCCGGGGATGCCCAGGTTCTCCGGCAGTTCCACGGAGCGCACACCGGACGGCAGCGGCGGCAGCGGGGCGCCGTTGCCGACCACCGCGACCTCGATCGCGGGCCCCTGCTGCTTGGCCACCGAGTCCAGCAGCGCCTGGAGCTCGACCGGCCGGTTGCCCATCGTCAGGACGACCGCGCCGACCGTGAGCGGCTCGCTCATGCCCGCCATGCCCGCCTCACTTCAGCCTGCTGGAGACGAGGACCGATACGAGATGCAGCAGGGTCTGCAAAAGAGCGATTCCGGCCAGAACCGCGACGCCGAGCCGGGTGAAGAACAGGTCGCCGCGGATCTGGTCGACGACCGCCAGCACCAGGATCAGCAGCGAGGCCTCGATGCCCAGGATCAGCCGGTGGAACATCAGCGCCGAGGCGGCCCGGCGGGCGAGCGCGACACCGGACGAGCGCGGCTCGGACGCGGCCTCCTTGACCGGCGGCAGCCCGCCCTGGTGCCGGGCGACGCCGACCAGGTCGGTCTCGGCCTTGATCAGGACGGCGCCGAGCGCGGCGAGGGTGCCCAGGAAGGCCCACAGCCAGTCGATCCGGCCGTCGCCGAACAGGTCGGCGGCCCGCAGCCCGAAGCCGACCAGCACGGCCGCGTCGGTGAGGTAGGCACCGACCCGGTCGAGGTAGACACCACTGAGCGAGTACTGCTTCTTCCAGCGGGCGATCTCGCCGTCCACGCAGTCGAGCAGCAGGTACATCTGCACCATCAGCACGCCGAGGACGGCTCCGGTGATCCCGGGCACCAGCAGGGCCGGGGCGGCGAGCACGCCGAAGACGGTCATCAGGTACGTCAGCTGGTTGGGTGTGACGGAGGTCGGCACCAGGTGCCGGTCTATGCGCAGGGAGACCTCGCGCATGTAGAGCCGCCCGGCCCAGTGCTCGCCGCTGCGCCGGTCCTTCACACCCGGGGGGTGCACGACCGGTCGCAGTTCAGCTACTGATGGTTTTGGCATAGTCGGCGTACGCGTCCCTGATCTCGGTGGCGGACAGGTCGAGGTGTTCCAGGATCGTGAAGCGGCCGGGGCGGGTCTGCGGGGCGAAGAGCACCGCCTCGGTGAATTCCGCCTCGGTGAAGCCCATCTCCGAAGGCAGCACCGGCAGGCCGTGCCGCCGCAGCGTCTGCGCGATCAGGCCGGAGACCTCGGGCTCGCCGCGCAGGTGCATCGCGAAGGCGGCGCCGAGGCCGACCTGCTCGCCGTGCGCGGCCGCACGGGCGGGGAAGAGCAGGTCGAAGGCGTGGCTGATCTCGTGGCAGGCGCCGGAGGAGGGCCGGGTGTCGCCGCTGATGGACATGGCGATCCCGGAGAGCACCAGGCCCTCGGCGAGGACGCCGAGGAAGTCGTCGTCGCCGATCCCGCCGGGGTGGCGCAGTATGGCCTCGCCCGCGCTGCGGGCCATGGCCGCGGCGAGGCCGTCGATGCGCTCGCCGGTCTCGCGGTGCGACAGCTCCCAGTCGGCGATGGCCGAGAGGTTGGAGATCGCGTCGCCGATTCCGGCGCGCACGTAGCGGGCCGGCGCCTCCCGGATGACGTCCGGGTCGACGACCACCGCGATGGGCGTGGGCACGCCGTACGAGCCGCGGCCGTTGTCGTTGTCCAGGGTGGAGACGGGCGAGCAGATGCCGTCGTGCGACAGGTTGGTGGCCACGGCGACCATCGGCAGGCCGACGCGGGCGGCGGCGTACTTCGTGACGTCGATGATCTTGCCGCCGCCCAGGCCCACGACGGCGTCGTAGCGCTTGCCGCGCATGGCGTCGGCGAGCGTGACGGCCGCGTCGATGGTGCCGCCGGCGACCGGGAACCAGTCGGCGCCGGGCATCTCGGGGGCCAGCGCCTCGCGCAGCCGGGCGCCCGAGCCGTCGCTGACGGCGAAGGCGAGCTTGCCCGAGGTGGAGATCCGCTGGTCGGCCAGCAGCCGCGACAGGTGGGCCAGGGCGCCGGAACGGATGTCGACGACGACCGGCGAGGGGATCAGCCGGGTCAGTACTGGCACGCGATCTCCCGGCCCTTGACGAGGTCGGCGTGGTTGTCGATCTCGACCCACGCCACGTCGCCGATCGGGGCCACGTCCACGGTCAGGCCGCGGTCGACCATCTCCTGGTAGCCGTCCTCGTAGTACAGGTCCGGGTCGCGCTCGAAGGTGGCCTTGAGGGCGTCGGCGAGGTCGGCGGCCGCCTCGGGCTCGATGAGGGTCACCCCGATGTACTCGCCGGTGGCCTCGGCCGGGTCCATGAGCTTGGTGATCCGGCGCACCCCGCGGCCGGGCTCGGCGACGACCTTCATCTCCTCGTCGGCGAGCTGCTTGGCGGTGTCCAGCGCCAGGATCATCCGGCGGCCCTCGCCGCGCGCGGCGAGCAGCGTGCGCTCGACGGAGACGGGGTGGACGGTGTCGCCGTTGGCCAGAATCACACCCTGGTCGAACAGGCCGCGCGCGCACCACAGGGAGTACGCGTTGTTCCACTCCTCGGCCTTGTCGTTGTCGACGAGCGTCAGCTTCAGGCCGTAGGCGGCCTCCAGCGCGGCCTGCCGCGCGTAGACGGCCTCCTTGCGGTAGCCGACGACGATCGCGGCCTCGGTGAGGCCGACCTCGGCGAAGTTGCGCAGCGTGAGGTCGAGCACGGTCAGGCTCTCGGGCGCGTCCTGCGGGCCGACCGGCACCAGGGCCTTGGGCAGGGTGTCGGTGTAGGGGCGCAGGCGCCTGCCTGCGCCGGCTGCCAGCACGAGGCCGATCATGCGGGTTCTCCTGATTCGTCGTGTACGGCCGCGGCGGTCCCCGAGGTCACCCAGAAGCGGATGCTCTCGGACGCGACCAGCAGCGCGATGACGCCGGCGAGCACCGCCAGCGTGGCCGTGAAGCCGGTGTGGTGCGCGGCGACGGCCGCCGTCAGGGCCACGACCAGCGTGCGGCCCTCGTGTCCGCCGGCGGCCAGCACCACGGCCCGCGGCGGCGCTCCGGCGCCCCCGCGTATGCGGTACACCGTGTCGTAGTGATGGTAGGCGACGGCGGCAACCAGGCAGAAAGCGGCGGGCAACGCCCCGTTCACCCCGCAGACGGCGGCGAGCGCCAGCGCGGTGCCGTACTCCCCCGCCCGCAGCAGCGGCGGGACCAGCCAGTCCAGCGCGCCCTTGAGCGGCAGCGCGACGGCCAGGGCCGAGGTCACGACGTAGACCACCGCGGCGAGCACCGGGTACCAGCTGCCGACGGGGGCGAGCGCGGCGGTCGCGGTCACGGCGCCCGCGCCCACCAGCGCGGCGGCCGGGGCGGCGAAGCCGGGCAGCCGGCGGGCGAGCGGGCGCAGCGCGGCCGCCAGGGCCTGCGCGAGCGGGCCGCTGTCGGCCAGGTCGGCGAGCGCGCCAGCGGCGCGGTCGGTGCGGGTGGCCCGCCGGGTGAGCGAGCGCAGGACGCGTCCCGCGGTGGTGTAGCAGGCGGCGAGGGCGCAGCCGACGAGCAGCACCACGAAGGTGATCCGGGGGGTGCTGACCGCGGTCAGCACCGCTATCAGGGCCCAGCGCTCGCCGATCGGCAGCACTATCATCCGGCGCGCCCACACCGTCCAGCCGACGCTGTCCAGCTTGTCGGACAGCGCGGCGGTGGGGCTGGTGTTGGCGGTGGCGTCGTGGTTGGCCTCGTTGAAGGCGAAGTCGACGACGTGCCGGCAGGTCTGCAGCACCATGGCGCCGAGCGCGAGCGCCCACACGTCGTCGCCGCCGCGGGCGGCGCCCAGCGCGAGGCCCGCGTAGTAGGCGTACTCCTTGGCGCGGTCGAAGGTCGCGTCGAGCCAGGCGCCGAGCGTGGAGTACTGGAGCGAGTAGCGGGCGAGCTGGCCGTCGGTGCAGTCCAGCACGAAGGAGGCGATCAGCAGCACGCCGGCGGCGACGAAGCCGCCGCGGGTGCCGGTGGCCGCGCAGGCCGCGGCGATCAGGGCGACCAGCAGCGAGGCGGTCGTCACCTGGTTCGGGGTGAGGCCGCGGCGGGCGCACCAGCGCGCGATGTAGCGCGAGTAGGGGCTGATGCAGTGGGTGGTGAAGAAGCCGTCGCGGGACTTCACGGCGCTGCGCAGCCGCACCGGCTCCTCGTCGACGGCCGCGACGGCGGCGTCCGCGGCCTGTGCGGCGGCGGCGTCCACGGGCACCTGGGCGACCAGGACGCCCAGCTCGGGGCGGTGCACGGACTCGCCCTGGGCCTCCAGCCGGGTGGCGAGCGCGTCGGGCAGCACGTCCGTCGCGTCGCCGCGGCGCGGGGCGGGCAGCGACACGGCGCCCGCCTGCGCCTCGACGGCGACGGCTCCCGCCGCCTCGGTCTGCGGCGCGGTGCCCGGGGTGGTCGCGGGGGTCGCGGCCGCGCCCGGCTGTGCGGCGGAGCGCGGCGCGCCCGCGGCCTGGCCGCCCGGCGCCGGGGCCGCGAGGGCGCGCAGCAGGGCGGGGCGGGCGGCGGGGCGTACGGTCAGGGCGCCGGTCACGGCGGCGGCGTCGAAGCGCGGGTCGGTCAGGGCCAGCCGCAGCGCGTGCCGGTGCCCGCGGAATCGGCGGTCCACCACGGCCACCCGCTCGCCCGCGGCGATCCCGGTGATCCGGGCCGCCACGGCGCCGGACGTGTCCGCCTCGACGACCTGGAACCCCAGCGCCCGCAGGTCGTCGGCCAGCGGCGACGGCGAACCTGCGGCGGGCGGACCGGTGAGAATTGCGGTCGGCAGAGGAACCCACTCCCTGAACGTGTGCGAAGGCCGTGCTCGCGGGCGGTTTGCGGCGGCGCAGCGGACCGCCCGGCACGACGGCCGAGGCTATCGGATGGACGACAAGAGTCGTTCACCGAGTATTGGCCCAAACTTGGCGCGTACGGCGTGATCATCATGCGCGATCGGCGGCGCCCCGACAACCACCCCCACGACTACTGCGTCCGGGTGACCTCGACGGCCTTTCCCGCAGCCCTGCCGCGTGGCACATCATCGCAGGTCACCGCACATGACAACGGTCTCCAGTACCGGCTTGCCCACCAGGGGTGACCGGTGTTGACTGGCCGCCGCGGCCGGAGGTTCGCTGTACCCCGGGCACCTTCCGCGTCGGCCGATTCCAGAACGGCACACGGCAGCGCAAAAGGGAAGGGGACGCGCCGATGGGGGCAGCACACAGCGAGCCCGCCGAGGACACCCGGCACGGCGGGGCCGGCCACGGCCACGGGCACGGGGGTACCCGCGGCCACGGGCACGGGCACGGCGGGCACGGCCACGCGCACGGGCTCGGCACCGCGACCGCCGAGCACCGCGGGCGGCTGCTGGTGGCGCTCTGCATCACCGTGCTGGTGCTGGCCACCGAGGTCGCCGGGAGCCTGATCACCGGGTCGCTCGCGCTGCTCGCCGACGCCGGGCACATGGCCACCGACGCCGCGGGCATCGCGATGGCGCTGCTGGCGGTGCACATCGCCGCCCGCCCGGCGAGCGAGCAGCGCACCTTCGGCTACGCGCGCGCCGAGATCCTGGCCGCGGTGCTCAACGCGGTGCTGCTCTTCGGTGTCGGCGCCTTCATCTTCGCCGAGGGCATCTCCCGGCTGGTGTCCCCGGAGCACTTCGCGGGCGGCGCCACGATCGTGTTCGGCCTGATCGGCCTGGCCGCGAACACCGTCTCGCTGCTGGTCCTGATGGGCGGCCAGCGCGAGAGCCTGAACGTGCGCGGGGCCTTCCTGGAGGTGATGGCCGACGCGCTGGGTTCCTTCGCGGTCGTGGTGGCGGCCGTCGTCTTCCTCACCACCGGCTGGCGCGAGGCGGACGCGGTGGCGTCGCTGCTGATCGGCGTGCTGATCGTGCCGCGCACCTGGCGGCTGCTGCGCGAGGCGGTGGACGTGCTGCTGGAGGCCGCGCCGAGGGACGTGGACATGGCGGCGGTGCGGGACCACATCGAGGCGCTCAAGGGTGTGGAGGGCCTGCACGACCTGCACGCCTGGACCATCACCTCGGGGATGCCGGTGCTGTCGGCGCACGTGGTGGTCAGCCAGGACGTGCTGGAGGAGGTGGGGTACGAGAAGATGCTGCACGACCTCCAGGGCTGCCTCGGCACCCACTTCGACGTCGAGCACTGCACCTTCCAGCTGGAGCCGGCCGGGCACGCCGAGCACGAGGCGCGGCTGTGCCACTGAGGGCGTCGCGCGCCCCCGCGCAGCGCCCCCGTACCACCCCCGCACCACCGTGAGCCGGTGTCACCGGCATATCCCGGCGCATGTCCTGACGTGCGGGTATAGCCGCACCATGGACGGGTCCCGCGGAGTGCGCGATCAGTGGGTGTCCGGGTGAGGCAGACTGAGGACCCGTCGTCGAAACACGAAGGATGGTTATGCCTACCAGCCCTGCCGCCGGCACCCCCGCCACGCCGCCGTCCACGGACGAGGCCGCGGAGCCGATCATGCTGGAACTGGTCGACGAGGACGGTGTGACGATCGGCACAGCCGAGAAGCTGTCGGCGCACACGGCCCCGGGCCGGCTGCACCGTGCCTTCTCGGTCTTCCTCTTCGACGGCGAGGGCCGGATGCTGCTCCAGCGCAGGGCCCTGGGCAAGTACCACTCCCCCGGCGTGTGGTCCAACACCTGCTGCGGGCACCCCTACCCGGGCGAGCCGCCGTTCGTCGCCGCGGCGCGGCGCACCGCCGAGGAGCTGGGGGCCGCGCCGGTGCTGATGCGCGAGGCGGGCACGGTGCGCTACAACCACCCGGACCCGGCGTCGGGCCTGGTGGAGCAGGAGTTCAACCACCTCTTCGTGGGACTGGTGGGCGGCGAGCTGCGGCCGGACCCGGAGGAGATCGACGACACCGCCTTCGTCACGCCCGAGGAGCTGGCCAAGCGGCGGGCGGACGGCACCTTCTCGGCGTGGTTCGGCACGGTGCTGGACGCGGCGCTGCCCGCGGTGCGCGAGGTGACCGGGGGCGGCGCGGGCTGGTAGCCACCCGCGGGTGCCGCCCGGCTCCGGCGGGCGGCGGGCCAGGGGGTCAGGGGGTCAGGGGGCGGGCGGGCACAGGGGCATGGCCGCCCAGATCACCTTGCCGCCGGACGCGGTCTGCGCCACGTCGCAGCTGCCGCCCGCCTCCGAGGTGATCGTCTTGACCAGGAGCAGCCCGCGGCCGCCGGTCCTGGCGTGGTCGGTCTCCAGCGCCTTGGGGCGGTACGGGTGCTGGTCCTCGACCGCGACCCTGATCCAGTCCGGACCGACCGCGACCTCCACGCCCAGCTCGGGCGACAGCACGGCCGCGTGCTTGACGGCGTTGGTGACCAGTTCGGAGACGATCACCAGCAGCCCGTAGAGGATGTCGTCGTCGATCGGCACCCCGAGGTCCGTGACGAGGGTGCGCACCCCGTGCCGTACCTGGGGCACCGAGGCGTCCACGGCGGCGGCGGTGAAGCGCCACACACCTTCGTACGGCCCAGGAGCCGGGACCTGGTCGTGCGCGATCCTCCCGCGGACGTCCATGACCGCACCCACCATCGCCTTCGGTTGTGAGTCCCCGCAGGCGCCGCCGGTCGTCCGGCGGCTTCCGCCCTCATGCCACGAGTGTCGTGAAAACCGCTCCCCACCAGCGCGGGAAACCGTAAGGTCCGCATCTTTGGGCGTTTCGCGACCGCTTTCGACCGCGTGTGCCAGCGGTCTGACGGTTTCCGACCGTCTCGGCGCCGTACCCGACCACCACGCCCGCGGAGCCCCCACCGGGACCGGGCGGTGGTACGGACCGGAACGGGCGGGCCATGTGACGGAGGGGCCGCGTGACGCGGGGGCGGCAGGGCGTCAGCGCAGCCGGGTCGCGCCGACGGGTTCGCGTTCGGCGCTTCCGGCGGGCATCGCGGGGTGCCGCCCGAGCAGCACCACGCCCACCACGATCGCCGCGAGCCCCGCGGCCTCCCAGGCCAGCGCGCCCGTGGTGACCCGCAGCCGGTCGCCGAGGAAGCCCACCCCGCACACGATGCCGGCGATCGGCTGGGCGGCGGTGAGCGACGGCAGCGACATCCGCAGCGGTGCCATCTCGAAGGCGCTCTGCACCAGCAGCATGCCGGTCAGCCCCAGCCCGCCCACCGCGTACGGCTGCCAGGACACCAGGAGCCGGTCGATGCCCTGGTCCTGGACGATCTGGCCGCACACCCGGGTGAGCGAGTCCTGGAGCCCGTAGAGCAGCCCCGCGGCCAGGCCCAGCAGCGCCGCCTCGCCGGACCGGGGCAGCCGGCGGGCCTTGAGAGTGAGCAGCAGGGCGATCCCGGCGACGGTGCCGAAGACCAGCCAGTGCCGCAGCGCACCGGCCTCCGCGCCGCCGCCCCTGGGGCGTCCGGCGACGATGAAGGCGGTGACGCCGAGGGCGAGCAGCGCGACGCCGAGCCAGCCGTTCCAGCCCAGCGGCTGGCCGGACAGCTTGCGGGACAGCGCCATGGCGAAGAGCAGGTTGGTGGCGGTGAGCGGCTCGACCAGCGAGATCTCGCCGTAGCCGAGGGCGATGGCGCCGAGCACCTGGCCGCACACCATGAGCCCGACGCCCAGCAGCCAGTCGGGCATGTGGATCAGGTCGAGCAGCAGCCGGAAGGACAGGAAGTCCGCGAGCGGGGCACGGGCTGCCGCGCGCTGCTGCAGCACGAAACCGAAGCCGAGGCAGCAGGCGGCGCCCAAGCCGAGCAGGAACACGGCCACGCGCTCACTGTAGCTCCGGAGCCCGTGGTCAGGGGCGTACGCGCGCGTGTCAGGAGTGGATGGCTCCGGTGTCGGGGGCGAGAGCGCCGGACGCGGTGCGGGAGGTGCCCCACACGGTGAGGAAGGCCAGCCTCAGGCAGGCGGCCAGTGCGGGGTGCTCGATGTAGAGCGCGGTGGTCGCGCCGGTTCCGGCGACCGGGTCGGGCATGTCGCACAGCACCAGCCGGGCGTCGGCGACGATGAGCTTGAGCGGCAGTTCGTCGGTGAAGCGGCATTCCTCGCCGGCCGCGCCGAAGCGCCGTACGTTCTCCAGCACCTCGGCGTCGTCGAGCGCGTCGCGGGTGTAGATGGCCCGCACCGTGCCGCCGGAGCGGTGCAGCCGGCGGGTGGCGCGGATGCCGGCGGTGTTGGCGGCGGGGGCGACGAAGGGCGGTTTGCAGAAGCTGAGCAGTTCCTCGCGGGCGTGTGCCTGGATGTCGGCGAAGGCCTCCGCGATGGCCTTGGGGTCGCGCAGGATCTCGACGTAGTCCAGCGGAACGGTCTGGTCCCGGCCGTCCGTCCAGACCGGTACGAGCGCGGCGGTCAGCGCGGTGGAGACCCGGTCGAGGCGCTCCAGCTGCTCGCGCTGAAGGGTCATCAGCCGGGCGACGGCCAGCTCCGGGTCGACGGCGGAGAAGGTGGCCACGCGCCCGGGGTGCGCGACGGCGAGCCGCCGCCGGACGAGGGCGTCCAGCACGTCGTAGACCCGCTGCCGGGGTACGTCGGCGGCGCGCGCGACCTCGGCGGCGGTGTAGGACTCACGGCGCACCAGGGCGAGGTAGACCCGCGCCTCGTAGCGCGCGAGACCCAGCGCGACAAGGTCTCCCACGGACTCTTCCTCGGTGTTCATCGGGTCACAACGTATACGTCCCTGATCGTTCGGGGGAGCGGACGGGGCCCCTGTGACCACGGTTTCGAGAGAAAGGCTTTGCCATTACCCGGTGGTCCCTTGGCGCGGGTTTCACTACCTTCAACGTGGCCACCACTGAACGTGGTGGCAGTGAACGGACGTTGACAACTCTCGTCGACGTGATCACCGGTGAACGTGCGCCACACGAATGTCCCGGGCTCTACCGCCTGATGGTTACTTGTCATGACCCTGACAGATTTGACCGTCCCGGCGGACCCTCGGGAGCCGATCCCCCACGGAGGGCAGTTCATTGCAGCTGACAAGTCCCGGCCCGATCAGACGAGCCGTCCGCCGCGCCGCGGTGGCGATCGTCGCCTCGGGCGCGCTGATCACCGGCGGCATGCTCGCCGCCGCGGCCCCGTCGTCCGCGGCCGCCGTACCCACCACCGGGACCGCCGCCACCGGCGCGACCGGCAGCTCGGCGAGCTCGACCACCGCGCATCTGTGTGCCAGAGCGACCACGCCGGACGGTATGTCCTGCCTGGCGCTGGCCCGCACCGACGTCGTGCACCACATGGGCATCAGCCCCGACGCCACGCCGTCCGGCTACGGCCCGACCGACCTGCAGAGCGCCTACGCCCTGCCGTCGTCGGCCGGCTCCGGCGCCACGGTGGCCATCGTCGACGCCCAGGACGACCCCAACGCCGAGGCCGACCTGGCGACCTACCGCAGCCAGTACGGCCTGCCCGCCTGCACCACGGCCAACGGCTGCTTCAAGAAGGTCAACCAGACCGGCGGCACCAGCTACCCGACCGCCGACTCCGGCTGGGCCGGTGAGATCTCGCTCGACCTCGACATGGTCAGCGCGGTCTGCCCGCAGTGCCACATCCTGCTGGTCGAGGCCACCAGCGCGAGCATGGCCAACCTGGGCACCGCGGTGAACGAGGCCGTCTCCCTCGGCGCGAAGTACGTCTCCAACAGCTACGGCGGCGGCGAGTCCTCCTCCGACACCAGCTACGACTCGTCGTACTTCAACCACCCGGGCGTCGCCATCACCGTCAGCTCCGGTGACGAGGGCTACGGCGCGGAGTACCCTGCCGCGTCGAAGTACGTCACCGCCGTCGGCGGCACCGCGCTCAACCGCGCCAGCGGCACCAGCCGCGGCTGGACCGAGTCGGTCTGGAACACCTCCAGCACCGAGGGCACCGGCTCCGGCTGCTCGTCCTACGACGCCAAGCCGACCTGGCAGACCGACTCCGGCTGCTCCAAGCGCACCGTCGCCGACGTCTCCGCCGTCGCCGACCCGGCCACCGGCCTGGCCGTCTACGACAGCTACCAGGCCAGCGGCTGGCAGGTCTACGGCGGCACCAGCGCCTCGTCGCCGATCATCGCCTCGGTCTACGCCCTGGCCGGCACCCCGGCCTCCGGCACCACCCCGGCGTCGTACCCGTACTCCCACACCGGCGCGCTGAACGACGTCACCAGCGGCAGCAACGGCTCGTGCGGCGGCAGCTACCTGTGCACCGCGACGACCGGCTACGACGGCCCGACCGGCCTCGGCACCCCGAACGGCACGTCCGCCTTCACCAACGGCGGCTCCACGGGCGGCAACACCGTGACCGTGACCAGCCCCGGCAGCCAGTCCACCGTCGTGGGCACCGCGGTCAGCCTGCAGATCCACGCCAGCGACTCGGCCTCCGGCCAGAGCCTGACCTACTCCGCCTCCGGCCTGCCCGCGGGCCTGAGCGTCAACTCCTCCACCGGCCTGATCTCCGGCACCCCGACGACGGCCGGCACCTCCTCCGTCACCGTCACCGCCTCGGACTCCACCGGCGCCTCCGGCTCGGCGTCCTTCAGCTGGGCGGTCACCACGTCCGGCGGCGGCGGCACCTGCACCGCGGGCCAGCTGCTCGCCAACCCCGGCTTCGAGAGCGGCAGCACCGGCTGGACCTCGTCCTCCGGCGTCATCGACAGCAGCACCGACGCTCCGGCGCACTCCGGCTCCTACAAGGCCTGGTTCGACGGCTACGGCAGCACCCACACCGACACACTCTCCCAGTCGGTGACCATCCCCGCCAGCTGCTCCACCGCGAACCTGAGCTTCTACCTCTACGTCTCCTCCGACGAGGGCACGAGCACGGCGTACGACAAGTTCACCGTCACCGCCAACGGCACCACGGTGGCCAGCTACAGCAACGTCAACCAGGGCACCGGCTACGTGCAGCACAGCGTCAGCCTCAGCTCCTACGTCGGCAAGACCGTCACCCTGAAGTTCACCGGCGCCGAGGACTCCACCCTGGCGACGTCCTTCCTGCTCGACGACACCGCTCTCAACGCGAGCTGACCCCCGCCTCCTGACGGGACGCCGCACCGCGTGTGCGCGACGGGCCCGGACCGGCCCCCACTGCCGGTCCGGGCCCGTCGCCGTCCACCCACCGCGGGGAGGCGCTCAGCGGACGTCGACGGTCAGGTGCCAGGGCACGATCGACATGCAGCTCACCCGGCCGGGCACGTCCGGGCAGGCCCGCCTCGTGCCGCCCAGCTCGGCGCGGCCGGCGGACACCCCGAGGTAGACCCCGGCGCCGGCCTCCCGCAGCGCGTCGCCGGTCACCGTGCCGGCCTGCGCGGCCGGGCCGTTGCGCACCCGCAGGGTCGATCCGACCTTCAGGCACACGGTGCCGGCGGGCTTGTCCGGGCCGGCGAGGTCCACGAAGGCGTCCCCGCAGTCCCCGGCCGCGCCGCCCGCGGACGTGCCCGCGGAGGTGTCCGCGCCGGTCGGCGCCGGGAGCGTGCGGACCCCGCCGCCCGGATCCGACGCGGAGCCGCAGCCCGCGACCAGCAGAGCCGCCGCCACGAGCACGGCCGGCAGCACGGTCCCGTCCACCCGCAGCCGATGGCGCATCACGATCCCCTCTCGCCGCTCCCGCCACGCCGTGGCGTGTCCGTCGGCGATGGGACGCGGCGCGGTCCGATCGGGTTCCCGCCCGGTCGGCCGGGCGTACGGTCAGCGCTCGGTGATCCGCCCGTCCGCGACCTCGATCCGCCGGGTGGTGTGCACCGCGTGCAGCATCCGCCGGTCGTGCGTGACCAGCAGCAGGGTGCCCTCGTACTCCGCCAGGGCGGCTTCCAGCTGCTCGATCGCGGGCAGGTCCAGATGGTTGGTCGGCTCGTCCAGGACCAGCAGGTTGACCCCGCGGGCCTGGAGCAGGGCCAGCGCCGCCCGGGTGCGCTCGCCGGGCGAGAGGGTGGCCGCCCGGCGCATCACGTGGTCGGCTTTAAGCCCGAACTTCGCCAGCAGGGTGCGGATCTCGGCCGGCTCCATGTCGGGCGCCGGGGCGCGGAAGGCGTCGAGCAGCGGCTCGTCCCCGCGGAAGAGGGCGCGGGCCTGGTCGACCTCGCCGATCCGCACCCCGGGGCCGAGCGCCGCGGTGCCCTCGTCCAGCGGCAGCCGACCGAGCAGCGCGGCGAGCAGGGTGGACTTGCCGGAGCCGTTCGCGCCCGTGATCGCGACCCGGTCGGCCCAGTCGATCCGCAGGTCCACCGGGCCGAGGCGGAAGCCGCCGCGGTGCACGACCGCGCCGTTCAGCGTCGCCACGACCGCGCCGGAGCGCGGGGCGGCGGCGATCGACATCCGCAGCTCCCACTCCTTGCGCGGCTCCTCGACCTTCTCCAGCCGCTCGATCATCCGGTCGGTCTGCCGCGCCTTGGCCGCCTGCTTCTCGCTGCCCTCGACACGCGCCCGGCGGGCGTTCTTGTCGTTGTCCGGGGCCTTGCGCAGCGCGTTGCGGGTGCCCTTGTCCATCCAGCCGCGCTGCATCCGGGCCCGCGCCTCCAGCCCCGCCCTGGTGTCGGCGTACTCCTCGTACTCCTCGCGGGCGTGCCGGCGCGCGGTGGCCCGCTCCTCCAGGTAGGCCTCGTAGCCGCCGCCGTAGACGGCGACCTGCTGCTGCGCGAGGTCCAGCTCGACGACCCGGGTCACCGTGCGGGCCAGGAACTCGCGGTCGTGGCTGACCAGGACCGTACCGGCGCGCAGGCCCGAGACGAACCTCTCCAGCCGCTCCAGGCCGTCCAGGTCCAGGTCGTTGGTCGGCTCGTCCAGCAGGAAGACGTCGTAGCGGCTCAGCAGCAGCGAGGCGAGCCCGGCGCGGGCGGCCTGCCCGCCGGACAGCGCGGTCATCGGCAGGTCGAGGCCGATGCCCAGGCCCAGCGCCCCGACGGCGTCCTCGGCACGCTCGTCGAGGTCGGCGCCGCCGAGGGCGAGCCAGCGCTCCAGGCTCTCGGCGTAGGCGTCGTCGGCGCCCGGCACCTCGTCGACCAGGGCCTGCGTGGCGGCGTCCAGCGCCTGCTGGGCGGCGGTGACGCCGGTCCTGCGGGCGAGGAAGTCGCGGACCGACTCGTCCCTGCGGTCGGGCTCCTGCGGGAGGTGGCCCACGGTGGCGTTCACCGGGCTGAGCCGTACGTCCCCCCGCTCCGGGGCCTCCAGCCCGGCGAGCAGGCGCAGCAGCGTGGACTTGCCGGCGCCGTTGACGCCCACGAGCCCGACGACGTCACCGGGCGCGACGACGAGGTCCAGCCCGTCGAAGAGTCGGCGGGCGCCATGACCGGCGGCGATGTCTTTTGCGACGAGGGTGGCACTCACGGCCCCCCAACCTACCGGCCGACGCGCCGGGACGCGTACGCCATGACCGCCGGGACGCGGGCAGGGGCTTCCGCCGGGCGCCGCGGCGAGGCAGCCTGGAAAGCGGGAGCCGATATGCCGAAGATGCGAAGGACCGGATACGAACCGACGCAGGCACGCAGTCCGCTGCGGCTGCGGTTCGGGCTGGCCGTGTGCGGCCTGGTCTGGGGGATCGGCGCCGCCGTCGGTTTCGCCCTGTTCGACCAGCCCGGGTGGGCCGCCCTCTGCGCGGCGATCGCCGCACTGGCCGCGGTGGACTGCGTGATCGTCGTCCGGCACATGCGGCAGGGGCCGCACTACCAGCCGGGCCGGGACGTACCGCCGTACGAGCCCGTCCACGAGCGGGAGCGGGCGCGCCAGGGCTCCGGGCGGAACGGCGCGCACAGACGGGACGACTGACACCGGGCGGGCAGAGGGGGCCGCTGACACGGCGCGGACACGCGGAAGGGCCCGGTGCCGTGACGGCACCGGGCCCTTCCTTCAGTAGCGGGGACAGGATTTGAACCTGCGACCTCTGGGTTATGAGCCCAGCGAGCTACCGAGCTGCTCCACCCCGCGTCGGTGAACCCAACCTTACGGGGTCGGCACGTCTACGCCAAATCGTTTGCCCGCAGCCGTCCCGCCCACCCCCGCCCGGCCCCGTCCACAGGGCCGTCGCGGGGCCTGCCGGGCGGGCCGCCTGCGGCGATATGCTGGGCGCACCGAACGACGGGGGTCAGGGCATGGGCAACCTGTGGTGGATCATTCCGGTGGTGCTGTTCGGCGGCGGCACCATCGGCGAGCGGATCAAGGACGCGACCGACCGGCGCCACAAACGCAAGCTCGACGTGATCAAGGCCGAGGAGCGCAAGCAGAGCGCGCTGGCGTCGGCGAACCGCCCGCCGGAGCCGATCTGCGGCTGCACCCACCACCTCGCGATGCACGGCAGGGACGACGGCAAGTGCCACGCCGACGTCGAGACGCCCTCCCTGTGGGACGCCGACCGGCAGCCGCTGCAGTTCGAGACCCGCCAGTGCAACTGCCAGCAGTACGTGGGCCCCGAGCCGCTCGGCACCGTCTACGCCCCCGAGATCACCGATCTGCGCTGACCGTCCCGGCGCCCTCTCCCCCTTGTAACCTGGCCGCATGGCCACCTCCCCCGCCCCGACCTCCGGGGCCGCCCCCCGGACCCCGCCGCCGGCGGAGCTGGCCCGGCTCGACGTGGCCCTGTCGGCGGTGGTCCGCTGGAGCGAGAGCAAGTACGTCCGGGCCGAGGTCGCCCGGCGGTCGGGGTGCGACGTCCCGCCGAGCGCGCTGCGGCTGCTGGAGCACTTCGACGTCGCCGGGGCGATGCGGGTGTCCGACATCGCCGACTGCCTGCGGATCGACATATCGACGGTGTCGCTCCAGCTCCGCCCGCTGAGGGCCGACGGGCTCGTGAGCCGCCTGCCCGACCCGGCCGACGCCCGCGCCGGCGTCATCGCCATCACCGCGCACGGCCGCGACGTCCTCGCGCGCGTCCGGGCCGCCCGCTGCGAGCTGCTGGCCGGGGCGTTCACCGGGGCGGCGGCCGACGAGCTGGGCCGGGCGGCCGACACCCTGCTCCGGGTGCAGGAGCACATGCTCGCCGCGGGGGCCGAGGCCGGGTACGGCGGCCCGTCGGTCTGACCGGCCGCGCTCCCCCGCCCCGGCGGCTGTTGCCGGATCACTCCGCGCGATGCTTTGATTGATCAAACCAAATCATCTGACCCCGCGCGGGCCACCGCGCACCCGGAAGGACGGTCATGCCCACCGCAGTCATCACCGGAGGCACCGACGGCATCGGCCGCGCCCTCGCCGACACCTACCTGGCACGCGGCCACGAGGTGCTGATCGTCGGCACGAACCCGGCGAAGGGCGAGGCGTTCCTGGCCGCCGCCGCCCGAAGCGGCGCCGCCGACCGGGCGCGCTTCCTGCGGGCCGACCTGAGCCTGGTCGCGGAGAACCACCGCGTCGTCGACCACGTCACGTCCGCCTACCCGGCGCTCGACCTGCTGGTCCTCGGCGCGCGCTACCACCGCTCCACCCGCGCGGAGACCCCGGACGGCTTCGAGAGCAACTTCGCTCTGTACTACCTCAGCCGCCATCTCCTCAGCCACGGCCTGATCGGCCCCCTCAGCCGCGCCGAGCGGGCCGTCGTCCTCTCCTTCGGCGCCGTGGGCCTGGCCGGACCCGTCCGCTGGGACGACCTCCAGCTGCGCCGCGGCTACCCCGGAGCCGGCGCCCTCGGCCACGGCGGCGCCCTCTGCGACCTGCTGGCCGCGCACTGCGCCGAGGCCTACGCCGACACCGCCGTGCACTACGTCGTGAACCACCCCGGCGTCGTCGCGACGAGCTTCGCCGGTGAGTACGACCCGGCGTCCGCCGCCCATGTCGCGGCGCTCAAGGCGACCGGCAAGCCCGTCTCCGAGGCCGTCGCCCAGGTCCTGCCCTTCCTCACGGCCCCGCCCGCCCGGCTGACCGCCGTCCTGGAGGGCCGCCGCGTCCCCACCGGCACCCCCGCCTTCTCCCCCGCGGCCGCCGCCCGCCTGCACGCGACGACGACCGGGCTCCTCGCGGCGCTGCCGTCCTGAGGTCGCCCGGAAGACGCCTGGGAAACGCCCGGGAAGCGGCCCGGAAAAACAGAAAAACCCCAGATCAACTGGGGTTTTCGCTGGTGTCCGAGGGGGGACTTGAACCCCCACGCCCGATAAAGGGCACTAGCACCTCAAGCTAGCGCGTCTGCCATTCCGCCACCCGGACCGGGTCGACCGCCCCGACCGCCTGGGTCGGGGTGACTGGGTCAACCTTACCAAGGATCCGGAGTGCTTCTCACCTGGGATTCCCGCCGGGCTGCTGGGGGCGGGCGGCGATGGCGCGGTGGTGGCGGACGACCTCGTCGATGATGAAGTTCAGGAACTTCTCGGCGAAGGCGGGGTCGAGCCGGGCGTCCTCGGCGAGGCGGCGCAGCCGGGAGATCTGGGCGGCCTCGCGGGCCGGGTCGGCGGGGGGCAGGTCGTGGGCGGCCTTCAGCTCGCCGACCTGCTGGGTGCACTTGAAGCGCTCGGCGAGCAGGTGGACGAGGGCGGCGTCCAGGTTGTCGATGCTGCCGCGCAGCTCCCGCAGCCGCTGCAGGGCCCGCTCGTCGCCTTCCAGGGTGTGCTCGGCGGTCGGCTGGTCGCTCATCTCGGTTCTGCCATCCTGGGAGTCCGTGGTGCTCGCTGCGCGGTCCTGATCACCCTATGACACCCTCGCCTGGTACCGGGCCGGGACCGCGGGGCGCACGGGGCGGCCCGCGGGGCGCGGCGGGAGCGCAGGAGGAGAGGGCCGGATGGGACGGGTCACGGAGCGGCGGCGGGTGCTGCGGATCCGCGGCGGGACCGCCGCGCACCGGGCGGACACGCTGGTGGCGGAGGAGCCGCTGGAGATCCGGCTGAACGGCCGCCCGCTGGCGATCACGATGCGCACCCCGGGCGACGACTTCGCCCTGGCCACCGGTTTCCTGGTGAGCGAGGGCGTGCTGGCGGCCGCCGACGAGGTCGCGAACGTCGTCTACTGCGCGGGGGCGACGGCCGACGGCGCGAACACGTACAACGTCGTGGACGTGACGCTCGCGCCCGGGGTGCCGGTGCCGGACATCACGCTGGAGCGCAACGTCTACACGACGTCGTCGTGCGGGCTGTGCGGCAAGGCCAGCCTGGACGCGGTGCGGACGGCGACCCGGCTGCCGGTGGACCCGGCGGGCGGGCCGCGGCTGACGCCCGCGCTGCTGGCAGGGCTGCCGGAACGGCTGCGCGAGGGGCAGGCGGTCTTCGACCGCACGGGCGGGCTGCACGCCGCCGCGCTGTTCGACGCCGAGGGCGGGCTGCTGGACGTGCGCGAGGACGTCGGGCGGCACAACGCCGTCGACAAGCTGGTCGGGCGGGCGCTGCGGGAGGGCCTGCTGCCGCTCGCGGACCGGATCCTGATGGTGTCCGGGCGGGCGTCCTTCGAGCTGGCCCAGAAGGCGGTGATGGCGGGGATACCGGTGCTGGCCGCGGTGTCGGCGCCGTCCTCGCTCGCGGTGGACCTGGCCCGGGAGAGCGGGCTGACCCTGATCGGCTTCCTGCGCGGCGACTCCATGAACGTCTACGCGGGCGAGGACCGTATCGCACTGGCGTCCGACCGGGCACACTGAGCGGCGGCCGCGTCCTGTCGGCCGCCCGCCCGCCGACCGGCGCCGACCGGCCGGTTCGCACCTCAAGGAGCCCCCGGTGTTCGTCCTCAGTGCGGCCCTGACCGTCCTGCTGCTGCTGGAGGTGGTGCCGTCGGCGCTCGCCGCGCTGACCCGGTTCGGGCCGGGGGTGGAGCGGCTGGACGACCTGACGCGGCTCGGGCTGCGGCAGGGCCGGCGCCGGTGGGTGCCGACCGCCGCCGGGGTCCTGCACACCGCCGCCACCGCCGCGCTCGTCGCCGGGGTGTGGCACCCGGTCTACGGGGTGGCGGGCGCGGGCGCGGAGGCGCTGTTCTTCGGCTGGGTGCTGCTGCGGCAGGTGCGGGCCGGGGACCGGGGACGGGAGCTGTTCGCGTACGGGCTCTTCACGTCGTGGGCGCTCGCGGTGGCGCTGGTGGCCGCGCTGCGGCTGTGACGGCGGCGCGGTCGGAGGGTTCGCGCCCGCACCCGCGGGCCGGCGTCCAGGGATGGCCGGTTACCGACGCGACCGCCATCACGGCCCGCGATAACGTGCCGCCATGTTCGAGCCCGCCCAGTTGCGGACCTTCCTCGCCGTCGCGCAGACGCTGAGCTTCACCCAGGCGGCGCACCGGCTCGGCCTGCGCCAGTCCACCGTCAGCCAGCACGTGCGGCGGCTGGAGGAGGCCGCGGGCTGCCGGCTGTTCCTGCGCGACACGCACGCGGTGGAGCTGACCGAGGACGGCGAGGCCATGGTGCGCTTCGCCCGGCCGATCCTGGAGGCCAACGAGCGGGCGGCGGCGTACTTCACCGGCACCCGGCTGCGCGGGCGGCTGCGGTTCGGGGTGTCGGAGGACTTCGTGCCGACCCGGCTGCCGGAGATCCTGGCCGCCTTCCGGCACGACCACCCCGAGGTGGACCTGGAGCTGACCGTGGAGCTGTCCGGTGTGCTGCACGAGCGGCTGGAGGCCGGTGGTCTCGACCTGTGCCTGGCCAAGCGCTCGGGTCCGGACGGGCCGGGGCGGCTGGTGTGGCGGGACAAGCTGGTGTGGATAGGCGGCGAGCGGCTGCGGCTCGACCCGCGCCGCCCGGTGCCGCTCATCGCGCACCCGCCGCCGGCGCTGACCCGGGTGCGGGTGCTGGACGTGCTGGAGCGGCACGGCCGGGCCTGGCAGCCGGCGGGGACGAGCGGCTCGCTGGGCGGCCTGGTCGCGGCTGCGCGGGCGGGTCTGGGGGTGATGGCGCATCCGCAAGGGCTGATTCCGGCCGGGCTGGTGCGCGTCCAGTCGCGGGCCGGCGGGCTGCCGGACCTGGGCGGCGTGGACTTCGTGCTGCGGCACGGGCGGCGCGCCTCGCGCGTCCAGGAGTCGGCGGACGCGCTGGCCGGGGCGATCCTCGCGGGCGGCGGCCTGCTGCACCGGCCGCTGCTCTGACCGCGCCCGCCCGGAACGGGCCGTACGGGCGGGAGGGGTGGGGCGGGCGGGGTGGGAGCCGACGTGTGGGGTGGAGTGGGCGTGACCGGGGCGGGCAGATTTGGTGGAGATCCGTACCCGTCCGCCGCCGCCCCGGGGACGCGGGAGGCCGCCGGTTGCCTTGTGACCGCCGGAAACCCCCGTTCCACCAGCACAGACGTCCGATTCGGCGAAACTTTCCGCCCTCTCCCGCCGGGGCCGGGGATCGGGTAGCTTACGGCCGCACCGGCACCTAGGAGAGCACCCGTTGCGTCAGTTCACCGTCCCCCCGCTGGTCACGGCGCCCCAGGCCGGCGGTCTGGCGGATGCCGTGTTCGGGAACGCGCGGCAGGCCCCGGACCAGGTGGTGCTCGCCCGCGCCGACGAGCACGGCGGGTGGCAGGACGTGACCGCCGCGGAGTTCCGCGACCAGGTGCTCGCGGTCGCCAAGGGGCTGCTCGCGCAGGGCGTCCGGTTCGGCGACCGGGTCGCGATCATGTCGCGCACCCGCTACGAGTGGACGCTCTTCGACTTCGCGCTGTGGTCGATCGGCGCGCAGCCGGTGCCGGTGTACCCGACGTCGTCGTCCGAGCAGGTCCGCTGGATGCTGCACGACTCGGAGGCGGTCGCCGCGGTCGTGGAGCACGAGGACCACGCCATGACGGTGGGCGCCGCCGTGGACGAACTGCCGCGGCTGCACCGGCTGTGGCAGCTCGACGCGGGGTGCGTCGAGGAACTGACCGAGGCCGGGCGGCACATCGGGGACGACGTCGTCGAGCGGCACCGGCTCGCGGTGACACCGGGCGCGACCGCGACGGTCATCTACACCTCGGGCACCACGGGCCGCCCCAAGGGCTGCGTCATCACGCACGGCAACTTCATGGCCGAGACCGACAACGTCGTGGCCCGCTGGGAGCGGGTCTTCTCCAGCAGGCCCGGCGAGGAGCCGTCCACCCTGCTCTTCCTGCCGCTCGCGCACGTCTTCGGGCGGATGGTGGAGGTGGCGTGCGTCCGGGCCCGGATCCGGCTCGGCCACCAGCCCGGGATGACCGCCGCCGAGCTGATCCCCTCGCTCGCGTCTTTCCGGCCGACCTTCGTGCTGGCCGTGCCGTACGTCTTCGAGAAGGTCTTCCAGGCCGCGCGGCGCAAGGCGGAGGCGGGCGGCAAACTCGCGGCCTTCGAGAAGGCCGTGGAGGTCGCGGTGCGGCACGCCGAGGCGGTTGAGGCGCGCGCCTTCGGCCTGGGGCCGGGGCCGAGCGCGTCCTTGCGGATGCAGCACCAGCTGTACGAGAAGCTCGTGTACAGCAAGGTGCGCGGCGCGCTGGGCGGCCGGGTGCGGCACGCGATCTCCGGCGGTTCGGCGATGGAGCGGCGCCTCGGCCTGTTCTTCTGCGGCGCGGGGGTGACGATCTACGAGGGCTACGGGCTGACCGAGACCACGGCCGCGGCGACGGCCAATCCCCCCGAGCAGACCCGTTTCGGCACCGTCGGCCTGCCGGTCCCGGGCACGGCCGTGCTGATCGCCGAGGACGGCGAGATCTGGCTGCGCGGCGGGCAGGTCTTCACCGGCTACCTCAACAACGTCAAGGCGACCGAGGAGGTCCTCAAGGACGGCTGGCTCGCCACCGGGGATCTCGGCATGCTCGACGAGGACGGCTATCTGACCATCACCGGGCGCAAGAAGGAGATCCTGGTGACCAGCGGCGGCAAGAGCGTGTCGCCGGTCGCGCTGGAGGACCGGGTGCGGGCGCACCCGCTGGTCGGACAGTGCGTGGTGGTCGGCAACGACCGGCCGTACGTCGCGGCGCTGGTGACGCTGGACCCGGAGGCGGTGGCGCACTGGCTGTCGATCCGCGGCAAGCCGCGGCTGCCGACCAGGGAGCTGGTGCACGACACGGACCTGGAGAACGAGATACGCCGGGCCGTCGTCGCGGCGAACACCCTGGTCTCGCAGGCCGAGTCGATCCGCACCTTCCGGATCCTGGCCGCGCAGTTCAGCGAGGAGCGCGGGCTGCTGACGCCGTCCCTGAAGCTGAAGCGGCGGGCGATCGAGGCCGCGTACGCCCGGGAGATCGAGGCGCTCTACCGGGCGTGACGGGCCGCGGTCTCAGGCGTCCGCGCACAGCGCGTCGAGGTCGCGCTCCTCGGCGGCGCCGGGCCGGAAGGCGTGGGCCGGACCGGGCGTCCACTGACCGCCGTCGAGCCGGACGGTGCGCAGCGCGAGGGTGTGGTCGCCGCCCTCGCGGGCCACGAACACCTCGTTGTAGCCGTTGCGCTCCTCCGTCTCCCGGCTGGCCAGCGCGGGGGCGCCGGCGATCCGCATGGTCCACGGCGGGCCCGCGTCCAGCAGCCGCTCGGCGGCCGCGAAGCCCAGGTGGGTGTGGCCGTGCAGCACCAGGGACGTACGGGCGGCGGCCAGCGCGCGTTTGGCCTGTCCGGCGTTGACGACCCCGGAGTAGGGCGCGACCTCGACCGCGGGCACAGGCGAGAGCGGGTGGTGCAGCGCGGCGAGGGTGACGACGCCGGGCTGCGGCGCGAGCCGGTCGAGCACCCCGCGGGCCACCACGCCGGGGTCGTGCCGCTCGAAGTCCCGTACGACGGCGGCGATGTCGGCGTCCTGCGCGGCGCTCGCGGCCACGTACCGCTGCTGGAAGGCGCGCAGCCGCTCGCGGTCGGCGTCGTGGGCCGCCTCGCCGCCGGACTCGGCGCTGCCGAGCAGCGCGAAGCGCAGCCCGACGTCCGGGTAGCCGACGTAGAGGCGGCGCCGCGCCGGGTCGGCGAGGTGCAGGTCGGGGTGCGGCAGCCCGTCGAAGGCGGCGGCGAACCAGCGGTGCCGGGCCTGCGGGGAGTCGTCGAGGGCCAGGTCCCAGGAGACGTCGTGGTTGCCGCCGACGAGCAGCACCCGCGGGTCGCCCTCTCGCAGGTCGCGGTGCGGGGCGAGCAGCGCGGCCAGCTCGGCGAGCCAGGTACGGGCCCGCTCGCCGTGCCCGTCCAGCGGGCGGTCGACGAGGTCGCCGGTGACGACGAGCAGGTGCGGGGCGCGGCCCTGGGCGGCGAGCTGGCGCACGTGGTCGAGGTAGCTGTCCAGCACGGTGCCCGCCCCGGCGAGGGCGGCGATGGCCTGCCCGGCGCCGGTGCGGTCCTTGGTGTCGACGGTGTCCGACAGCCGCCCGCCGTGGTGCAGGTCGGAGATGTGGTGGACGCGCAGCACGTCGGGCAGGTGGCGGCCGAGCACCGGGTCGTCGGCGAGCGATCCGCCGGGGCGCGGGTGTCCGGGCACGGGCCCCGCGACGCCCGGCGCGGCCCCGTACGCGTACAGCGCGGCGTCCTGCCCGGGGCGGCCCGCGGCACCGGCGGGCAGGCCCGCGGCGCGCCAGCGGGCGGCACGCAGGGCGGCGCGGTGCTTTTCGGCGAGGCCGCCGCGGAACCACTGGCGTATGTACTCGTGCCGGTCGTCGGCCTCCTCGGCGGCGGCCCGCAGCAGCCGGGCGTAGCCGTCGTCGCCGGTGCGCAGCGCGGGCTGCTCCTCGGCGGTGTGCAGGAGGAGTTCGAGCAGGAAGGTGGTGTGCAGCCAGCCGGGGTCGCGGGCGCGCAGCCGCTCGACGAGCGCGGGCGCCCACTGCGGTGCGCGGGCGGCCATCCGCGCGCACTCGTCGGCGTCGAGCACGGGCGGGCGCAGCAGGTCCTTGGGCACGTCGGGCCCGAGGTGCGGGACGAGCAGCGCGCTCTCGGCGGGGGTGGCGAGGACCAGGACGGTGGCGCCGGTGTCGTGGATCCGGTGCAGTCCGGCGGCCAGCACGGCGGGGTCCACGCCGGGGCCGCCGGGCCGGGCGAGCGCGGGCTCGTCGACGACGACGAGCTGCCCGGGGCCGACCGGCGGCGCGGGTCTGCCCTCGGTCAGGCAGCCCAGCCGGGTCTTGCGGACCGACGCCGACGACCGCAGGTCGACCCGGACCGTGCCGCCCGCCGGGCGGGCGGCGGCGATGCCCTGGGCCAGCCAGGTCTTGCCCGCCCGGCGCGGCATGACGGCCAGCCAGGCCGCGCTGTTGGGCTCCGCGCCCTCGGCGGTGGGGCGGATCCAGCTGGGCATCCGCCCGTTGCCGAGCCTGACGTCCAGGTCGGCGCGGTAGGACTGGCTCGGCCGGAAGACGCTCATTGGGCCCACTCCCCTGTTTCCCCGTCACGCAGCGAGATGTCGTTCCTGGCGATCCAGTCCAGCAGCGGCGGATCGTGCAGCCACTGCTCGCCCGGCCGCAGCAGCCCCGCGTCGCGCAGGTCCTGGCGCTGCGCGGGGGTGGCACCGGCCGGGAGCGCGCCGGGCTCGGCGAGCAGGGCGGCGCGCCCGGCGGGGCCGATCTCGGCCCAGCGGGACTGGAAGTGCAGCGACCACTCGTCGAGCAGCCGCCGTTCGACGAGCGACCGGAGTGCCGCGTCGCCGGTGAGCGGGCTCAGGTCGTTGCCCTGGACGGCGCGGACGACGGCGTCGCCGACGACCTGGAGGTAGAACGGCCAGCTGCCGACGGTGCGGACGACGGCGGCGGCGGTGGTGTCGCGGTCGAGGGCGACGCCCAGGTTGGCGGCGGTGCCGGACAGGAAGTCCAGCGCGGCCTCCTCGTCGAGCGGGCCCAGCAGCCGGGCGTTGACGTCGTTGCCGAAGCTGGAGCCCGGCGCGGTGAGCGCCCTGCGCACGACCGTCCGCCAGTCCTTCTCGGTGCCGGTGTAGAGCAGCCAGGCCCCGGCCTGGCCGAGGTCGCGCAGCCAGGAGACGGCGACCGGGTCGTAGTCCGCGAGCCGCCCGACCTCGTCGAGCAGGAAGACCAGCGGGGCGCCGCCGGACGCGGCCTTGTCGAGCAGCGCCTCGGCGGGGCTCGCGGCGTCGCGCACCGCGCGGTCGAGGATGCCGGCGAGCGCGTCGGGGGTGTCCACCGGGGAGCTGGGCGGCGGCACGGTGAGCCGGTGCACCTCCTCGCGTCCGCCGTCGGCGGCCAGCCGCCGGGACAGCTCCTCCAGCACCCAGGACTTGCCCGAGCGGCGCGGCCCGAGCAGCGCGGCCGAGGCACCCGTGGACTGCCGGTTGCGCAGCCACGCCAGGACGTCCTCGCGGCCGACCGGGCGGCCCGCGCCGGGGCCGACCTGGAACTGCTCGGCGGCGCGCGGCGCGTCGTCGATGGCGAACGGCCGCCGGGTGTGCGGCACGTCCGTGTCGCGGTCCCGCAGCCGGGCGGCCAGCGCGTCCAGCGCGTCACTCTGCGCGCGCGAGCTGGGGCCGCCGTCCAGCAGCGCGATCTGCACCTCGCACGCGCTGAACGCGCGCAGGGCACGGCCCGGCTGGAGGTGGCCCAGCGGCGGATCGACGCCGAAGCGCCGGTAGTCGTCCTTGTCCCTGCGGTCCAGCACCAGGTGGTCGGTCACCAGCGCGGCCGTCCGCTCGTCCAGGCGCGCCGCGTCCGCGGTCAGCACGACGCGGATGCCGACCGGGCCGCCGTCCCGCATCAGCAGCCGCAGGTCTTCCGCGAGCCGCTCGCCGTCGATACGGCCGGACAGCTCGCGCAGGCCCTCCCAGCGGTCGATGAGCAGCACCAGGTGGGGCAGCCGGCGGTCGGAGCGCACGGCCTGCCGCTGCGCGGCGAGGTCGGTGAAGCCGCCCTCGGCGAAGAGCTGCCGCCGGGTGTGCAGGGCGGCGGTGAGCCGGCCGACGAGCCGGGCCAGGTGGTCGGGGCGGCCCCGGGTGACCACGCTGCCGCAGTGCGGCAGCCGGCCGAGCATCTGGAGGGCGCCGTTGCCGCAGTCGATGCCGAAGAGGTGGACGTCCGCGGTGGAGCGCCGCTGCGCGAGCGCGGCGGCGAGCGTGCGCAGGAACTGCGACTTGCCGGTGCGCGGCCCGCCGGTCGCCGCGAGCAGCCCCTCCCCCGCGACGTCGAAGAGCGCGGGCTGCTTGCCGACCTCGTCGGCCAGCTCCTCCAGCCCGTAGGCGACGCCGGCCGGGGCCTGCGGCAGTTCCGACAGGGTGACGACCGCGGGCAGCGGCTCGGGCAGCGGGCCGGGCAGCGGCGGCACCCCGGAGCGCAGGGCGGCCCTGCGGACGGCGGTCACCAGCAGGTCCAGGTCGGTCCGGACGGACGGCCCGGCGGGGCGCTGCCCGGGTGCGGCGCCGTCGTACCCGGGGGCGGGGCGGGGCCCGTCGAGGTCGTGGACGGTGATCGCGGGAACGGGGGCCGCAGGCGAGCCCAGGTCGACGGCGACGGGCGCCTGGAACTCGGTCAGTTCCTGCACCCCGGTACGGACGAAGGCGCGTCCGGGGCTGGAGCGGGGGATCGCGGCCGCGTCGGGCGCGTCCAGGACGGCGGCGCTCTCGGCTCCGTCGCCGAGCCGCAGCGCGATCCGCAGGTTGGTGGTCGCCCTGATGCCGGTGGTCACGACACCCGCGGGGCGCTGGGTGGCCAGTACCAGGTGGATGCCGAGCGAGCGGCCGCGCTGGGCGACGTCCAGCATCCCGGCGCGCAGCTCCGGGCGGCCGCCCGCGAGGTCGGCGAGCTCGGCGACCACCAGCACCAGCCGGGGCAGGGGCGGCAGCGACCGGTCGCGGTCGCGCAGCTGGTGGTAGTCGTCCAGGGTGCGCACGGAATGCCCGGTCAGCCGCGCCTCGCGGGCCCGCAGTTCGGCGAAGAGCCGGCCGAGAACGCGTTCGGCCTCGCGGTCGTCGATGTCGGTCACGACCCGGGTGACGTGCGGCAGCGCGGTGGCGGGTCCAAAGGCGTCGCCGCCGCGGTCGTCGAACAGGACGAAGATCATCTCGTCGGGGCGGTTGGCGACCGCGAGCGAGACGACCCAGCTGCGCAGGAACGCGGTCAGCCCGGAGCCCGGCCGCCCCGCGATCAGCGCGTGCGGGCCGTCCGCGCGCAGGTCCAGCTCGAACGGCGCCGCGGCGGCCTGCCCCACGACCGCCGCCGTCGCACGCGGCACCGCCGACCAGCGCGCCTCGACGGTCCCGGCGCCCCCGTCGGCGTCCCCGACGTCCAGCCCGAGCAGTTCGGGCAGCGGCAGGGCCGCGAGGTCCATGGCCCGCCGGACGGCCTCGGCGTCCCGCAGCGGGGCGAGCGCGCGGGCCGCCGCCTCGAACCAGCCGGGCCGCGGCAGGTCGGCCAGCAGCGGCAGCGTCATGTGGTCGGCCGGACCGGCGGTCGAGCCGGTGCCGTCGCCGATGTCGACCAGGTAGCCGCACCCGGGGGGCAGCTGCCGGGCCTCCGTGCCCAGGCAGACCAGGTGCACACCGACCGCGGGCCCCTCCTGGAGCAGCCGACCGACCCCCGGCAGCGTCCGCAGCCGGCGTATCCCGTCCAGGACGAGCAGCACGGAGGGGCCGTGCCGCCCGGCGGGGGTGCCCGCGGCCGTGCCGTCCGGCGCCCCGGTGCCCTGTTCCGTGGCGGGGGCGCCGGGGACGGCCGCAGCGCCGGGGTTCTGCCGGTCGGTCACCAGCCGCAGCAGCGTGTCGATCTGCCGCGCCACCGAGGTGGGGTCGGCGTGCACGCGCGGGGCGCGGTCCTCGTCGAGCGCGGAGGAGGAGCGCGGCAGCCAGCGCGTCCACCGCCAGTCGGCGGCGCCCTGGGCATCGGTGAGGACGCGTACGACGACGTCCTCGGGGCTGTGGTGGGCGGCGGCCTGGAGCACGAGCCAGCCCGCGAGCCGCCGCGGCCGGTCGTCCGCGCCGACGACACCGACGACGCCCTGCCGCGGCAGCACGGCGACGGCGGGCAGCGCCTGGCTGCCCAGCTGCCGGTACCGGTCCGGCTCGTCCTGCCCCTCGGCGGTCACGGGCAGGACGGTACGCAGTCCGCAGCGCAGCGCCAGGAAGTCGGCGTCGCGCGGGCCGCGCTGCCAGAGCTCCCCGCTCCGCGAGCCGACCGCCCCGGCGAGCGACGCCGGGTCGGGGTAGGCCGACCCCAGCTGCTCCGCGACGGCGGCAGTGAACATGAACGGCGGGAGCGCGCGATCTCCTGTCGGCCAGCACGCCGGCACACCGTCCGCCGCACTCCGGACGAGCCGGGCCAGCAGGTTCCTCGATCGCAGGACGGTGTTGATCCGCCGGGTCGAAGGGGTCTGCCACCAGCTGTCCCTGGGCGCGTTGGGCAGCAGGACGTCCGGGAGGGAGTCGAGGACGGGGCGGCCCGAGGAGCGGGCCCGCGGGTCGAGCAGCAGCGTGCCGTGGTCGCCCGGCGGCAGGACGGCAGGCTCCGGCCGCTCCTCCCGGGACCACCGCAGGCAACTGCTCCCCACGATGAGCAGCGTGTCCTCCTCCCACTTCGTGCCCTGCCCCGGGGGCTCCCACCCGGGCACCGCCGGTCGGCCGACGGCTCTGACGACGCGGCCCCCGGTCAGAACGAGCAGCGGGGCCTCCGCGGCGCCCCGCCGGACGAACTCACCGGTGAAGTCGGCCACGAGGCTGTCGCCGGCGGCGAGGTCGTCGGGGAAGCATTCGATGGACCTGCGGTTCGCGCCGGTCACCCCGGTCTCCGCCCCGGCGCCCTCCCCCGCCACGATCCGCACCGTCGCCAGGACCTGCCCGTCCGGCCGCGGCTCGTACGGCCGCGGCTCCACCGGTCTGCCCAGCCCGACGCGTACGCCGTCGCGCAGCGGCGACTCCCCGAGCGCCGGCTCCGGCGGCAGCTCCTCGCGCCCGACGTAGAGCCGCAGCGCCCTCACCCCGGCGCGGGACGGGTAGACGGGCAGCGCGCGCGTGCTCTCGGGGATGCGCGCGAAGGCGTCCCACTCCTGGCAGAACCGCGCGGCGAGGTCCCACATCCGCGCGGACTCGGGCGCGTACAGCTCGATGTCGTGCTCGGCGCCGTCCGGGGTCACCACCGTGAGGATCCTGCTCACCGGTCCGCCGTCCCGCCCGTGCCCGTGCCCGTGCCCGCGGTGTCTAAGCCCGTCCCGCTCAGCGCTCCACCCCCGGAAGCGTGCGCTGGCCCTGCAACTCGCTGATGCCCGCGCTGAACTCCGCCTGCCACTCGGCCGTCTCGCCGTCGATGTGGGCGCGCACCGAGACGGCGAGCCGGGTGACGAGCGCCAGCTGCCGTTCCAGCTCGGCCGGTTCCAGCAGCAGGTCCGGGTCGGCGGCGCGGGGGCCCGCGCGCAGCACGTCGGCGGCCCACTCCAGCCGTACCGCGTTGAGTTCGGTGCGCAGCGCGTGGGCGACGGTGATGTCCCGCATCCAGGAGGCGCTCAGCCCGAAGAAGTGGTCGAAGCCCTTGCAGCCCGCGGCGACGGCGAGCAGCACATAGCCCCAGCCCTGGCCGGAGCCGCCCGCGGCGGCCGTGCCGAGCGGCACCGCGGCGCCGGCCACGGCGCAGGCGATGGCGAGGCCCTGGAGCAGACGTGAGCCGATGCGCTTGTTCCGCTTGTCCACCAGGTACCAGGCGATCGCGGTCTCGGCGTCCCGTTCGGCCCACTCGCGCAGCCGTGCCAGCGTCTCGCGCTGCACCGCCGGGTCGGTCGCGGCGGACGCGGGAACGGCCGGGAAGGGCTCCGCCCGGAGGTCCCGGCGGGCCCACGGCGCGCGCGGCGCCGCGGGCGCGCCGCCGTCCGGCACGCCCTGTCCCGCCATGGGTTCCGCCATGGGTTCCCGCCCCGTCATCGGTCCTGCTCCCCTCACGCGCACGGGCCGCGCCCGGCCCCCGCGCGTGAGGGTAGCGGCTGGGATCACTGCGGGGCGGGGGAATGCGGCGATCGGGCGCCGGGTTGTACGTGCTCGGTCCGCCCGGCCCACCGGGGCCGCGGGCCGACGCGTACGGCCCCGCCCGGCCGCACGCCCCCCGCAACCGACGCAAGGAAGGCCCGACCTCCTGTGAGCAAGGTCCCCGACGTAACCCTCAACAACGGCGTCACGATGCCGCAGCTCGGCTTCGGCGTCTGGCAGGTGCCGGACGACGAAGCCGAGGCCGCGGTCGCGACCGCGCTCGACGCCGGCTACCGCAGCATCGACACCGCGGCGCTGTACGCCAACGAGGAGGGCACGGGCCGCGCGCTGGCCGCCTCCGGGCTGCCGCGCGAGGAGCTGTTCGTCACCACGAAGCTGTGGAACAGCGACCAGGGCTACGACTCCGCGCTGCGCGCCTTCGACACCTCGCTGGCGAAGCTGAAGCTCGACCACGTCGACCTCTACCTGATCCACTGGCCGCAGCCGCGGCGCGACGCGTATACGGAGACGTGGCGCGCGCTGGAGCGGATCGCGGCCGAGGGGCGGGCCAGGGCCATCGGTGTGTCCAACTTCCAGCCCGCGCACCTGCGGCGGCTGGTCGACGGTTCGCCGACCGTTCCCGCGGTGAACCAGATCGAGCTGCACCCGCAGCTGGCGCAGTCCGAACTGCGCGCGGTGCACGCCGAACTGGGCATCGCCACCGAGGCGTGGTCGCCGCTCGGCCAGGGCAAGGGCCTGCTCGAGAGCCCGGTCGTCGCCCGGGTCGCCGAGCGGCACGGCAGGACTCCCGCGCAGGTCGTGCTGCGCTGGCACCTCCAGCTGGGCAACGTGGTGATCCCCAAGTCCGTGACGCCGTCGCGGATCCGGGAGAACATCGACGTCTTCGGCTTCGCGCTCACCCCGGAGGACCTGACCGAGCTGGCCGCCCTCGACGACGGCACGCGCCTGGGCCCGGACCCGGACGCCTTCGGCTGATCCGGCCCCGGCGGCCGCCCCGTCCCCGGGGCCGCCGCCGTACGCCCGCCCGCCCGGCCGGCCCGCGCACCGGGACGTAACACAGGTGCAAGCCCCCGGGCAGGCGGGTGTTCACCTGCGGGCTCTACCATCGTCCGCATGCTGGACTACGAGGTGGAGGCGGCGCGCTACGACGCGACGCGCGGTGGTGAGCCGCGGGCGCGGGCGGCGGCACGGGCCGTCCTCGCGCTCGTGCCCCAGGGCGCCCGCACCCTGCTGGACGTGGGGTGCGGGACGGGTCTGCTGACCGAACGGCTGGTGCGGCCGGGCCTGCGGGTCTTCGGCGTGGACGCGGCACACGGCATGGCGCGCCTCGCGGCCCGCCGCACGGACGGTTCGGTGGTGCTCGGCGACTGCCACCGGCTGCCCTTCGCCGACGAGTCGCTGGACGCGGTGTGCGCGGTGTGGCTGCTGCACCTGCTGCCGGACGCGCCGCGGGTGATAGCCGAGTGCGCCCGGGTGCTGCGGCCGGGCGGGGTGTTCGTGACGACGGTCGACAAGGACTCGGGCCACGACGTGGACAGCGACGTCGACCATCTGATGGCGCCCTACCGGGTGCGGCGGACGGCCTACGACGCCGACGAGCGGGTGCGGGCGGTGGCCTGTGAGCACGGGCTCGGCCGGGCGGGCGAGGCCCGCTTCACCGGGCACGGCCAGGGCAAGTCCCCCCTGGGGGCCGCGGCGGACGTGGCCCGCGGCTACTTCGCGTCGGCGCTGTCGCTGGACGAGGTGGAGCAGGAGGAGCTGGCCGCGCGGATCGCCGCGCTGCCCGACCCTGACGTGCCGCGCGGCGACCCGGTCTACCGGCTGCTGGCGCTGCGCAAGAGCTGAGCGCGGGGGCCCGGCGCCAGGCCCCCTGTGTCTCACTGTGTCTCTTCGTCCCCTTGTTCCTTCGCCCCCTCGATCCCCTCGCCCCCTGTCGCGGGCGGGCGTTCAGGGGGTGTCGCTGCCGGTGGGCTCGGGCTGTGCGTCGCTCTTCCAGGTGATCCGCGCCAGGGTCGCGAGCACCCACTGCTCCACGGCCGGGTGGGTGACGCCGATGCCGGTGAGCGCCCGGGCGGCCGGTTCCTGGTCGTCGCTGAGGACGCCGAGCAGGATGTGCTCGGTGCCGATGTAGTTGTGGCCGAGCCGCAGGGCCTCGCGAAGGATCAGCCGCAGGGTCTTCTTGGCCGCGGCGCCGACCGGCAGGTTCCCGGTCGGCGCGGCGTCCTCGGTACCGGGCGTCGTGACGGCGGCGCGTACCGCGTCCGGGGTGGCGCCGAGGTCGGTGAGGGCCTGGAGGGCGAGCGTGTCGGGCTGGGCGAGCAGGCCGAGCACGAGGTGCTCGGGTTCGATGGTGCCGTGCCGTCCGGCGCGGGCCTCCTCCTGCGCGGCGCCGACGGCGTTGCGGGCGCGCGGAGTGAAGCGGGTGAAGCCGGACTCGGTGAGGTCGAAGTCCTCCGGCCCCTTGGGCACGAAGCGCTTCTGGGCGGCCTGCTTGGTCACGCCCATGTGCCGCCCGATGTCGGTCCAGGACGCGCCCGCGCGCCGGGCCTGGTCGACGAAGTGGCCGATGAGGTGGTCGGCGACGTCGTCGAGGTGCGCGGCGACGGTCACGGCGTGTTCGAGGTTCTGGAGCGGGTCGCTCCCGGGGTGCTGGTTCTTGACGAAGTCGATGAGGTCGTCGAGCCGTACGGGATGCTTGTCCATGCGTCAACGGTAGGTTGACGATGGAGCATCGTCAACCTTGCGTTGACGATCGGTCTTTCTTGACCGGGCGTTCTGCAATAACCTAGGGTCCTGACCATGGCGAGGACCAAGGAGTTCGACCCGGACACCGCGCTCCAGGCGGCCCTGGAGCTGTTCTGGGAGCGCGGGTACGAGGCGACCACCATGTCCGCGCTCGTCGAACGCCTCGGCGTGGCGCGGGCCGGCATCTACGCGACCTTCGGCAGCAAGCACGACCTCTACCTGCTCGCGCTGCGCCGCTACGGCGAACTGTGCGACCCGGTGCTGCTGGAGGAGCTGTCCCGGCCCGGCCCCGCCCTCCCCGCCGTCCGCGCGCTGGTCGAACGCTTCGCCGCGGAGTCCGCGTGCGACGAACTGCGCCGCGGCTGCTTCATGACCAACACCGCGGTCGAGCTGGCCCCGCACGACAGCGCCGCGGCGCGCCGGGTGGAGGCCAGCTGGGCCCTCCTGGAGACCGCGCTGACCTCCGCGCTGCTGCGCGCCCGCGCCCAGGGCGAACTGCCCGCCGGGCGCGATCCGCGCGGGCTGGCCCGGCTGCTGCTGGTGCTGCTCCAGGGGATGCGGGTGGTCGGCAAGGCCGGCGCGGACCCGGAGCGGGCGCGGGACGCGGCACAGCAGGTGCTCGCGCTCATCGGCTGACGGCTCCCGCTTCTTCCCTACCCCCGGTGTGCCCGCGTCGCGGGGTGACGCGTGCCCTCTTTCCAGAATGCTCGTTCTCATTACAGGAGACGCAATGTCCGACAGGTTCACCGGTCAGGCCGTGCTCGTCACCGGCGGCGGCAGCGGTATCGGGCGCGAGGTCGCCCTCGCCTTCGCGCGCGAGGGCGCCCGGGTCGCGGTCGCCGGCCGCACCCGGACGGCGCTCGACGGGACGGTCGCCCTCGTCACGTCCGCGGGCGGCACCGCCGTCGCCGTCACCGCCGACATCACGGACCCGGCGGACGCCGAACGCATGGTCGCCGAGGCCGCCGACCGGCTCGGCGGCCTGGACGTCGCCGTCAACGGCGTCGGCGTCTTCCTCTCCCCCGGCCCGGTCGGCGACATGGCCGAGGACGACTGGCGCCGCACCCTCGACACCAACGTCACCGGGCTGTGGCTGTCCATGAAGTACGAGATCGCGCGCATGCGCAAGGAGGGCGGCGGCGCCATCGTCAACATCGCCTCCAACATCGGCGCCCACCGCCGGGCCGCGGGCCTGGGCGCGTACGCCGCGAGCAAGGCCGCGGTCAGCGTGCTGACCCGCACCGCGGCGCTCGACCACATCGCCGAGGGCATACGGATCAACGCCGTCAGCCCCGGCCCGGTCGACACCCCGATGTCCACCCGCCCCGGTGAGACCCCGGCCGCCAAGGCGGAACGCCTGCGCACCGAACTCCCCCTCGGCCGCGCCGCGAGCACCGCGGAGGTGGCCGCGGCCGTCCTCCACCTCGCCTCCCCCGAGGCGGGCGCGACCGTCGGCACCGACCTGGTCCTGGACGGCGGCGCCACGGCGTAGCCACGAGGCCGCGGCGGGCGGAGCCACGACCGGACCTGGCTCCGTGCCGGGTCTCCCGTGCCGGACGTACGGCCACCCCGCGCGCCCCTTCCCGCCCGGCGGTCAGGGGTGGGCGGCCGCGTCCGGGGTGCGGGGGGCGGGGGGTTGTGCGGTGGGGACCGGGTGCCGGGCGAGGCGGGCGGCAGCCTCGCGGGGCGGGCAGTCCGCGGCAGACGCGGGCTGCCGCGCGGAGGCCAGCCATCCGTGGAAGAGCCCGTGCAGCGCCTCCGCGCCCACGACCGGCGTCCGCGGCAGCGGCAGATCCGCGGGCGAGAACAGGAACGGGTGGGACTGCGGGCCGCCCAGCCCGCCGTGCGAGCCCGCCTGCTCCTCGAAGGCGTGCACGCTGCCGCTGCGCGGGTCGACCGCGGAGTTGACCATCAGGTCGGCGATGTGCGGGAAGGCGTCCGCGCGCAGCACCGCCGCGGCGGCGCCCGGACCGAAGCGGGCCAGCGGATCGGGGCCGGTCACCCGTCCGGTGGCCAGCTCGTGCTCGCCGCCGTCCGCACCGAGTACCAGCGGGCCGCGCCCGGCGCTGCGCACCAGGACGAAGCCGACGCCCGGATGCGCGGTCAGCGTGGGCAGCAGGTCCGGGCTGCGGCGGCGGATCTCCTCCAGCGTCGCCCGCCCCGGGATGTCCGGGAAGGCCACCAGGCCGAGGTTGCCCGAGGCCAGCACGACCGGTTCGGACCGCGGCCCCTCGCACTCCGCCTCCTCCGGCGCCCGCCGCCCCCGCTCCGGCCGGCGCAGCGCGCTGCGGGCCGCCGCCCGCGCCTCGGTGCCCGTGCGGCGGCTGCGCCCCCGGCTCACCGGCGGCAGCCCGCACCCGCCGCGCACCACCTCGCGCAGCCCCTCGCCGTAGGTGTCCTCGAACGTCGCCCCGCCGCTCTGCCCGTGGTCGGACAGCAGCACGAAGCGGTACGGGCGCGGGGCGTACCGCGCCGCGTCGGCGATCAGCCGGATCGAACGGTCCAGGCGCGCGAGGACCTTGCGGGCGTCGCGGCTGTGCGGGCCCGAGTGGTGCGCCACCTCGTCGTACGCGACCAGGTCGGCGTAGACGGCCGTGCGCCCGGCGAGCATGTCGCCGACCACGGCGGCGACCGCGACGTCCCGCTCCACGACCGTGGCGAAGGCCCGCAGCACCGGATACAGGCCGCCGCGCCCGATCCGCGGCCGGTCCCTGCGCAGCCGCGACGCGCTCGACTCACCGATCTCCCGGACCACCTCGGCGACGAACGACCACGCGGTGCGCACCGCGTTCGCGGGGTCCGAGAAGTACGCGAAGTAACCGGAGCGCGAGCGGGAGAACTTGCCGCGCTGCGCCGCCACCGACATCACCAGCGCCGACTGGTCGGCGCCGCCGGTGAACAGGTTGCCGCGGCTCGCGCCGTCCGCGGCCAGCAGCCCGGGGCAGCCGGTACGTGCGATCGCCCGCCGCTCCAGCTCGGCCGCGCTGGACGGGCGGTTGCACACCATGACCTGGCCGGATTCCTTCTCGAACCAGCGGAAGGCGGGCACGTCGTGGTTGCTGCCGTGCAGGATCGCGAGCTGGCTCGCGCCCGTCTGGCTGCTCCAGTCCGTCCGCCACGCGGTGAGCCGGTGGGTGCCGTCGGCGAGCCAGCCCGCCAGCGTGGGCATCGCCGGGGAACCGCCGGTCAGCGCCGCCCGCAGCACGTCGTGGCCGACGCCGTCGAGCTGCAGGAAGACCGTGCCGGACGACGTCGGCAGCGGTGGGTCGCCCGCCCTGCGCCGCCGCCGGCCCGCGAGCCGCGCGAGGCGCCGCCCGTACGCGGCGTCGTCCCGCACGGCGAGCGCGGTGCTCGTCGCGGAGGAGGCCGCGGACATCACCGCCGCGATCACCACGGCCGTGGCGGGAGTGACCTCGCCGCGGCCGCCCGGTGTGAGGTCCAGCGCGACCAGCAGCAACGAGCCGTTGAGGAAGAACACGAGCGCGCCCAGCACCAGCGCGGGCACCAGCAGCAGCGCTCTCACCAGCAGCGGCCACACCAGCGCGCTCAGCACGCCGAACGCGCCCGCGCCGTACGCCGCCGTCACGGCGATCTGCGTCGGGCTGTCGCCGCTCGGGGCCTTCAGCCGGAAGTCCGGCAGCAGCCAGGCCAGCACGGCGAGGGTGGCGGAGGCCACCGTCCACACGACGACGACGCGCCCGACCGCCCGCAGAGCGGTGCGCCCCGCGGCCCGTTCCCGCTTCCCACCCGGCTGAGGCACGGCTCCACCCTGCCATATCCCTGCCGGGACCTGCGCGGACGTCCCTTCCCCGCCCCCTCCCGGGGCTCGGGCCTCCCGACCGGGGGGGTGCGACGGTTGTCGCCGGACCGCGCCGCCGGTGAGGAGTTGCTCGCGCGGTTCCCCGCGCCCCTGCACCCACGACGGTGGACCCGCCCGTCGTCGCGGGAACGCACCGCCGGTGGGGGTCGCCCGCGCAGTTCCCCGCGCCCCTGCACCACCGCCGTCCATCCACCCGCTGTCGCCGGACCCCACCGCCGGTGGAGGACCCTGCCCCCGCCGGGGGAACGCAGCGCCGGTGGAGGGTGCCGGGTGGGGCGGCGTACGGTGCGGGGAGGAGGGCGGGTGGTGGGCGTGGAGATCACGTGGTGGGGGCACGCGATGGTGAGCGTGCGGGATTCCGGGGTGACGGTGCTGACCGATCCGCTGTTCACGCGGCGGCTGGCGCATCTGCGGCGGCGCCGGGGGGAGGTGCCGCCCGCCGGGGCGGCGCGGGCCGATGTCGTCCTCGTCTCGCATCTGCACGCCGACCATCTGCACGTCGGGTCGCTGGCCCGGCTCGCCCCCGGCACCCGGGTGCTGCTGCCGCGCGGCGCCTCCGCGGCCGTGCCCGCGCTGCGCCGGGTACGGGACCGGCTTCGGCTGACCGAGGTGGAAGCGGGCGACAGGTACGAGGCCGGGCCCGTCACCGTACGGGCCGTGCCCGCCGCGCACGACGGGCGGCGGGTGCCGTTCGGGCCGCAGCGGGCGCCCGCGCTCGGGTACGTCGTCGAGGGGGCGGCCCGGACGTACTTCGCCGGGGACACCGGGCTCTTCGACGGCATGGCCGAGGCTGTCGGACCCTGCGACGCCGCGCTGCTGCCGGTCGGCGGCTGGGGCCCCTTCCTGGGCCACGGCCACCTCGACCCGGCGCGCGCCGCCCAGGCCCTCGCGCGGCTGCGGCCGCGGGTCGCCGTTCCGGTGCACTACGGGACGTTCTGGCCGATCGGGATGGACGCGGTGCGCCCGCACGAATTCCACTCGCCGGGCGAGGAGTTCGTGCGGCTCGCCGCCCGCACCGCTCCCCGCGTCGCCGTGCACTGCCTCGCGCACGGCGCGACCGTCCAGGTGCCGGACCCCGGATCGCGGGGGACCGCCGGGTGATCGCCTTCCTCGCCACCGCCGCGACGACCACCCGCCCGCCGTCCTCGGAGAGCACCCAGCAGGTCGTCGGCTATCCCTCGCTCTTCCTGCTCGTGGTGCTGGGCTCGCTCGTGCCCGTCGTGCCGACCGGGGCGATCGTGTCCAGCGCGGCGGTCGTGGCCTTCCACCAGACCGACCCCTTCGCGCTGCTCGGCGTCTTCTGTGTCGCCTCCTTCGCCGCGCTCATCGGCGACGTCGGCCTCTATCTGCTGGGGCTGCGCGGCGCCCGGTCGCGCGGCGGGTCGCGGTGGCTGCACCGGCTCCAGGAGCGGGCGGACGAGCGGACGCTCGCGACGGCGCAGCGGCGGCTGGACGAGCACGGGGCGGCCGTGCTCGTGCTCTCCCGGCTGGTCCCGGCGGGGCGGATCCCGGTCATGGTCGCGTGCCTGCTCGCGGAGATGCCGCTGCGGAGGTTCGTGCGGGGGGACGTCTTCGCGTGCCTCGCGTGGGCGGCGACCTACCAGCTCATCGGGATCCTCGGCGGTTCGCTCTTCCCCGAGCCCTGGCAGGGTGTCGCCCTCGCGGTCGGCCTGACCTTCGCCATCGCGGGCGTCCCGGCCCTCCTCCGCCGCCGGCACGCCTGAGCACGCCCGAGCAGCGGCACCTGCGCGGCCGTCGCGTCACCCGCACGTCCCCGGCGGGGCCAGGCGGCGGGAGGCTCCGACGGGGAGGTCCCACAGGGACGCGCGGGGAAGGCCCGCGGCGTCCCACGCCGCGTGCAGGCGGGTCAGGGGTTCGAGCGGTGGCTCGCTGGAGAGCAGGAAGGTCGCCCAGTGCATGGGCGCCATGACCGCGGCCCCGACGTCGAGGAAGGCCCGTACCGCCTCCTCCGGATCGACGTGCACCGCCTTGAGCAGGCGCCGCGGCGCATACGCGCCGATGGGCAGCAGCGCCACGTCGATCCCGGGGTACGCGCGGCCGATCCGTGCGAAGCAGTCGCCGTAGCCGGTGTCGCCGGCGAAGTACAGGCGCGGGCCCGCCGGGTCGGTGAGGACCCAGCCGCCCCACAGCGAGCGGCAGGTGTCCGTGAGGGTGCGCCTGCTCCAGTGGTGCGCGGGCACGAAGTCGAAGCGGACGCCGCCGATCTCGGTGGCCTCCCACCAGTCCAGCTCCGTCACCCGGGAGAAGCCGCGGCGGCGGCACCACGTGCCGAGCCCGGCGGGCACGAGCAGCGGGGTGCTGCGCGGCAGCCGGCGCAGCGTCGGGGCGTCGAGGTGGTCGTAGTGGTTGTGGCTGATGACCACCGCGTCGATGCGCGGCAGCTCCTCCCAGGGCACCCCGACGGGCGTGACGCGCGCGGGCGTGGCGGGGATGCGGTGCGACCAGACGGGGTCGGTGAGCACGGTCAGCCCGCCGATCCGCACCACCCAGCTGGCGTGCCCGGCCCAGGTCACGGCGAGGGTGCCGGGCAGGGCGTCGGGCAGCGGCCCCGGCGCGACGGGCAGCAGCGGCACCTGGCGCAGCGTGTGCGCGGGCGGCCGGACGATGCACTCGCGGACGGCGCGGACGACCGTGCGCAGCCCCGGCCGGGGTTCGGTGAGCCGGTCGGCGAAGGATTTCGGCCAGGCACGGCGCTCGCCCGGCGGGCGCGGCGCGGTCGCGGTGGTGGCCGGGATCCGTTCGCTCTGATCGGTCATCGGGACTCCGTGCGGGGTGCGGTTTCGTACGGTCGGTGCTCCGGCGGGTCGGTCTGCGAGGGGAAACGGGTACGGACGCCTCGAACGTAAGTCAGCCGCGGGCGCCCCGCGATCCCACGCCCGCCGAACCGCTGACCTCGTCCGTACCGGTCAGCGCCCCGACGGCGGCGCCGAGCGCGGCGAGCGCCTCGGCCACATGGGGGACGGCGAGCGGGTCGGCGGCGCCGAGCGCGACGCGGCGCTCGCGGTCGGTACGGCCGTGCAGCGCGCCGGTGCCGATCCTGACCCGGGGCTCCGCCGGGTCGTCGCCGAAGCGGTGACCGCCGGGGACGGTACGGCCCAGCGCCGCGCCGAGCCGCTCCTCCAGGGCGGGCGCGTCGAGCCCTGCGGCGTCCAGCCTCGGGTAGAGCTGGAAACCGGCCTTCGGCGGCCGGCACACGCCGCCCGCGCCGGTGATCGTCCGGTGGGCCGCGGCGGCGGTACGGGCGTGCAGCCGGTTCGCCGCCGCCGCGAAGTCCGTGACCTCGGCGGGCTCGGTCAGGACGTACCCGGCCGCCGCGGCGACGGGCGCCGGGAGGACGGCGCGCAGCGCGGCAAGGGCCGCGGCGGTGCGCTGCCGCCACGCCGTCCCGTGCGCGGTCGCCGGGAAACGGGCGAGCGCGACGGGCACCCCGGACGGGACGAGGGTGGCGCCCAGGTCGGTGAGCACCACCGTGTGGTCGGGCAGCATCTCGGCGGGGCTGAGCAGCACGGTGTCGCGGTGGTGCAGGGTGTCGGAGTAGGTCTCGTCGGACACGATCTGGAGCCCGGCCTCCGCGGCGGCCTCGCACGTCTCGTGCAGCAGCTCGGGCGCGGTGACGGTGCCGGTCGGGTCGTCCGCGGCGGACAGCACGAGCAGCCGCGGGTCGGCGCCCGCCGCGCGGGCCCGGCGGACGGTCTCCAGCAGCGCGAACGGGTCCGGCACGCCGCCGCCCTCGGGCGCGCTCGGCACGGCGTGCACGGGCCGCCCGACGAGCGCGGCGACGGGGGCCTGCCACGCGGGTGCGGGGCGGGCGAGGACGGGGTCGCCGCCCGCGGCGGCGAGCAGGGCGAGCAGCAGCGGTTCCGCGCCGGGCGCGGCGAGCACCTGGCCGGGGCCGCTCCACAGGCCCCGCCGGGTGAAGTAGCCGCACGCGGCCTCGTGCAGCCGCGCCCCGCCGCCCGCCTCCTCGCTGCCGGGCGCGGCGGCGGCCAGATGCGCCTCCCAGTACCCGGGCACCGGCAGCCCGGGGTCCGGCCGGCCCCCGTACGGCACGGTGATCGCCATGGCGCACCTCCGCTCGGCGCTCCGCGGGGTCGCCCCCATGGTGGTGGACGCCCCACGTCCCCACCTTGGCCCCTGCGGGGGCTCGGCGCATTTTGGCTTCCGCGGCGGGGGGGGTGGGCGCGCCACGGGGGTGCCGCTCACGGTGGGTACGGCGGCCTTCCCGCCGTTGGGGCTGGGCGCGCAGTTCCCCGCGCCCCTGATGCGCCACGGGGGGGCGCCTGCGGTGCGCACCGCGAACCACCCGCCGTTGGGGCTGAGCGCGCAGTTCCCCGCGCCCCTGATGCGCCACGGGGTGGCGCCTGCGGTGCGCACCGCGAACCACCCGCCGTCGGGGCCGGGCGCGCAGTTCCTCGCGTCCCTGGGGGGCCGGGTCAGAGGCCGAGGAGGGCGGGGAGGGTGCGCATGTCGGTGAAGAGGGTGGTGGTGGGGCCAGTGAGGCGGTGGGTGGGGGTGAGGCCGCCGCCGGTGTAGGCGAAGGCGGGGATGCCGGCGGCGAGGGCGGCGGCAAGGCCGTGGGGGCTGTCCTCGACGACGGCGCAGCGGGCGGGCGGGACGCCGAGGGTGCGGGCGGCGTGCAGGAAGAGGTCGGGGGCGGGTTTGCCGCGGGGGACGTCGGAGGCGCTGAAGACGCGGCCGGCGAAGCGGTCGTAGAGGCCGGTCTTGCCGAGGGTGCGGCGCAGCCCCTCGTGGCCGGTGCTGGAGGCCACGCACATGGGCACCCCACGGGCGGCAAGCGCGTCGAGGGCGGTCTCGATGCCGTCGACGGCGGTGAGGTCGGCGTCGAGGGCGGCGCGTACCCGGCGGCGCCATTCGGTGTCCCAGCCGTCAGGGAGCGGGCGTCCGAGGTGGGCGGCGATGTCGGCGCCTATGTCGGCGAAGGAGCGGCCGACGAAGCGCTCGATCGCCTCGTCCCGCGGCATGGGCCAGCCCAGGCGGGCGACCATCTCCACGTCGATGTCGATGGCGAGCCGCTCGCTGTCGACGAGGACGCCGTCGCAGTCGAAGATCACCAGGTCGGGGGGCTGTACGGGGCCGTGGTTCACCCAGGTGAGCGTACCGGGGGCGTGCGAGGGCCGCCGGAGGGTAACCGACCCGGCATGGTTGCACACCCTGTACGCGGCGGACGCCGCTGGATGGCCCGGGACGCGGCACTGTTCGCCGCGGTGGCGCGGCAGCGCTGGCCCGGTGCCGAGTCGGTACTGCCGCGGCTGAGCCGGGCGGCGGACCACGGAATGCTGTGGGGCGCGCTGGCCGCGGGCATGGCGGTCGCGGGCGGGCGGGACGGGCGGCGGGCGGCGCTGCGGGCGACGGGGTCGCTGGCCCTGGCGTCGCTGGTCGCGAACACCGCGGGCAAGGGCGCCTTCCGCCGGGCCCGGCCGCTGCTGGACGCCGTTCCGGTGATACGGCGGTTGCGCAGCCAGCCGGTGACGTCGTCCTTCCCCTCGGGGCACTCGGCGTCGGCGGCGGCCTTCGCGGCGGGGGCGGCGCTGGAGTCGGCGGGGTGGGGCGCGGCGCTCGCGCCGATCGCCGGGAGCGTGGCCTTCTCCCGCGTCTACACCGGGGTCCACTACCCGAGCGATGTGCTGGCGGGCTGTGCGCTGGGGGTGGGTGCGGCGCTGGTGGTGCGGGCCCTGGTGCCGCCGAAGCCGGGTGTGCCGGAGCGGGGGCCGGCCGCGCGGGTGCCGTTCCTGCCGGAGGGGCGTGGGCTCCATGTGGTGGTGAACACCGCTTCGGGCCCTCCGCCGCTGCTGACGGCGCCCGCGGTGCGGATCGCGGCGGCGCTGCCGCAGGCCTGGGTCGGCGAGTGCACCGAGGACGACGATCTGGCGGAGCTGCTGGAGAAGGCGTCGGAGGCCGCGGCGGCGCGGGACGGGGCGCTGGGGGTGTGCGGGGGCGACGGCACGGTGCGGCTGGCGGCGGCGTTCGCGCTGCGGTACGGGGTGCCGCTGGCGGTCTTCCCGGGCGGGACGTTCAACCACTTCGCCGGGGATCTGGGTCTGCGCAGCGTGGAGGAGACGGCCTCGGCGGTGCTGGAGCAGCAGGCCGGGGCGGTGGACGTGGCGGCCACGACGGCACTGGGCGCGGGCGCGTCCGAGGTGGCCGAGCCCTTCCTGAACACGCTCAGCATCGGCTCGTACCCGGATCTGGTGCGGGTGCGGGAGCGCTGGTCGCGGCGGGTGGGGGCGTGGCCGGCGAGTGTGCTGGCGGCGGTCCATGTGCTGCGGACGTGCCGTCCGGTGGATGTGGAGATCAACGGCCGCAAGCGTTCGGTGTGGCTGCTCTTCGTGGGCAACTGCCGGTATTCGAGCCTGGGCCCGGCGCCGGTGCGGCGCCGTGATCTGACCGATGGGCGGCTGGACGTGCGCATCGTGTCCGGCGGGCGGTTCGCCAGGGCGCGGCTGCTGGGCGCGGCGCTGACCGGCGTGCTGGCCAGGACCCCGGTGTACGAGACGGCGCTGGTCCGGCGGCTGCGGGTGCGGGTGCCGGGCGACGGTGTGCATCTGGCGTGCGACGGGGAGGTGGCCGCGGCGCCGCGCGAGATGCTCCTCGACAAGGTGCCGGGTGGTCTCGTGGTCTACCGGGGCCGGGGCTGAGCGCGGCGGGTCCGGGCCCCCGGGGGCCGGACCCGCCGTCGGCCGCCGCGCCGTCGTCAGTTGCCGCCGACGAGTCCGGCGAGGGCGCGGACGCCCTGGCCGGAGATGCTGAGGGAGTCGGCGTTGCCGGTGTCGATGGAGAGGATCAGCTCGTCGGAGGGCCAGGCGCCGCTCAGCGCGGCGAGCTGGACGAGCCGGTAGCGGCGGGTGGTGGGCAGGGCCTCGGCCATCCGGGTCTCGGAGGTGAAGACGGGGACGAGCTGCCGCCCGTCGTCCTGTTCGTAGACGGGCAGCTGGATCTCCCGCGGGAGTTCGGCGCCGCTGGGCTGCTCGTCGGTGCCGGGCACCGGCAGGAGCACGTCGCTCACGGCGAGGGTGCTGAGCGCGACGACGTTCTCGCTGCCGGTCGCGATCTCGTGCAGGGCGCGCTGGGCGGGGGGCAGGGCGCCGTCGGGGCTCATGTCGTCGGTCATCGCTGAGGTGTCCTCTCGCCGCGGGGCGGGTGCGCGGCCGGCGGCCGGACCCGCTGCCGCGTGGTCGGGCTTACGCGTGCGGTTGTCTCGCTGACCCCCGCCGCGTACCCGTCCCCGGCCGGTCCATGCGAAGCCGGGCCGGAAATGGCGCGGGCCCGGCCGGGGAGGGCCGGGCCCGCGCGGGGCTCACTCGTACTCGGTGCCGCCCTTGCGGGTGAGGTAGGCGTCGCCGACGACCTTGGCGACGGCCCGGCCGCCGAGGACGGGGCTGTACTTGTCCTCGGCGGTGCGGACGACGACGCCCTCGCGGATGTGCACCTCGCGGCCGGTGACCGTCTCGCGGCCCTGCGCCAGCTCCAGCACCCGGTCGAGGTCGAAGGGGCCGCGGTAGAGGCGCGGGACGAGCGGCAGGTCGCCGACCGGCAGCTCGGCCGGGTCGAGCCAGCGCAGCGCGCCGCCGGTGTCGGCGCACACGTCGAAGGTCGCGTAGCCGGGCAGTTCGCGGCGCGCGTCGACGCCGTAGCCGAGGTCCTGGACGCCGCCGCCGTAGACCTCGCCGTAGATGCCGATCCTGGCCGCGCCGAGGGTGCGGGCCAGCTCCGCGGCGAGTTCGGGCAGGCCGTAGCCGCGGACGGCGCGCCAGTACAGGTTGCCGGGTGCCTCCTTGAGGGCGAGGTGCTGCGAGCCGAGGCCCTTGGACGTGACGTGGAGGGTGCCGTCGTCCGCGCGGTAGGTCAGGCAGCAGGCGGTGCCGTGCAGCTTCTCGGTGACGGTGACGAGGTCGCCGGGGGCGAAGATGCCGGGGTGGCGTTTGAGGTTCTCGATGTCGATCCAGGGCAGCAGGTCGGGCGCGGACTCGACGTCGCCGCTCATCGACACGGGCACCGGGGGCACCCATTTGGTGATGCCGAGCCGCTCCGCGAAGTCCTGGTCGTCGGCGGCGGCGCGCTCCAGGTCGGTGCCGCCGAGCGCGGCCGGGCGGCAGACGATGCCCTGGGACAGCTCGCCGCGCAGCCGTACGGCCTTGACGCGGTTGGCGGCGCTGCCCGCGAGCCGTCCGGTCAGGCCGAGTTCGCCGATCAGCGGGTCGGGCAGGACGGCCTGCTCGGGGATGTAGACGGCGAAGTCCCCGGTGCGGTAGGCGCCCTTGGCGACGACGGCGCGGTACAGGCCGACCTGCGCCAGCTCCAGGGCGTCGGCGTTCGGGTGCTCGGTGATGGTGAGCCGCTCGGCGGTCACCCGCAGTGTGGACATGGCTGTCCCCTCCCCCGGTGGTGTGGTGGTGGTCGCCCCCGGACGGGCCGGGGGCGCGCAGACCACTGTGGCCGCGCGGGTGACGCACGGGCCAACGGTTTTCGCCGCGGGAGGGGCGGCCGGTGACGGGCCCTCAGTTCTCCTCGGGGCGCATCAGGAAGTCGTAGTGCGCGGGCAGCGGGTGCGCGGCGCGGGCCTCGGCGCGTACCGCGTCGGTGATCTCGCCCTCCCCGGCGACCAGCCGTTCGGCCACCGCGGTCCACAGGTCGCTCAGTTCCTCGGCACCCTCCCGCAGGTCGGCGAGGACGATCCCGGCGTCCAGCAGGGCGCGGGCGGCGGGCGCGTCGCCGTGGGCGAGCGCGGTACGGGCGCGCAGCAGCCGGATCCGGCCGTCGTCGAGCGGGGCGCCCCCGTCGAGGGCGGGGGCGGCGAGCAGCCGTGCGGCCTCGGCGGGGCGGTCCGCGGCCAGCAGCACGGGCACGGCCTCGGCCAGCAGCGCGCGCTGCACGTCACGCACCTGCGGCCCGTACTGCCCGGCGGTGGCGGCGAGTTCGTCCCAGGCGGCGGTGTAGCGGTCGGCGGCCTGCGCGGTGCGGCCCTCGGTGACGTCGGCGACGGCGAGGGCGCGGGCCGCCCACGGCGAGGGGTGGGCGGCGAGCGAGCGCTCCCAGCTGCGGACGGCCTGCGCCTGGTCGCCCGCGGCCCACTGGGCGATGCCGAGGTAGTAGTCGCGGAACCACTCGTTGCCGGGGTAGGTGTCGGCGGATTCCAGCAGCTCGCGCCACTGGGGCGCGACCAGGCACGGGCCGGGCGCGGCCCCGGCCGGCGGGCGCGGGAAGACGCCGGCCAGCAGCAGTTCGAGCCAGGGCTTCTGCTGTTCGCCCAGCGTCGTGGCGTCGAAGGGCGTGCCGGGCAGCCGCAGATGGCCGCGTTCGGCCTCCAGGGCGCCCCAGCCGGATCCGGTGTGCAGGATCTCCTTGGGTTCGGCGTCGGCCTGCCCGAGCCAGTCGGCGTAGGCGGTGTCGACGGCGGCGCGCGGCAGCGCGGCCTCCAGCCGGGCGGCGGCCTCGTCTCGCGCGGCGGCCCAGTCCTCGCCGTGCACCCGCTCGGGGTCGGCGGCCAGCGGGCCGTACGCCTCAAGCCAGGACAGGTCGGTGTCGGCGGGCATCGGGAGGTGCTCGAACTGGGTACGGGCCAGGCCCGCCTGGATCTCCAGGTAGCCGCCGGTGCCGGGTTCGGTCAGCCATTCCTGCCAGCGGCGGCCGCCGCTGCCGCGTCCCCACCAGAAGATCTTGCGGCCGCGCAGCAGGTCGGTGGAGGTCTGGACGAGACCCTGCCCGTCCCCGTCGAGCGCGGCGATCCAGCGGCGGTCGTCGCCGCGGATGTCGAGGAAGTAGTCGGCGGCGTGCTCGGAGCCGCCGGGGTAGCTGACGTCGGGGCCGCCGGGCGCGGGCGCGGGCAGGCCGACCTGCCGCAGCCGGCGCTGGTGTCCGAAGTGCCAGGCGGCCTGCGCGGGGGCCAGGACGCGGGTGCGGTCGGTGTCGGGGACGGCGGTGTTGGACCACCAGTAGGCGGGCACGGTGCGGTCGTGCGGGTTGCGGACCCGGATGCCGACGTAGAGGAAGTCGGAGTCCTCGGGCAGCCAGAAGTCGATCTGGAAGGCCAGGTCGCGCAGCCGCTCCCACTCCCACAGCCGCAGCATCTCGCCGCCGTCCGGGGCGGGCACCTTGGCGGCGTGCAGCGGGGCGCAGGTGTGCGCGGCGTGGCCGGTGGCGCCGAGGTTCCACTCGACCCCGCCGGAGAACCAGGCCCCGGCGAGCGCGAAGTCGGCGGGCTGGAAGACCGGGTTGCGGTAGAGGAGTTCGCGGCCGGTGGGCTTGTGGACGAGCGAGTGGAGGCGGCCGCCGAGGCCGGGCAGCACGGTGGCGCGCAGCCGTGAGTTCTCGACGACGAGCGCGTCGAGGTCGGCGGGCGCGCGGTCGCGGCCGTATCCGTCGAGGACGCGCACCGGCAGTACCGTGCGCAGCGGCGCGTAGCCGATCTGCCGGGCCATGTCGGCGGGCAGCCCCGCGAGGTCGGCCGGGTCGATCCGGTGCAGTTCGCCGTCGGGGTGCAGCGCGGGCAGCGGATTCTCCGGGCCGAGCGGGGCGGCCGGTAGGCGCACCGTCGTGCCGGTCACGGTCGTAGCCAAGGCCACCTCATCCGGTTCTCGCTGGTGGGCCGCACCGCGCGGGTGCGGTGGGCCACCGCGGGGCGGGTGCGTCCCGCGGGTCTGACGATCACCATGGAACAGCCTTGGCGGCGCTGTGAACAGGCCCCCTGTGGCCGGATTTGGCCAAAGCCCCGCAAGCCGCCCGCCGTTGCGGGGCCGGGCCGGTGCCGTCGGGGGTGTCCGGCGGGGGCCGGGGTGTCGTCGTTCGCTGCTACAACGGAGGTTATGCAGACGTCACCGCCGTCACCGCCGCCGTCCGCCGACTCTCCCCGCACCGCACCCGCCGGGCCGCCGCGTCCGCCGGAGGGTTTCGACGGGCGGCTGGAGCTGATCGAGGAGCGGTCCGCGGCGCTGCGGGCGGCGGTGCGCGGGGCGGCGCGGGACGCGGGGATCCCGGGGTGCCCGGACTGGACGGCCGAGGATCTGGTGGCGCACGTGGGGGCGGCGCAGCGGTTCTGGGCCGCGGTCGTCGCGGCGGGTCCCGCGCGGCGGCCGCCCGCCGAGGCGGAGGTGCCGCACCGCACGCCCGCGGGCGATCTGCTGGAGTGGTCGGCGGCCGGTACGGCGGCGCTGGTCGGGGCGCTGCGGGCGGCGGGGTCCGGGGCGCCGTGCTGGACGTGGTGGGCGGAGTCCGGGGCGGGTGGCACGGCGGGGGCGGTGGCGCGGCAGCAGGTGCGGGAGGCGGCCGTGCACGCGCGGGACGCGCAGGCGGCGGCGGGGGCGGCCGAGCCGGTGCCGCCGGGGGTGGCGCTGGACGCGCTGGACGAGCTGCTGTCCGTCACCTTCGGCGCGATGGACGGCTGGCCGGACTCCCCCGCCCGGGTCGCGCTGGTCGCCGACGAGGGCCGCGCCTGGACGCTGATCCTGGACGCGACGGGTGCCTCGGCGGTCCGTGGCCGCGCGGGCGCGGGCCGTCCGGAGGCGGACGCTACGGTGTCGGCGCCGGCGAGCGATCTGCTGCTCGCCCTGCACCGCCGGCTGCCGTGGGACGGCACGCCGACGCTGCGGGTGACCGGGGAGGCGGCCCTGGTGCGGCAACTGGCGGTCTGGTCCCCGCTGGGCTGAGCACGTACCGTCCTGACTGGGGGTGATGTCCATGTCAGGACGGCACCGGCACACGGCCCCGAAGGGCCGGGCGATCCTCTCCTCGTTACCGGCGGTCTGCCTGCTGCTCGTGGCGGCCTGCTCGGCGGGCGGCCACGGCGGCACGCACGACCCGTCGCTCCCGGCGGCCGCACCCGGCCCGCCGGTCGGCAGCATCGCCCACCCGCGGCCCGTGACCTGCGGCGACGGCCACACCACCGGCACCGTCCAGGGCACCGCCGGAACCGCGGACCGCCCCTGGGCGCCCGCCGCGCCACCGGCCGCGCCCACCGCGAAGGACGTCACGGTCGGGACGCTGACGCTGCACGGGCTGCGCGGGCTCGCCGACGGCGACCAGGAGGCGTACGGCGTCCACGACGCGGACGGCTGGCACTACATGATCGGCGTCGTCCTCGGCAGCGGCAGCCCGGTCACCGTCGTGATCGGCGCCGAGCAACGGGCCCGCGCGGGGCTGGAGTTCGGCGGCGACCAGGGCCTCGCGCCGACCCCCGCGGTGACCTTCCAGGGCTGCCCCGGCGCGGCGACCTCCTACCTGGGGGCCTTCTTCGTCGCGGGCGACGGGCGGGCGTGCGTGCCGCTGGACATCCGAGCGGGTGACGGCGCGCCGCAGCGCGTGGTGATCTCCTTCTTCGCGGGCCCGTGCCCGGCTTAGGGCCTGTCGTGTGGATCTCCGCGGCGTCGCGTGCCCCGGCACGCACATCTTCCCCCTGCCTTCGGCGGGAGGTGCCCCCAGCGTTGTCTGTCGGTCGACAACTCCCCCAGAGGCTTCGCCACGGGGGACCCCCACCGCGTTGCCTACCTCCTCCGCCTTGCAGCTGGGGGTACCTCCCAGGCGAAGCTCTGGGGGAGCACCGGACCCCGCTCCTTCCTCCACGGAAATCCACACGACAGGCCCTAGGCTGGCGGCATGACCGAGCCGACGCCCGGCCGGGGCCCCGCGCCCGTGGCCGACCAGGAGCCCGCGCACGACCCGGAGGTCCTCCAGCTCGCCTCCCAGGTCTTCGACCTGGCCCGGCAGGGCGACACCGACCGGCTCGCCGCCTACGTCGACGCCGGGGTCCCGGTGAACCTCACCAACGACCGCGGCGACACGCTGCTCATGCTCGCCGCCTACCACGGCCACGCACCCGCCGTCCGGGCGCTGCTGGAGCGCGGGGCGGAGCCCGACCGGGCCAACGACCGCGGCCAGACCCCGCTGGCGGGCGCGGTCTTCAAGGGCGAGGACGACGTCGTCACCGCGCTCGTCGAGGCGGGCGCCGACCCGGACGCGGGCGCGCCCTCGGCCGTGGACACCGCGCGGATGTTCGGCAAGGACGCGCTGCTGGAGCTGTTCGGCGCCCGCTGAGCGGGGCGCCCGGCCCGTGCGTTCCGTACGCTCCTGTTCCGCGCGCCGCCGTTCCGCGCGCCCCGGTGCCGTCAGGACAGCGCGGTGCGGCGGGCCGCGAGCCGCCGGGCGCCCTCCTCGGTGAGCGAGCCGTGCAGGCGCAGCCGGGCGACGCCGCCGTCCGGGAAGATGTCGAGCCGGGCGTGGGTGGCGGACGTCGGCGGCGTCAGGAAGCGGTGGACGGTGTCGGGTTGCAGCCGCACCCGGTCCAGGAGCGGCGTCCAGGAGCCGTCGCGGCTGCTCCCGCCGTTCTCCGCGCTCCCCGCGTCCGGGGCTTCGTCGCCGTCCGGGGCGTCCTTCACCCACAGTTCCGCCCAGCCCGCGGCGTTGCCCTTCAGACAGCCGGTGTCGATCTCGACGGCGCGGATCTCGCCCTGCCCCGCCAGCCGGTAGCCGATCCAGTCGTGCCCGGTGTCGCGGCGCCGCCGGGTCTCCCAGGCGTCGTCCATCCGCTGCGGGCGGCCGGGCAGCAGGGTGTTCTCGGGCGGCGAGTAGAAGCGGTCGGAGGCGTCCAGCACCGTGCCGCCGTTCTCCAGCGCGACCAGGTCGAACGTCCCGAGCGCCGCGAGCCACGCCGGGTCGGCCACCACATCGCCGAGCACCCGCAGCCGGGCGACGCCCCCGTCCGGGTGCTGGCGCAGCCGGATGTGCGTGAAGCGGCGCTCGTGGTGGACGGCGAAGACGTTCTCGGCGTGGCCGCCCACGGGCGCGTGTCCGATCAGCTCCGTCCAGCGCACCGCCGGGTCGAGCAGGTCCTCCGGCGCGGCCGCCGGATCCGCGGCGACGGCGTCCACCGACACCGCCTGCGGGTGGTTGCCGCGGAAGTGCGCGGTGTCGACGACGACGGCCCGGACGACGCCGGGCACCCCGAGCCGGACCAGCGCCCAGTCGTGGTCGCCGGGCTGCGGGTGCGGGAGGCGGGCGGAGGGGCCGCGCCGCCGGCGGGTCTCCCAGCCGTCCATGACCTTGCCCTTGTGCCCGAAGCGCTCCGGCTCGAAGGCGGCGGGGGCGCGCAGCAGCAGGTTCTCGCGTTCGGCGAAGAACTCGTCGCCCGCGGCCATGACCCCGCCGCCGAGCCTGCGGTCGGCGAGGTCCACGAGTCCCGCGAGTCCGCTGTGGGCGCCGGTGGCCGCGCGGTAGTCGGCGTAGGGGTGGCCGCCCGCGTAGGGGAGGGCGCCGCCGGTGAAGCCGGTCAGCGCGGTGAAGGTGCCTGCGGGGCCGCTGCCCGCCCCCGCACCCGTTCCCGTGTCCGTCTGCGTCATGCTGTTCCGCCCCTTCCGTGGTGTCCGCTCGCCGGTCCGTGCTCCTGTGCGGTGTGCTCGTACGGGCTCGGTGTACGTGTGTGCGCCGGGTACGGCCGGGGTCACGAGGCCACGGCGGTACGTTCCCGGTGCTGCTGCGGGCTGATGCCGCGTACCCGCTTGAAGGCCGCGCTGAGCGCGAAGGGGCTGCCGTAGCCGACCCGGCGGGCCACCGCGGCGATCGTGGCGTCCGGCGCGCGCAGCAGGTCGGCGGCCAGGGCGAGCCGCCAGCCGGTGAGGTAGGCCATGGGCGGCTCGCCGACCAGTTCGGTGAAGCGGCGGCCGAGCGCGGCCCGGGAGACGCCGGTGCGCGCGGCGAGGTCCGCGACCGTCCAGGGGTGCGCGGGGTCGTCGTGCAGCAGCCGCAGCGCGGGCCCCACGACGGGGTCGGCCTGCGCGGCGTACCAGGCGGGGGCGGCGGCCTCGGGACGCGCGAACCAGGCCCGCAGCACCGCGATGAGCAGCAGGTCCAGCAGCCGGTCGAGCACCACCTCCTGGCCCGGCTCGTCGCGTACGACCTCGTCGTTGAGCAGGGCGGGCAGCGGGCTGGACCACGCCCCGGCGGGCAGCACGAGCACGCGCGGCAGCGCGGACAGCAGCCGTCCGCCGATCTCGCCGCCCATCTCGTAGGTGCCGGTGACCAGGACGCCGCAGCCGGGCGGCAGTTCGCCGGGCCGTGCGGGGTCGGCGGGGACGTCGCCCCAGGTGCGCACCCCGAGGTCCATCCGCTCGCACAGCTCGACCCCGTCGACGGTGGTGGACACCTGCCCGGGGTGGATGACGATTCGCGGCTCGGTGCCGGGGCCGTCCGCGATCGTGTACGGCTCGGGGCCGCGGACGACGGCGATGTCCCCGGGACGCAGCGGGCGCGTGGGAACGTCGTCGGCGCGTATCCACGCGTCGCCCCGCACCACGTGCACGAGCGTCAGCGGCGCCCGGTCGGCGATCCGCAGCGACCAGGGCGGGGAGAGGACCGAGCGCAGCAGGAAGGCGCCGTGCGCGCGGGGACCGTCCAGCAGGCTGGCCAGGGCATCCATGCGCACAGCCTAGGCGTGGACGCACGCGTATGCGGATGAGCTTTTCGGCGATGGCCGCGCCGTGAGGCGCGCGGATTGACTGAGGTCATGACGCAGACGCCGCAGATGCCCCCGACCCGGCCCGCCCCGTACGCACCGCGGACGCCCGCCGCACCCGCCCTCTTCGGGCCGCCGCAGTCCCCCGGCCCCGGTCCGAGCACCGGCACCGGCCCCGGCCCGCAGGGCGGCGCACCCGCCGCCGGGCCGTGGGGGGCCGCGCCCGCACCCGCGCCCCGGCCCGTACCGCGGCCCGACCTCCGCCCGACCACCCGAGGAGCAGCCGTGAACGGCACCCTCAGCGGCCTCGTGCTGCTCGCCGCGACCCTCACCACCGGGCTGATGGCCGGCCTCTACTTCGCCTTCTCCGTGGCCGTGATGCCCGGCCTCGGCAGGTCCGGCGACCGGACCCTGGTGGAGGCGATGCAGCGCATCAACGTCGCCATCCTCAACGGCTGGTTCACCCTCGCCTTCGGCGGCGCGCTGGTGCTCGGCATCGTCGCGGCGGTGCTGCACCGCGGCGGCCCGGGGCGCCCGGCGCTGCCGTGGATCGTCGCCGGTGTGGTGCTCTACGCGCTGTCGCTGCTGATCACCATGGGGTGCAGCGTGCCGCTCAACAACAAGCTCGCGGACGCGGGCGCGCCCGGACACATCCACGACATGGCGGCGGTCCGGGCGCGCTTCGAATCCGCCTGGATCCACTGGAACATCGCGCGCACCCTGGTCAGCACCGCCGCGCTGGGCTGCCTGGCCTGGGCGATGCGGGTGGCGGCCGGTGCGGGCCGGGCGTGACCCCCGGCGGGCCGGGCCCGGGACGAACAGGGCGGCGCCACGACCCCGTTGGGGGGCGATGCCCGCGGGGGCCCGACACGGCCCCGACAATGGTCGGCATGACGATTCCTGATGCGCCATCACCTCGCACGGAAGACCCCGTCACCGCCGCGCAGGCGCTGCTGCCGCTGGACGGCGGCGACATCCACGTCTGCCAGGACGGCCCCCGCGACGCCCCCGCCCTGCTGCTGGTCCACGGGTCGGGGGCGTCCTCCCTGTCGTGGCAGGCGATGGTGCCGCCGCTGGCCGCCACCCACCGCGTCGTCCGGATCGACCTGCTGGGCCACGGGCGGTCCGCGCAGCCGGCGGACGGCGGGTACGGCATCCCGGAGCAGGCGGACCGGGCGGCGCGGGTGCTGGAGCTGCTGGAGGCCGCACCGGCCGTCGTCGTGGGCCACTCCAGCGGCGGCTACACCGCGGTCGCCCTCGCCGAACGGCACCCGCAGCTGGTGCGCGGGCTGGCTCTCGTCAACACCGGCCCGCGGATCGACGCCCTCACCGCGCAGGACGCGGGCGCCGTCAGCGCGGAGGTGCGGTGGCCGCCGACCGACGAGCAGATCCGCGCCTTCTCCGGCGGCAGCTTCCCCGAAGGCAGCGACGCGCCGCGGATACTGGCCGAGGAACTGCGCCAGATGAGCTTCCGCTCCTTCCTGACGACCATGCGCGCCTCCTACGGCTACCTGGCCGAGCAGCCGGTGCCGGAGCGGCTGGCGGCGCTCGGCACACCCGCCCAGGCCGTCTACGGGGAGCTGGACGGCCGCTGGGTGCCCGCGGCGTACGGCGACTACCGCGCGGTGCCCGGCATCCGCGTCGATCCGCTGCCGGGCGTCGGGCACACCTCGATCCTGGAGGCCCCGGAGCGCGTCGCCGCACTGGTGCTGGCCTTCGCGGCAGGGCTCGGGGACCGCTGAGCGGGGCGGCCGCGTCTGACAGGTCCGCTCCCCTGCCGGGCGGCGCGGGGCTCCGCTAGAGTCGGCCGTGGCCGCGACTGGCGAGGGTGGGCCAACCACCGGGGAGCGGCCGTCCGTTCGCGTGAGCGTCGACCGCCTGGGCGCCTTCCGCCGACGCAGCCCGGCCGTCTCCCGCGCACCGTGAGCCCGTACGCTTCGGGTCCGGCCGCGGGGCACCCCGCCGGGCTCCGAGCGAGGAGGCCTGGACATGCGGTTGCGCTACGGGACGAACCCCCAGCAGACGGCGGCGAGCGCCGTGCCCGTGCGGGCGGGGGCATGGCCGCTGAGAGTGCTGAACGGCGAGCCGTCGTACATCAACCTGCTGGACGCGCTGAGCGGCTGGCAGCTGGTCAGGGAGGCCGCGGGCGCGCTGGGCCAGCCGGCCGCGGCCTCCTTCAAGCATGTCTCGCCGGCCGGGGCGGCACTCGCCGGACCGCTGGAGGCAGGCGCCGCCGCGCTCTACCGCACCGACCCGGGCGCGGGCGCGCTGACCAGCGCCTACGTCCGGGCGCGGGACGCCGATCCGAAGTCCTCCTACGGCGACCTCGCCGCGGTGTCGCATCCGGTCGACGCCGAACTGGCCGATCTGCTGGGCCATGTGGTGAGCGACGGCATCATCGCGCCGGGCTTCGAACCGGGCACGGTGGCCGCGCTGCGCCGCAAGAAGAAGGGCCGCTTCCTGGTGATCGAGGCGGACCCGGATTTCGTCGCGCCGCCGCAGGAGGAGCGCGAGCTGCACGGGCTGCGGCTGACGCAGGCACGGGACGACGTGCCGCTGCACGCCGGGCTGCTGGACGACGTGGTGTGCGGCGGGCCGCTGTCCACGTCCGCCGCTGCGGACCTGCTGCTGGGGCTGGCCGTGGTGCGCCACACCCAGTCCAACTCGGTCTGCTACGTGCGGGACGGGGTCACGCTGGGCATCGGGGCGGGGCAGCAGTCCCGGGTGGACTGCACGCGGCTGGCGGGCGCGAAGGCGGACCTGTGGTGGCTGCGCCGCCACCCGGCGGTGCCCGCGCTGCATTTCCTGCCCTCGGTACGCCGCCAGGAGCGCGTCAACTGGCAGGTGCGCTTCGCCGAGGGCGACATGACCGCGGACGAGCGCACCCGTTTCGGCCGGGCGCTGGCCGTGCCGGCGGACGACCTGGGCGCGGGTGAGCGGCGGGCCTGGGCGGCGGGCCTGACGTCGGTCGCCTTCGCCTCGGACGGCGCGCTGCCCTTCCGGGACAACGTCGACCACGCCGCCCGGCACGGGGTGCGCTGGATCGCCGAGCCCGGCGGCTCGATCCGCTCGGGCGACGTCGCCGACGCCTGCCGGGAGCACGGCATCACCCTCGTCCACACCCGCCTGCGGCTCTTCCGGCACTGACGCCCGCCCCGGGGAGCGGCCGGGAGGGGCGCCACCCGCGTCATCCGCCGAAGGCGCCGTGCCGCCCCTCCCCCGCGGTGAAGCGGGCCACACCCCGCGCCGCCTGCGCCAGTGAGACCCACCCGTGCGCCAGCTCGACGGCCAGCGCCTCGTCCTGCGGCAGGCCCTCCTGCTCCAGCAGGGCCAGCCGGTCCTGGCGCAGGCACACCTGCGGGAAGGCGGCGATCTCGGCGGCCAGCCGCTCGGCCGCCGCGCGCGCGGTGCCGTCGGGCACGACGCGGTCGGCCAGGCCGATGGCCAGCGCCTCCGCCGATTCCACCGGGCGGCCGGTGAGCACCAGGTCCATGGCCCGGCCCGCGCCGACGATCCGGGGCAGCCGTACCGTGCCGCCGTCGATCAGCGGGACGCCCCAGCGGCGGCAGAAGACGCCGAGGACGGCCGACTCCTCGACGACCCGCAGGTCGCACCACAGCGCCAGCTCCAGCCCGCCCGCGACCGCGTGGCCCGCGACGGCCGCGATCACCGGCTTGCCGAGCCGCATCCGGGTCGGGCCCATCGGCCCGTCGGCGTCGGGGCCCCGCGCACCGGACGGGTCGGTGACGCGGTTGCCGCGTTCGGTGCCGATCGCCGTCAGGTCGGCGCCGGAGCAGAACGTGCCGCCCTCGCCCCAGAGCACGGCGACGCAGGCCTCCTCGTCGGCGTCGAACGCCCGGAAGGCGTCGGCCAGCGCGCGTGCGGTGGGGCCGTCGACCGCGTTGCGCACCGCACGGCGCGACAGCACGACCGTGGTCACCGGCCCGTTCCGCTCGGTGCGGACGGCGGGCTGCTCCTGCTCCTGCTCCTGGTCCTGCCCCTCGGCCTGTCCGGGCACGGCGGCTCCTTCCGTCTGCGTTCGTCGGGTCAGCGGTGCTCCTGGACGAGCACCGCCGAGGTGCCCGGCTCCAGGGCCCGGAAGACATGGGCGAGGTCCCCCGGGTAGGCGATGTAGTCGCCCGGCCCGATCTCCACCGGCTCCTCCGCGACCCCGACGAGCGCCCGCCCGGTGCTGAGCACCACGTGCTCCACGACCCCCGGCATGTGCGGGTCGGACTCCCGCGCGCTGCCGGGCTGGGCGGTCACCAGGTAGATGTCGCGCCGGATGCCGGGCGGTGAGGAGGCGAGCAGCACGGCGACGTACTCGGCCCGCTCGGCGGCGAAGGCCGGCCCCTCACCGGCCCTGATGACCTGCACCTGGGGCCGTGGCGGATCCACGAGCTGGGCGAAGGGCACGTCGAGGGTGACACTGAGCGCCCACAGCGTCTCCACGCTGGGGTTGCCCGTGCCCGACTCCAGCTGGGACAGCGTGGACTTGGCGATGCCCGCCCGCCGGGCGACCTCGGCGAGCGACAGCCCGGCCCGCCGCCGTTCCCGCTGCAGCCCGGCCCCGATCACGTCCAGCGGCGGCCCTCCGCGCGGGGCCCCGTCCTGCGGCACGTCCGCTCCCTTCGTTCGCTCTATCGGTCGATGCGTTCTCCTTGACGAACGCTTCGTCAGATGTTCAGTATAGACGGCGATGCGTTCGATACAGCGAACAAGACGGCTGCCCTTTCCCCGCCCCCTCCTTCCTCACGCCCCGGGCCTGGCCCGGGACATCGCCCTGGTCTGCGCCGCCGACGCCGTGGTCGGCGTGTCCTTCGGCGCCCTCTCCGTCGGCCTCGGGCTGCCGCCCTGGCTCCCGGTGCTGCTGTCCGTGGTCGTCTTCGCAGGCGCGGCGCAATTCCTCTTCGTCGGTCTGGTGGCGGCGGGCGGCAACCCGGTCGCCGCGGTGGCCGCCGGGCTCCTGGTCAACGCCCGCCACCTCCCCTTCGGCTTCGCCGTGGGCGACGCCCTCGGCTCGGGCTGGCCGCGCCGCATCGCCGGGAGCCATCTGATGGTCGACGAGACCGTGGCCTTCACACTGGCCCAGCGCGAGCCGCCGCACCGGCGCACGGCCTACTGGCTGTGCGGCACCGGCCTGTTCGCGAGCTGGAACGCCGGTGTGCTGCTGGGCGTCTACGGCGGCCACGCCCTGCACGACACCGACGCCCTCGGCCTGGACGCGGCCTTCCCCGCCGTACTGGTCGCCCTGCTGCTCCCCTCGCTGCGCACGGCCGGGACCCGCCGCGCCGCGCTCGCCGGCGCGCTGGTCGCGCTCGCGACGGCACCCTTCCTGCCCGCGGGGCTGCCCGTGCTCCTCGCCCTCGTGGGTGTCGCCGCCGAGGGGCACCGACGCCCCGCCGCCCCGGAGGACGCCCGGTGAGCGGCGGCGCCCAGTTGCTCGCGGCCACCGCCGTGCTCGGCGCGGGCACCTTCGCCTTCCGCTTCGCCGGTCCGGCGCTGCGCTCCCGCGTCACCCTGCCGCCCGCGCTCGAACGTCTGCTGGCGACCGCCGTGGTCGTACTGCTCGCCGCCCTCGTCGCCACCTCGGCGCTCACCGACGGGCACGCCCTGGCGGGTCCGGCCCGGCCCGCGGGTGTCGCCGTCGGGGCGCTGTGCGCCTGGCGCAGAGCCCCCTTCCTCGTCGTCGTCCTCGCCGCCGCGGCGGCCACCGCCTTGCTGCGCCTCCTCTCCGTGCCCTGACCGGGCCTCAGCTCACCGCACCGCCTCCGCCTCCGGCACCAGGAGTTGGCCGAACTCGGAGGCGACAGCAGGAATGCAGGTCGTGTTACGTGTCATGTCTCCGTCGCTTCACGCCTCTCCGTCACCGTCCTGACGGAGAGCCATCCCCCACAGGAGGACACGTGACCGGTCCGCTCACCCGCCGCCTTCCGCTCCGCCGCGCCGCCGCGCGGACGGGACGCGCCGCCCTGCTCGGCGCCCTCGCGGCCTGCCTCGCCTTCACCGCCACCGGCCCGGCCGCCTCGGCCGACACCGACGCACTGCCGCTGTCCGGCGCCACCACGTCCGGCCTGCACAACAGCTACGATCCCGCCTCCTTCACTTATCTCGCCCAGGCGCTCGACACCGGCACGTCGATGATCGAGCTCGACGTCTGGGACGACTTCGTCACCCAGGAGTGGAAGGTCAGCCACTCCAACCCGCTGGGCAACAGCAACAACTGCGTCAACGCCGGCAATGCCTCCCAGCTCTACTCGGGCGGCGCCAACAAGGACCTGGAGAGCTGCCTCGACGACATCCGGGTGTGGCTGGGCGCCCACCCCGGCCACGGCCCGCTGTACGTCAAGCTGGAGATGAAGGCCGGCTTCCAGTCGACCTTCGGGATGAGCCCCGCCAAGCTCGACCAGTCGATCAGCGCCCACCTCGGCAGCCTGGTCTTCAAGCCCGCCGACCTGCTCGCCAAGCCGGGCGGCGGCCAGTACGCCACCCTCGACGAGGCCGCGACCGCCGGCAACTGGCCCACCCGCGCCCAGCTCGCGGGCAAGGTGGTGCTGGAGGTCATCCCCGGCACGGTCGAGGAGTCCAACCCGACCGACTCGCTGTGGACGGACAGCGAGTACGCCGGCTACCTGCGCGACCTGCACACCCAGGGCAAGACCGCGCAGGCCAACGTCTTCCCCTCGGTCCACAACGCCCAGTCCGGCGATCCCCGCACCCGCTACGCCGACACCTCCCTGCGTCCGTGGTTCGTGGCCTTCGACGGCGACGCGGCCACCTATCTCAGCGGCAGCATCGACACCTCCTGGTACGACACCCATCACTACCTGCTCTTCATGACCGACGCGCAGAACGTGGCACCCGCGCTGGACGACGTGAACCCGGCGCCCGCCGACGCGCAGGCCAGGGTCGCCCAGCTGGCCAAGGCCCACGCCACGGTCGCCTCCAACGACTGGCGCGGCCTCACCCAGGTCCAGTCGACGGTGCTGCCGCGCGGCTGAGCCCGGCCGACGCACCGCCCCGCCCAGGGGTCAGTCGTCCTCCAGCCCGCTCCGGCAGCCGGTCGGGCTGAGGTGCACAGCGGCCAGCCTCCACCGTGCGCCGTCCGTGACGATCATCTGCGTGACGCGGAAATGGCCGTCCGCGTCACGCCCGTCGTAGATGCTCTGCTGGCCCTGCACCCCCACCGCGACCGCGGCCGGGCCGTGCCTGCGCACCGTCACGTCCTCCCAGGTGAAGGAGTCGTGTATGAGGGCGCCCGAGGCGTAGCGGTCTATCCACTGCTTCTTGTCGAGCACGAAGCCCTGCGGGCCGACCGCCGTGAAGTCGTCGGTCAGCAGCGCGTCCAGCGCGGCGGTGTCCCCGCGCCGTTCCGCCTCGGCCCACTGCCGCGCGAAGCCGGCCAGCTCCCGGTCGTCGTCCATGCCGTTGCCTCCCTTGCACCCGGGGACGTCGGGCGATCCGTCCTGCCCTCAAGACTCCCCGCCCGGCGCGGGTGTGACATCGGCCCACGGCATGGTTTCCCGCTACTCCCCCGGTCAGCGTCGTCACCGGAACGGCGTACTCCCCCAGGAGTAACCGAACGCCGCTCCTGCGACCGGAAGCTGACGCCCCGTCGGCCCGCTGTGCCCGTGACCTGCGGATCCGCCGCCCGCGGGCGGCGGGCGCCTCAGGACGACAGCGAGCCGTGGTCGCCCATCACGATGACCGGATGATCCGCCGGGAGCAGGGTGTGCAGCAGGTCGACCATGTGGTCGGCGGAGATGCTGACGCAGCCGTGCGTGGGCCCGCCGTGGTCGACGTGCACCCAGATGCCGCCGCCGCGGCTCGCGCCGAGCGGCTGGCTGCCGTCGAGCGGGGAGTTGCCGGGCACCCGGTTGTAGTCGATCGCGATGACGTAGTCGAAGGCCTCGTCGAGGGCCTCCCCGTCGAACCCGACACCGCCCGCGCGGAAGCGGCTGTCGTGGTGGTACGGCAGCTTCGTGCCCGGGTCGGGCTCGAAGCCTCCCGCGTCGCTGAGGGTGAACACGCCGATGGGGCTGTGCAGGTCGTTGGAGTGGTGGGTGGCGGTCCAGCCGTGCAGCGCGTTGTGCGCGGGCCAGGCGGCGCCGGGCAGCCAGCGGCCGTTGGCGGTCTTCGTCCACAGCGTCACGACGGTGTCGGAGGAGTCCTTGGCCGCACCGGAGGCGACGAGCACCTGGCGGCTGGCGACCGGGATCTCGGCGCGGGTCCTGGGCCCGAGTCCGCTGATGGCGGGCAGTGAGCCCGGGGGCGACACCGCCGGGGTCGCGGCACCGGGCGGCGGCCCTTCCGCCCGTGCGGGCACCCCGGCGTGCGGGGCGGCCGCGCCGCGGTCCTTCGCCGTGGTGGCGGGGTGCCGGGTGGCGGCCAGGTAGCCCGCGCCGACAGCGGCGAGCACGGCCACGCCGACGGCGGCCGCGGCCCCCGCGCGCCATGCGCGGCGGCGCGGCCTGCGGTGCCTGTTGCGGCCTTGGTCCCCGCGGTTTCCGCCCGCGCCGTCCGGTTCGCCGGGGGCCTGAGCTGCGGGCCCGGGGCCTTGCCGTCGGTCGGCGTACGCGTCGGAGGGAGTGGCAGTCATCGGTACGATCCTCGCAAACACCCGGCTCCCACCCGTCACCCAGCCCCCACGGACGCCCGTTTTACCCAGCACGTCCACATTCGCACCCGGGGCGGGTGAAGAGCGGCAGCGTCACGCCTCGTCGAGCAACTGTGCCGTCAGTTCACGCGGACGGCTGAGGGCGAGCAGGTGCCCGCCCGGCAGGGTCTCGACCTCGATCCCGAGCCGGTCGCGCACCACCTCGCGCTGGAACTCCAGGGGGAAGAACCGGTCGTCGCGGCCCTGCAGGAACCGCGTCGGCACGTCCGGCCAGCCGGAACGCGGCCAGGGCTGGACGAAGAGCGCGGGCGGCGGTCCGGACGGCGGCGCCGCGAGCGCCTCCTCGGTCACCTCCGGCGGGACGTCGTGGAAGAAGTCGGTCCGCGGGTCGAACTCGGCGTCCGGGTCGCGCCCGGACGCCCTCGCGTACGCGGCCCTGGCCGCGGGCTGCCCGGTGTTGCCCCACCACGCCCCCGCGGTCTCACCCGGCCGGGGCACCATCGCGTTGACCAGGACGATGCGGTCGACCGGAATCCGCCGGTCCACCACCAGCGGCGCCGAGAATCCGCCGAGGGACTGGGCGACCAGCACGACCGGCGCCGCGGGCTCCGGCGCCGCGTCCCGCACGGCCGCGGCGATGGCGTCCGCGAAGGCGTCGAGGTCGGCCGCCTCGTCGTCGGGCAGGTCGGCGGCGACCACGGTGTGGCCCCGGTCGCGCAGTTGCCGCGCCACCAGGTGCCAGTACCAGGCCTTGCCGTCCGCGCCGGGAACGAGCACATATGTCGCCATGCCGCCACCGTACCGCCATCGGGACACCTGACCTGACGTCAGACGGCCCGGCCGGTCATCCCGCGCGGCGTCCGCGGCGCTCCGCGTGCTCGCGCAGCGCGCGGTCGACGACGGCCGCGAGTTCGGCGTGGTGGGCGCCGCGCCAGTAGACCCGGCCGCAGGAGGGGCATTCGGCGAAGACGTCGTAGGTCTTGCGGGTGCCGTCGGCGAGGCGGTCGCGCACGGAGTCCTTGTCGGCGTCCCGCAGCTCGCCGTTGCAGGCGACGCAGCGCGTCCAGGGGGCCAGGGCCGGCTCGAAACGCTCCAGCACGTCCTGCAACTGCTCCTCGGGCCGGTCGCTGTAGACGTAACCGCCCGCCCACAGCTCGCTGCGGCGCAGCAGGCCGCGGTCCCGGGAGAGCATCACCCGGCGGTCGCGCGCCGACAGCGCGGCGAGGGCCGGGTCGCCGATGTCCTCGCTCTCGTAGGCCGCGTCCACGCCCAGCAGCCGCAGCCGGCGCGCCAGTGTGCCCAGGTGGACGTCGAGCAGGAACCGCAGCGGCGCACCGGGCACCTGCTGCGGGCGGGCGACCGCGCGCACGTCGATCACCTCGCCCGCGGCCGGCACATGGCGCGCGGGCACGTCGTGCCCGTCGACGGACAGCCCACCCACCTCGGTCAGCGGGATGCCGAGCGACTCGACGACGTGCCCGAGCGAGGACGTGCCGTCCGTGGTCAGCGGCAGGGCCGCGGCGCGGCGGTCGGACGGCAGGAAGAGGCGCAGGCCCGCGGGGATTCTGACGGTCACTTGTGGTCGGTTCACGGCGCCAGGATGCCACCGGCGCGCCGGACGGCCCCGGGAATTTCCGGGCCCACGCGAGCGCGGTGCCGCGGTGCGCGGGCGCCGCCGTCAGCGGTCGGCGATATCGCCGAGCAGCGGTTTGATGTCGACGACCGGGGTGCCGTCCAGCGCTTCGAGACCGGTCACCCGCAGCCGCGGCCCGTCCGGGCCCGGCTCGATCTCCGTGACGCGGACACGGTGCAGTCCGACGGGATTGGGGCGGTCCGGGGAGCGGGTGGTGAAGACGCCCTGCGGGGGCCGGGACAGATCGCCGCGCGGGTGCACCACGAGCCGGTCGCGGTCGGCGAGGTGCAGCCAGGTCAGCACGAGGACCTCGGTGCCGGGCCGCAGGCCGCGCAGCCCGTCCGCCACGTCCGGCCGCAGCACCAGCCACGCGTCGGGCGCGCCCTCGTCGCCCTGCCGCGGCGCGTCCTCCCGCGCGGTCAGCGGGGACTCGACCCGGCCGACCGGTTCGACGGCGTACGGTGCGTCGTTCATGCCGCCGAGCGTATGCCGTCGCGCCCCGCCGTGTGACGTGACGTCAGCGCGGGCCGCGCCGGGCGGCCCGCAGCCGGTCGGCGTCGGCCACGGCTCGGGCGAAGGCATCGGGGGCCCCGGGGGCCCCGGGGGCCTCCTGCGGGGGCGTTGTGCCTGACCCCGGCGGGGCGCCCGGACCGGCCGCCGGGTCCGGGAGGACGGACGCGGGACCGGGTCCGCCCGGGGCGGCGGCGTTCGCGGTGCCCGCCGGTACGGCCGCGGCGCCCAGGCCGAGGCCGACCGTCCTGGCGAAGGTCCGTCCGTCGGTCACCGCCCGCGTCCGCCGCTCGCGACCGCCGTCCCGCTGCCGCGCGGGCTCCGGGCCCGGTGCGGCGCGGACCGCGGCCGCCGGAGCGCACGCGCGCCGGGCACAGGGCCGGTACGGCGGCGGTCGGCGTGACGGGCGCACCAGGCCAGGGCGCACCCGGACGGTGCCGGGCGCCAGGCGCCAGATGTCGGGCGCCAGATGTCGGGCGTCAGGTGTCGGGCGTCAGGTGTCGGGCGTCAGGTGTCGGGCGTCAGGTGTCGGGCGTCAGGTGTCGGGCGTCAGACGGTGTACGTGACCGTGACCGGGGCGTGGTCGGACCAGCGTTCGGCGTACGTCGCCGCGCGCTCCACGACGGCGGTGGCGGCCGCCGCGGCGAGCTTCGGAGTGGCGAGGTGGTAGTCGATACGCCAGCCGGTGTCCCGGTCGAAGGCCTGGCCGCGGTAGGACCACCAGCTGTACGGGCCCTCCACATCGGGGTGCAGTTGCCGGACGACGTCCGTCCAGCCGCCCTCGGCGCCGAGCAGCTCGGCGACCCAGGCGCGTTCCTCGGGGAGGAAGCCGGAGTTCTTCCGGTTGCCGCGCCAGTTGCGCAGGTCGGCCTCGGCCGGGGCGATGTTCCAGTCGCCGACGACCAGCGCGTGCCCGCCGGACGCGGCGGCGCGGTCGCGCAGCGAGTCGAGGTAGCCGCGGAATTCGGCCATGAAGCGGTATTTCGCGTCCTGCCGCTCGGTCTCCGCCTCCCCGGTGGGCAGGTAGAGGCTGCCGACGGTGAGGCCGGGGCCGGAGCCGCCGACCGTGCCGTCGCCCGGCAGGTCGACCTCCAGGTAGCGGCCGGAGGCGTCGTACTCGGCCGAGCCGAAGCCGACGCGTACGGCGGTCGGGGCCACCCGTGAGAAGACCGAGACGCCCGCCCGGCCCTTGGTCGCGGCGGGCGCGTGGTAGGCGTGCCAGCCCTCGGGGTCGCGCAGCTCCACGGGGAGCTGGTCCGGCTCCGCGCGGACTTCCTGGAGGCACACGACATCGGCCGCCGTCCGCTCCAGCCAGGGCAGGAAGCCCTTGCGCGCGGCGGCCCGCAGCCCGTTGACGTTCACGGTGGTCACGATGGTCACCGCAGGGACGATACCCGCAGCCGTCACCCGCCGGAAAGCGCAGGTCGTACACCTGTGCGACGAATTGTCGGACCCACCCTCTACGATGGCGGACGTGGAGATCAGGAAGACGCGATACGACGAGCCGGCCGCCGTCCGGCTCAACGAGCTGGTGCAGCAGGAGTACGCCGAGCGCTACGGCGAGGGGGATCTGACGCCGATGGCGGCCGACCACTTCGACCCCCCGCACGGGCTCTACCTGGTGGCGTACGACACCGGCGGCGAGCCGGTGGCCAGCGGCGGCTGGCGCGCGCAGGACGCCTCGCCGGAGGGGCACGAGGACGGCGACGCGGAGATCAAGCGGATGTTCGTGGTGAAGGAGGCGCGCGGGCGGGGGCTGGCCCGGGCGATCCTCGCCGAGCTGGAGGCGAGCGCCGCGGCGGCCGGGCGGACGCGGATGGTGCTGGAGACGGGCTCGCTCCAGCCCGAGGCGATATCCCTGTACACGTCGTGCGGGTACGTGCCGGTGAAGAAGTTCGGCTACTACCGCCACGAGGAGCTGAGCATCTGCATGGGCAAGGCCCTCGGCGTCCCGCAGGCCGCCCGCGCGGCGCGGACGGCCTGACGGCCTGACGCGGGCGGGCGCGGGCCCGGCGGTCAGCGGCGGCGCCGCGAGCCACGCAGGAAACGGCCGCACAGCCAGCCGATGACGTACGGGATGAGCAGCGCCAGCCACAGCGGCATGGTGACCTCGGGGATCAGCAGCCGGATCCGCACGTCCCGGGTGTTCTCGAAGATGAAGACCAGCGCGAGGACGCCGAGCACCAGCACGACGATCCTGCCGGGCGTCAGCCGGTCGCGCAGGCCGCCGCGGGACGCCTGGTCGGACTTGTCGGGTGCCATACGCCCACCTGCCCTCAGCCGGGTCCGCTGCGGTTCGCCCGCACTCCCTGCGGCCCATCGTCCCGGGCGGGCCCGGCCCGCGCCGCCGCTACGGCCACGCAGTGCTCCGAACGGGTGAGGGGCGGACCGGGCCGGCGGGGCACGGGCGGTGGTGCCGCGGCCGTCAGGCGGACAGTTCCTCGTAGACGGCGAGCACGCTGCGCGCCTGCTGCTCGACCTGGTCGGCCACCGGCACCCACCGCGGGCGGTACGCCCGCTCGTACGCCTCGCACCAGGTGTCCACCAGCCGGGCGACCTGCGGGACGTCCGCGACCCGGCGGAGCATCGCCGCGGCCCGCAGCGGGATGCGCTGGGCGAAGACCTCGATGCTGGTCACCCGCGCGGTCGTCATGTCCGGCAGCGGGGCCGCGCCCGGCACCCGCACCGCCGGGTCCCAGTCCGCGGTGAGCGCGGGCCCGAGCCCGACCAGCTCGCGGACGGTGCGCAGCAGCGGGCAGTCCGCGTCCTCGGGGCCCAGCCGCGGGAGCACGGCGTCCAGCACCCGCGCCACGGCCGGCAGGTCGCGGCGCAGCGCGGCCCCCGCCCTGCGCAGGGCCCGGTCCGCGTCGGGGTGCGGGGTGGTGTCCGCGCTGCGGTCGCACGCCCACATCGGCACCTCGACGATCGCCGTCACCCCGCGGTAGCGCTGCGCGTGCACCCACGTGGAGTGCGCGCCGTCGCCGATCGCGGGATCCCCGCACGGCGGCATCACGTAGACGCCCGGACCCGGGCTCGGCCACTGGAAGGCGTCCGACGAACCGCTCTCCAGCGGGATGTCCAGCTCCGCCGCGGACTTGCCGATCCGCTCCGGCACCCCCGGCACATCGCTGGTGAGCTGCACGAAGCTGCCGCCGACGTCGATCCCGTGCAACGAGCACTGGAGCACCGGGCGCAGCGCGTCCAGGACGTCGACGAGCGCGCGGGTCTCCGGCAGCGCGGGAGCCGCGCCCGCACCGCTCGCCGGCAGCCACTCCGGCTGCTCGGCCGTGCAGGGCCGGAAGAAGTGCTCGTAGTGGCCGCGCAGCGTGTACGGGCCGGAGAGCCAGGGTTCGTTGAGGGCGGCGCCGTCCGGGTCGATGCACAGCAGGAAGTGCCAGCTGCTGCCGTCGTCGTCGCCGTCGGCGCGCCGCTGGGCGATCGTGCGGGCGAGCCGGAGGGCGGTCGCGCCGCCCACTGCCGCCTCGTTGGCGTGCGGGCCCGCCACCACCAGGACGTTGCGGTCGCCGTGGCCGACGGAGAGCATCAGCAGCGGGCGGCCCGCGCGCGAGGTGCCCACCCTGCCCAGCCGGCACACCTCCGGATAGCTCAGCGCGATCGTGCGCGCACCCGCAGTGATCTCCCCGGTGGTCGGATAGCGCATCCCCGTCATCCCCGTCACCGCAATCCCCCCATGGGCCCGGGGCGCGAAGGCGCGTGTCCCGGAACCGGCTCACGACATCGAGTGCGATCCCGTTAGTACGACACGGCGGTGCGGAGGTGTCAACGGTGCTACGCCGCTTCCCGCGGGGGGTGGGGCGGGGTGGGGTGGGGTGCCGCCCCCGCAGTCCCCGCTGCCACAGGGGCCCCGCGCGCCGCGCGGTGGGTGCGGTGGGCTTGCCGCCGGGCCGGGGCGGATACGACGTTGCGCGTGCGCGCGGGCCTGGGCCGGGCGGGGGGTGGCCGGGCCCGGCCGCGCGGGTGCGGTTACAGCATCTGGGCGATGTGCGATGCCCTTGCCGGGCGGGCAGGTAGGGGTGGGGTGCTGCCCCTTGCGGTGGGCGATACGCGGTCGGGCCGGTGGGGGTTGCTCGCGCAGTTCCCCGCGCCCCGGACCGCGCCGCCGCGCCCGCACAGGTGCGTACCTCACCTCAGGCCCGTGGGGGCTGCTCGCGCAGTTCCCCGCGCCCCTGACCGCGCCGCCGTACCCGCACAGGTGCGTACCTCACCTCAGGCCCGTGGGGGCTGCTCGCGCAGTTCCCCGCGCCCCTGACCGCG